>CAZQIO010000009.1:0-3757 GCA_964593405.1 uncultured Candidatus Saccharibacteria bacterium | reverse complement strand
CCAACTTTTTTGCGGGTTGGCAAAAGTTGGGGTTGGACTCTCAAACTCATTATTACCTTAGCAAAGGTTTTTTCGAAATTTTCGAAAAAATTTTGGAAAATTCTTCGACCCTCCTTTTTGTATTCAAGCAAAGGATCTCTTTGACCAAAGGCTCTTAAAGAAACTGCATCTCTGAGATACTCCATGCTTTCTAAATGATTAACCCAAAGAGTATCCAAGATTCTCAACATAAAATATCTTTCAAGCTCTATTAAGGTTTCCCTGCCAACTTCTTTTTCTTTTTCCTGGTAATCTTTTTGAGAGAAACCATTTTTTAAAACAATTGCTTTTGTCAGGGCTTCGATTTCTTCTGGTTTGGCAAATAAAATTTCTCGTCTTTTTCGATAGAAAGCCTCTCTGTGCAAATTTAAAACTTCATCATATTCTAAAAGGTGTTTTCGCATGTCAAGATGGTAGCCCTCTACTCTTTTTTGGATTTCATCAATAACTTTTGATATCAGTTCAGATTCTATTGGTTGATCCTCTGGAAAATCAAACTTCTCCAACAAATTTTTAATTTTTTCTCCACCAAAAATTCTAATTAGTTCATCTTCCAAAGAAACGAAAAATTGAGTTTCCCCTGGATCTCCCTGCCTTCCTGCTCTTCCTCTCAATTGATTGTCTATTCTCCTTGCTTCGTGTCTTTCTGTTCCCAAAACAAAAAGCCCTCCCAATTTTTTAATTTTTTCGTATTCTTGTTTGTTTTGAGGGTTTCCTCCCAAAATAATATCAACTCCCCTACCTGCCATGTTTGTTGCTACAGTTACAGCTCCAAGTTTGCCAGCCTGGGCAATGATTTGCCCTTCTTTTTCATGATGCTTTGCGTTCAAAACCTGATGTAAAATTCCTTCTTTTTGTAAAAGTTTTGAAAGCAACTCATTTTTTTCAATCGACCTCGTTCCGATCAAAATTGGTTGGCCAAGGGCGTGCCTTTTTTTGACTTCCTCAACTATTGCTTTAAACTTTGCCTTTTCTGTTTTGAAAATTTTATCTGGCAAATCCTTTCTTATCATGGGTTTATTTGTCGGCACAACTACAACATCCAATCCGTAAACTTCCCTGAATTCTTCTTCAGATGTTTTTGCCGTCCCTGTCATTCCAGAAAGTTTTTTGTACATTCTAAAGAAATTTTGAAAAGTAATGGTTGCCAAAGTAATAGATTCAGTTTTTACCTTAACTTCTCTGTGCCCCCTAACAAATTCTTTAGCTTCTATTGCCTGATGAATTCCCCCAGACCACCTTCTCCCTGGCATTAGCCTTCCAGTGAATTCATCGACAATAATTATTTGGCCGTCTTTTATCACATAATCTCTGTCTAAAATGAAAAATTCCTTTGCCCTGATTGCATTTTCTAATTTGTGAATTGATCTAAAATCTCCCTCTTGCCAGGGATCTTTTTTCAAAAAAGAAACAACCTTTCTTTGCCCCTCCTCTGTCCACTGAAAAAATTTTTCTTTTTCATCAACAGTGTAATCGACATCTTTTTTTAATCTCTCTGCAACTTGAGCAAAAAAGTAATATTCTCTTTCTGCTTCCTCTGCCGGAGCGGAAATTATCAAAGGAGTTCTGGCTTCATCGATCAAAATGGAGTCTACTTCATCAACGATCGCAAAATTGAAACCCCTTTGAATAATATCCTTTGGATCGTAAACCATGTTATCTCTCAAATAATCAAAGCCAAATTCGTTGTTTGTCCCATAAGTAATGTCTGCCAAATAGGCTTCTTTTCTTGAGCAAGGTTTTAAAAAATCTTCGACAACATAAAAAGAACCCAACTCGTCCCTCAACCTTTCTTTTTCTTCTGGTGGTTTTTTGTATTCAGGATCGTACAAAAAACTTTGCTCGTGGTTTAAGCATCCAACAGAAAGCCCCAACAAATGATAAATTTGTCCCATCCAAACAGTATCTCTTCTTGCTAAATAATCGTTGACAGTTACCAGATGAACCCCTTTTCCTTCCAAAGCATTCAAATAAAGTGGCATTGTTGCAGTCAAAGTTTTTCCCTCTCCGGTTTTCATTTCCACTATTTTCCCTTGGTGCAAAGCAATAGCGCCCATTACCTGAACGTCAAAATGTCTTTGGCCCAAAGTCCTCTTTGCAGCCTCCCTGACTAAGGCATAGGCTTCTGGCAAAATATCGTTCAAAGTTTCTCCTTTTTTCAACCTCTCTTTGAATTCAAAAGTTTTCTCTTTTAATTTTTCATCAGGAAGTTTCTCAAAATCCTTTTCGAGAGAATTTATTTTCTCAACTATTGGCCTTATTTTTTTGAGATATTTTTCGTTAAAATCGCCAAAAATTTTATCAAAAATTGACATAATTTTAATTTTAGCCATTTTAAAGAAATTAGAAAATGAGGTCCAAAATCCCCAAAATTTTAAAAATTAATTTTGCGGCCACAAAGTTTGGAGAAAAAATTCCTGGGATTGGGCAAAGTTCTACTAAATCCATTCCAACGATTTCTTTTTCCTTTGAAACTTCTTTTACAATTTCTAAAACATCTTCAAAAAAGAGCCCTTCTGGTTCAGGACAAGATACTGCCGGCATTAAAGAAGGGTCCAAACAATCAATGTCGATGGTCAAATAAACCCTATTTCCTAAAAAACTCAAAATTTCTTTTTTGTCAAAATTCCTTTTGAAAAAAACTTTAACTTTTCTTTCTCTTTTTAAAAAACTAAATTCCTCTTTTGAAAGAGACCTTACACCCACTTGGCAAATTTTAACTTTCAAGTCTTTCAAAATCCTTCTGGCAACGCAAGCATGGCTAAATTTTGTTCCTTCAAAACTTTCTCTTAAATCACAGTGAGCATCGAATTGCAACAGAGAAATTTCTTTTTTGAAAAATTTTTTGAAAGCAGAAAGAACGCCAAAGGTTATTGTATGCTCTCCTCCCAAAACGACTAAAAATTTTTTTAATTTTAAAATTTTAAAAACTCCTCTTTCTATTTCCTTTATTGCTTTTTGAGGGGAATCTTTTGAAGGGGAAAGAGGAGGCAGAGTAAAAATTGATTCTTCGTTTAATTCTTTTTTTAAATCTTCATCAAAAGTTTCAAGATTTTTGGAAGCCAAAATTATAGCTTCTGGTCCAAATTTTGTTCCCAAAAGATTGGAACTTGTTTGTTCAAAAAAAATTGGCAAAATTAAAACTTTAGCTTTTTTTAAATTTTGCTTTTCAAGCCCTAAAAAATTAAAAGGAGGTGATTGAGAATAGATTTTCATTTCTCAAAAAGAGTTTCTAAAAACTTTGGAGGTTTTCTTTTAAATTTTATCCTTTCTGCCAAGGCATGGCAAACCAAAGGTAGGGCAATGGTTGCGTCACAATAACACTGAACGTTATTTCCCAATTTTGCCTCCTTTCCCCAAGAAATTGCTTCTTCAAAAGTGGCTCCAGATAACCCTCCCCACTGAGGAGAATCAGTCGTAATTTGGATTGCAAAAGAATGGGGATAATCCAATTTCCCTCCAAGGATCTCTCCTTTTTCTGCTGCTACCATTTGAATTATATCTTTTGGTACTCCCCCACCAATAAAAATTGCTCCAGTTTTTTTGCTTTTTAAACCGATTTCACAAAGTTCTTCGAAATCTTTGACCTGGTCTAAAATTATTTTCTTTCCTTCCATTTTGGCAAAAATGGCGGCAATCCCGTATTCTGAATCGACTAGGGCTGGAGAAAAAACCCAAACTTTCTTTTTGTAGGCCGTCGCCAAAAGAGAATCTATCT
>CAZQIO010000008.1:21377-26721 GCA_964593405.1 uncultured Candidatus Saccharibacteria bacterium | reverse complement strand
GCGCAAAAAGGAAAAGGAAATGTAAAAAGAAATGATTAAAAATAAAAAAATTTTAATTTTAGTTGGAATTTTGGTGGCAATGGCAATGATTGCTTTGGTTTTAATTAAAGGATTTTTAAAAGAAAAACCAACTCAAAGGGCAAAAGAAATTAAGTTTGTCGTTGGGGAAAAACAATTTTTAGTTGATGGCAAAGCGAAATTCATGGAGGCTCCAGCCATTATTATTAATGAACAAGTATATGTGCCAGCTAAATATTTGGCTGAGGCTATGGGAACGGTGTGGAATTCAAAGCAGGGGAGAGTTTCTCTTTTGTTTCCTGATTGGGGGAGAGCTGTAGAATTGTTTGTGGGGAAACCTGCAATGAGAGTTTGCGGGGAGGAAATAGAAATTCCAGTGGCCCCTTTAGTGAGAGAGGGTAAAACATACCTGCCTGCCAAGTTTGTGGCCGAGGCATTTAGGTATAAAGTTGATTGGGAACCAGACACCCAGACAATGACAATATCGAGTAGGCAAAGTTATCGTCTAACAGAAACACTTCGCATTAGCAACATTGAAAAACTTTGGATGCCAATTCCCAGAGAGTGGGATGGTGCGGGAATGAGTAATGTTAAATTGATAGAGATTTCTCCAAAACCTGATGATCTTTACGAAGATGCTAACGGTAACAAAATAGCCTTTTGGGAAACAAAAAAACGAGGTCTTGGCGAATACAAAATTGTCTTTGAAGCAGATTTTAGTCCGATTTGGTACAATATTGATCCTTCGAAAGTTGGAAATTATGATCCTGCCAGTCCTGAGTATCAAAAATATACTAAACCATCTCGGTGGATAGAAAGCGATAATGAAAAAATTATTAAACTGGCTCACGAAATTGTAGGAAATGAAAGAAATCCTTTAATTCAAGCTAAACTTTTACACAATTGGGTGGCAAAAAACATTAAAGTTGGCGAATCTGGACAAACTGCTCTTGAAACTTTGGAAAAAGGCAGCGGAGATTGTGGCGGGCACTCCTTTTTGTTTGTTGCCCTATGTCGGGCTTTGGGAATTCCAGCAAGGCCGGTATCAGGGTTGCAACCTGACTACTATCAAGGCCGTTTTGTCAATCGTATAGATCAAAAGGAGGGTTTAGGATTTCATGTCTGGTCTGAATTTTATTTGCCAAATTTTGGATGGGTCCAATGTGATACCGCCACCGGAGAGGGGCACAATATAATAGGAATAGAAGAACCCCGGATCATTTTCTCACGGGGAGATGAGATAACTTTGGGCCATGGCGTTCCTGTCGACAACTTTGCTTGGTTTCACATACCGCGGGCTATTCCCAATCCTCACCCACAATATCAAACGAACGGAGAGGAACTATCATTGAGTGTAGAAATGAAATAAAGAAAAAAATATATTTAATTTACTCGGCGCGCAAAAAGGTCAAAATTTTAATTAAAAATTGAGATTATGAGGAAATATCAACATAAAGAGGAGGCGCCATTTGATGAATTAAAATAAAATTATGCTCAAAAGAATCTGTATTGACCCGGGTCATCCTTCCTATTTCAAGGGCACTAAAAAAATAAACTGGGGCTGTTCTTTTAAACAAATAAAAGAAGTTGAAGTTAATTTACAGCTAGCCAAATTGCTTGAAAAATTTTTAAATCAAAAAGGATTTAAAACAAAACTTACAAGGAAAGATAACACAACGATAGTAAGTAATAAAAAACGCGCCGAGATAGCCAGAGATTTTAAAGCAAATTTATTTTTTAGAATCCATATCGATTGGGAAAGACACAATGATTCATCAATAAAAGGAATAAAAACAATTTACCCCCCTCCTTCAGCAAAAAACATACATAAGATTTCCAGAAAAATAGCTTTAATAATTCATGAAGAAGTAATCTCAATTCCTGAACTCGTTGATAGGGGAGTATGCGATGAAAGAGTATGTTTTTATAAAAACGAATTGGGTATGCTCGAGGCTACATTTTGGGCAAATAAATTTAATATTCCAACAGTACTATTAGAAGCTGGATATCTATCAAATCCTGAAGATAGAAAATGGATAACCAAAAAATCCAATCAAGAAAAACTAATGAGAAAAGTTGCAAAAGGAATAGAGAAAGCAGGAAAATTTTTAAGAGATTCTTTGTGAATTTGCCAAAGTTCAAAAGAGAGAAAATTTGGCAAATTTTCAAAAAAGGAACGATCAAAGGTTTGCCGATAGATTTTGAAATTTTTTTGCAAGGCTATTCGGAAAAATTAGAAAGCCACAAGCAAAATTCACCGGCCGCAAAAGGCAAAAAAGTCGAAGGAATAATTGAGAAAATAAAAAAAGGTAAAAAATGAGAATTTTTATTTCTCATAAATTTCAAAAAGAAGATAAAAAGAAACTAAAAGAAAAATTAAAGAAAATTATTGATTGGTTAGAAAGCCAGGGTTTTCAAACATTTTGTTATTTGAGAGATAAAGAGAAGTGGAGACCAAAAAAATTTCCGCCGGGTAAAGTTATCAAAGAAGCATTTAAAGAAATTAAAAATTGCGATGCGGTTTTGACTTTTGTTGATTCAAAAAAAGAAAGCATTGGAATTTATTTGGAATTTGGTTTTGCAAAAGCGCTAAAGAAAAAGATAATTTTGTTGATTTCTGAAAAAGTTTCTTTACCAATCTTAGAGGCAGTATCTGACAAAGTTATAAAATTTAAAAGTTTAAAAGAATTAAACAAAATTAAATTGAGCTTTAATTGATAACTCATTTTGATAATTTTTTAACTCTCATTTTTTGGGGGGCTATCAAAATCAGGGAGAGTAATTCGTTTGAAAATATTGCAAAACAAAAAGCAAGAGTCAAATTTTTAAAATACCAAAGTTTGAACAAAGACTATAATTGGTGGAAATCTCAATTGTTGGTCTATTGCATTGTTTAAGCGTGTGGATTAGAATTTAGTATGATAATAAGGTCGAATAATAATAACATATTAAAAATCGATGCGCCTTGAGAAAGGTTTTGAAAAATTGCCCGAAAGCGAACAATCACCAACTCTCTACAATCGAGCGGAAGGCAAAACAATAACAGAAAATGTAATAAGACAGAATAGAAGTCCCGCTTTTGAGAGGGCAAGAGCATGCAGAGTTGAAGGATTTGTAAGGGCGCACTGGGTGGGAGAAGGGGCTAAGGATTGTCAATTTAATAAGATTGAAGCTCAGGAGGCCGCATTGGAAAGAGCAGAAGGTTGTAGTGCAAAAGAAATAAAGGCAGAATATGTACTTGAAGGGGCAAAGAATTGCACCGCGGAAAATATATTAGCAACAAAATATGCTTTGGAAAAGAGCGAACGGTGTGAAGCCGTGAGAGTTACAGCAGGAGAGGCCGTAGGGGAAAAAGCTCGATATTTGCTTTTGGGTGTGAAATCTTTAAGAGAAGAGGAAGGGGAAATAAAAATTTTAGAAGAAGGTAAGATTGAAGCACCTTTTATATGTGAAAGAACTTATATTGCTCTAGTTATGGGGATAGTAAAGTGTGAAGAATTTGGAGAAGACTCTTTGGGTGTAGTTTGCTTGGGAACAGTTGAAGGATTGGACCCCAAAAAACCACCAAAAATTCATCCCTCTGTGATTATGATTGACCCTAGCAAGTTAGGAAATCCAAACGAAGTTAAGAAAAAATTTTTGAAAGAGTATTATAATAAAGCCAAAATAGAGGTAAGCATTTTTGATTATCTTTGTTACTTTGCGCCAGAGGGTAACACCTTTGAAGAAATGAAAAAAATACTAGCAGGGTATTATGAAGAGTTAAAGAAAGCAGGAATTTTGGAGAAATTAGAAAAAATAGACGAGGAAAAGAGAAGGGAAATTTTATTAAAAATGTGGGAAGAGAAAATGGCAAATCCTGATAGAATAACCTATCTCCGAGCGACGGTTGAAAAATATTTAAAGAAGGGAGAGAGTGAAATTTAACGATATTCCTCAAAGGTCCCATTTTCTTTTATAAAATTCAAAAATCTTTCATAAGTTGGATGGGATTTTAAAGTTTCTGCGTCACCAACACAAATTAGTTTTCTTTTTGCTCTGGTAATTGCAGTGTTTAGCCTTCTCAAATCTGTTAAAAACCCCAAAATTTTTTCTTTGCTCGACCTGACAAAAGAAATCAAAATTACCTCTTTTTCTCTTCCTTGATATCCGTCGACGGTGTTTATTTCAACTTTTTGTCCCAATTTTTCTCTCAAAAGATCAAGCTGGTCTTGATAGGGGGTGATAACTCCGACCCACTCTTTTTTTACCCCCATTTTAAAAAGCCTTTTTAAAATTTGATCTACAATTTCAACTTCCAAAGGATTTTCTTTTGAGGTAGATCCTAATCTTTTTCTTTCAAATTTTCTTTCTGATTTTGAAGTATCCAAAAAAGAAATTGGAATTTTTGGATCCAAAATTTTTTCCCAAAAGCCTCCAAATTTTTTCTTTTCAATTCCAAAATCTACCAAGGTAATATTTTTTACTGAGGGATCGGTTTTTAATTTTCCCTGGTAAAATTCTTTGTTTGGAAATTCCATTAAAATTTCGTTCATTCTGTATTGGGTGTCCAACAAAACAGATTTTTGAGGATAGTTTTCAATTAACTTTTCAAACAAAGTTTCACTTAATGGCTTTGCCCTTTCTGACAAAATTGTTGGAGGAAGCTGTTTGTGATCTCCTGCTAAAATGAATTTTTTGGCTTTGGCAATAGGAATTAAAACACTAGGAATTGTGGCCTGAGTTGCTTCGTCAATCACTGCAACGTCAAATTCAAAATCTTTCAAAATTTCCAAGGCACAACTTGAGTTTGTGCACAAAACAACGTTGCTTTCTAAAATTATTTCTTTTGCTATTTTTTCTTCGATTTTTTCAATTTCTTTTACCAATTCATTAATTTTTCTTTGAAGCTTTATCCATTCTGCCATCGACACTATATCTTCAACTTTTATTCCTCTCTTTGCTCTCTGAATCTTTGCCAAATGTAAAATTTTTTCATCGCTCAAGCCCCTCTTTCTTTGTGGAGTTGGTTTTAAAAATTCATCCCTTAACTTTATCAATTCTTCAACTTTATCTCTTAATTTTTTTATTCTTTTGTATTTTTTTGCCTGTTCGACCTGAAAAAAGATTGTCGATTCAATTAGATTTTTTGCCACTCTTGATGGATGACCCAACCTGACAATTTTTGTTTTCCCAATCAATCTTTCAACCAAATTGTCAACAGCTACGTTACTTTCTGCACAAGCTAAAACTTTTTGGCCCATTTTTGAAAATTGCAAAATTATTTCGGCCAAAGTTTTGGTTTTTCCGGTACCAAAAGGTCCTTGAATTAAGAAAAAATCTTGAG
>CAZQIO010000008.1:0-21367 GCA_964593405.1 uncultured Candidatus Saccharibacteria bacterium | reverse complement strand
AAAAAAAAGAAACCGCCAATTTTTGAGAAAAATTCAATTCTTTATCTATCGGAGAAAAAGAAATTTTTTTTGGTGGCAAAGGCTCTCTTTTTCCCAAGCTAAATTCAAGAGCCAATCTTGCAGAATTTGTTAAGTTTTCTA
The DNA here is from genome assembly GCA_964593405.1 of uncultured Candidatus Saccharibacteria bacterium. Lineage (GTDB taxonomy): Bacteria > Patescibacteriota > Minisyncoccia > Minisyncoccales > GBS-2 > CAZQIO01. Next base: position 21,226 of record CAZQIO010000008.1, on the reverse strand, counting down.
AATTTTCAATTTGTCTTTTAAAAGTAATATCGTTTGCAAAAAGGTCAATCCTCACTCCCTTTAGGGCCCATTTTGGAATATCTTGCAAAGCAACGCAAAGGTATCTTTTTCCTTTTTCTGTTACAACTCCGACCAAATCGCTTTTCAAAGGATTTCCTCTTGAAATTAACACTAAATCTCCGACTGAAATTTCAGTTTCTATTTCTTTTTCCCTTCCGTACTTTACAATTCTAAAGCCAAACTCTCTTTTTAAAAATTTTCCTTTCAAACCCAAAATTGCCCTTCCCAAAGCTTCTCTTTCCTTTCCAGAAAGCCTCATTATTTCCTTTCTCATTGACTCAATTTCTTCTTCTCTTTCTCTCAAAACAAGCCTTTTTAACCACTTAATATGTTTTCCCAATTTCATTTTTTTATTGTATCAATTTTTTTGTTTTATTATAATTAACTAATGGAAACTGGATATCTTTTAGTTTTTTTAACAGCAACAATTTCTGGTTTTTCAATTTTCATTAACAAATTTGGAGTTTCGTTTTTTCAAAATCCTTATTTGTTTACTTTTTTAAAAAACGTTGTCGTTTCAATTTTTCTTTCTGGGCTTTTGATCTTTTTTAAAGACTTCAAAAAAATTAAAAAATTTTCAAAAAGAGATTGGCTTTTTTTAGTTTTAATTGGTTTTGTTGGAGGAAGTTTTCCTTTTTTGCTCTTTTTCAAAGGACTTTCTTTGGCCTCGGCTGCTGAGAGCTCTTTCATTCACAAAACAATGTTCATTTATGCAACGATTTTTGCCATTTTGTTTTTGAAAGAAAAAATAGAAAAAAGGTTTTTGTTGGCAACCTCAATTTTAGTTTTTGCCAATTTAATTTTGCTAAAAAGAATTCCTCCGAGCTTAAATTTTGGAAATTTTTTGGTTTTTTTAGCAACTTTGCTTTGGGCAATAGAAAACACAATTTCAAAATATGCTTTGAGAACGCTTGAAGGAAGACAGGTTGCCTGGGGAAGAATGTTTTTTGGCTCAATTTTTATTTTGGTTTATTTGGCCTTTACCAATCAGCTTTCTCCAATTTTGGCTTTGAATTTAAAGCAAATTCACTGGGTTTTGATTACTTCTCTTTTGCTTTTTGGTTATGTTTTGAGTTGGTATTCTGGTTTGAAAAAAATTCCCTTGCATCAGGCAACAACAATTTTGCTTTTTGGCGGTCCAATAACAACAATTTTGAATTTGATCTTTGGCGGAAAAGTTTCTCAAGCTGAAATTTTCTCTACAATTTTGATATTTTTTGGAATTTTAATTGCTTTGGGAGCAAAAAGGTCAATCGAAATTTTAAAATCAATTAAAAATTTGTTTTTAGCTAAAGTTTAAATAAATGGAAAACTGCGTTTTTTGCAAAATTGCAAAAGGCGAAGTTCCAGCATTTTTGGTTTTTGAAGATGAAAAATTTTTGGCTTTTTTGGACATTAACCCAAGAAATCCAGGTCACACTTTGGTTGTGCCAAAAGAGCATTTCAGATGGGTTTGGGATGTCCCATATTTGGGAGAGTATTTTGAGGTGGTGGGGAAAATAGCCAGGGCAATCAAAAAGGCAATGAACACAGATTTTGTAGTTTCTTTCATTATTGGAGAGGAAGTTCCCCATGCCCACATTCATTTGGTGCCAAGGTTCAAAGACGATGGCCACGGAGCATTAATTGACCTTTCTTTGGTCAGAAAAATTTCAAAAGAAGAGATGGAAAAAATAGCAAAGGAAATTAGAGATTCAATTTAAAATGTCAGGGTTAAAAATCGCCGCTCTTTATAGTTTTCCTCCAGGAAGGTTTGGACTTTGTGGAATGGGGGAGAATAGTTGCCACGAAGTTTTTCATTTTTTATTGGGAGAAAAAGTTCCAGAAATTAAAAAAATTTTGGAAACTTTTGAGGGTGCTCTTTTTTATTACCAATTGATTGCAAAAGAAAACAAAATTAAAGATTTTTTTGATGAAAAAGTAGTGAGGGCTTATTGGATTGGAAACGAACTTTTAGAGAAAGTGAGAGTTTCAAAGTTGAAAGAAATGGTGGCAAAAAATTTAAAAAAGCCAAAATTGGCAAAAATTCTGCCAGAAAACTCGAAAGCCCATCATTCATTTCACGTTTTAGTTGCAGGACCGATGAGAAAAGAATTATTTTTAACAGAAGGAATGAAAGACCTTTGCAAAATTTCTTGGGGCAAAATTTTGAAAATAGAGGAAAGTAAAGAAAAGGTAGTACCAATTGAAGTCGAATATCAACCAATTTTAAAAGAAAAAGAATGGTTTTTGGCAGAGCCAACAAAAAGAAAAATTTTTTGGGACAAAAGAATTTTGCCAAAATTGAAAGTTGGAGATTTTATTTCTTTTCATTGGGATTTGGCATTGGAAAAACTTTCAAAAAATGATTTGGAAAATTTAAAAAAATACACTGAAAATTCAATTGAAATTACCAATCTTTTAAAAATTTAAATAAGAGTTTAAAATATAAAGAATGATAAAAAAACCAAAAGTTGCTTTTTTTTCTTTGACTTCTTGCGAGGGATGCCAGTTTGCTTTGTTGGATTTGGGAGAAAAATTTTTTGATTTTTTGAGAAAAGTTGATTTAATTGATTTTTCTTTGATCGAGGAAATGCCATTTCCAAAAGGAAAAGTCAAAATTGATGTTTCTTTTGTTGAAGGGCTGCCGATAAGAAAAGAGGAAATTAAACTTTTAAAGAAAATTAGAAAAGAATCAAAGATTTTAGTTGCTGTTGGAAATTGTGCTGCTTTGGGTGGAATTCCTGAAATGAAAAATTATCAAGGAAAAGAGAGAACGATAAGGTATATTTATCGGAAATTGAACGTTGAAAACCCAGAGATCAAAGAAATTGACAATTTTGTCAAAGTTGATTTTATAATTCCAGGTTGCCCGATTGACGGCGAAGAATTTTTAAAATATGCAAAAGAGTTAATTGAAGGAAAAATTCCAGAAGTTCCAAAAAAGCCAGTTTGTTTTGAATGCCCAAAACAAGGAACTGAAAATTGTTTTTTGAGAAAAAAAGAACCTTGCTTGGGTCCGATAATTTTTAGTGGTTGCGGAGCTGTTTGCCCAAAAAACAACCAGTTGTGTTATGGTTGTAGAGGAATTTTAAAAGGAATAAACCCTCTTGGATTTTTAGAAAGTTTAAAGAAATTTAAGACAGAAGAGGAAATAGAAGACAATTTAGAGATTTTCGGAATAAAAGACGAATTGGAAAAATTCAAAACAAAATGAAAAAATTACCCCTTTTCATTTTTACTCTTTCTATTTTGTCTGGTTTAACTTTTGTTTTTTTTCTTTTTTTGTTTGAAATTTTTTTGCCAAAAGACTCCCTTTCTTTGGAGGAAAAAGTTTTTGTGGTTGAAAAAGGAGAAAGTCTTTTTCAGGTGGCAGAGAGTTTAGAAAATGAAGGGTTAATTAAAAATAGGTTTTTTTTCATTTTCTATTTGGTTTTAAAAGGTGATCATAAAAAAATTAAGGCTGGGAAATTTTTACTTTCTCCATCAATGTCAATTCCTGAAATCTCAAAAATCCTTGTTTTGGGTAAAACCTTAAAAATTAAATTGACTTTTCCAGAAGGATTCACCCAAAACCAAATTGCCCAAATTCTTTTGGAAAAGGGCGTAACGAAAGAAGACATCACTAAATTCAAAATCAAAGACTTTCAGAATGAATTTTTCTTTTTAAAAGATGCCCCTGGGGAAAATTCTTTAGAGGGGTTTTTATTTCCAGATACTTATTTTTTCGAACCTGAAATGGAGGCAAAAAAGATAATCGTTTTGTTTTTAAAAAATTTTGAAAAGAAAACCTTGCCATTGTTAAAAGAGGCAATGGCCAAAAATCAAAGAATTTACGATGTTTTGATTTTGGCCTCATTACTCGAAAAAGAGGTTAAAACTCTTGAAGAAAAAAAATTGGTTTCTGGAATTTTGCAAAAAAGATTAAAAAATGGCATTCCTTTACAAGTTGACGCTACAATAGGATATATTACAGGAAAAAAAACGACCAAATTTTCTCTGGAAGACCTCCAAATCGATTCCCCTTACAACACATATAAATATTTAGGATTGCCCCCAGGACCAATTTGCAATCCAGGACTTGAAAGCATTTTGGCAGTACTGTATCCTCAAGAAAGCGATTATTGGTATTATCTTTCGACACCAGATGGTCAAACGCATTTTAGCAAAACCTTAATGGAACACAACATCAAAAAAGCAAAATACCTTCAATGAACAAAAAATTTTTGACAAGAAAATTAAAAATTCAAGTTAGCTCAAACAAAAAATTTTTGCCTGCCAGGGAGAAAGTAATTTTGGAAATTTCCACCACTGATAATGAAGAAAGACCAGTTTCGGTTGAACTTTCTTTTTGAACTTATCAATAAACGAAAAAAAAGAAACTTCTTTCCATTTCAACCCAGAAACGATTTTTGATCAATTAAATATAGAAATTCCAATTAAAAATTTAAAGTTTAGCCAAACCAATGTTATTTCTTTTGAAAAAGAAACCAAAAATTCCCTTCCCAACAATTTCTACTATGACCTTTCTCTCAAATATTATTTACCCGCAAACCAAATTCCTCCCAGAGATGAAAATTTTCAATAGTGAGAAACCTTTATTCTCTTGAAGACAAGGCTATTTTCCAAGCTTCCGAGAGCAATCCCCTGTTGATAATTTTCTAAATTTTGGATAGATTCAAAACCCAAATCTTCCTTCAAAAATTTGTAAAAATTTTCCAAGCCAACGTATTCTAAAACTTTTACCGTCGGAACATTCAAACTATTAGCTAAAGCGTAACGAAGATTGATTTCGCCTCGATATTTCCAATCAAAATTTTTCGGATAAACGGGAAAGCCTAGGGCAGTGAGATACTTGTACTCTCTATCCTCAACTAAAGTGTAAGGTCTTAAACCATTTTCAAACGCTTTTAGGTAAATGAAAGGTTTCACGCTGGATCACGCCGCCCTCGCTTTATTTTATCTCCTTCTTTTTCCAAATCTGGGTCGAGAGAGCCAATTAGGGCCAAAATTTCATTTTCTGGAAGTTTTATCACTATGGCTGCCGCATTGTTGGCATTTCACCTTCTAAGTTCATCAACGTTCCTTTTCACAATTTCTCTAATTTTTTCGTTCAACTCCAAATCTATCGTCAAGTGATTTTCTTTTAAATTCGGAAACAAACTTGAAATTTCAAAATAAGCTTTACTCGATCGTCGATACCCTTTTTGGCTAAATTTTTCCAGTAAGCTTTTTTTCTTCAATAATATCTTGAAGCTTCAAAAATTCTTTGACAAGAATTTCCAAAATAAACAGAGTTTAAATACATTTTCAAAATTTGCTCCTTGCTCTCAAAAATTTCTAGAGCCAACGTGTAAAAAGCCTCAACAATTTTGTTTTTTAAGTTTCTTTCTTTTTCTTTGTCAAACAAAATTTTCGCTAACTGCTGGGAAATTGTACTTGAGGCCTTTCTTTTTCCAATTTCAATTCTGCCCAAGGCAGCCTCAAAAATACTTTTTGGATTAAACCCAAAATGCCAATAGAAAAATTTATCCTCTCTTTCTATTAAAAGTTTTTTATTTTTTGGTGGAACGTTTTCGAGATAGCGGGCAAAATTTCCTCTTTTGTTTGGCAAAATGGCAATTTCTTTTCCGTTCCTATCAAAAATTATCACCGAATTCAGTTCATTGTAAATTGAAAAGCAATTTTTTATTTAGTTTTTCTAAAAAATCTTTGAGTTTTGTTTTCATATCATTTAACTTATAACTTTCTTTTTTTTGTGGCGGGCAAACTTCAAATTCAAAATTTTTTTGATAAAATGAATTTGAAAATTATTTTCATTTTATGAAAATCACAATTCCCCACATCCACAAAATTGAAGGGGAAGCTGGATTTTGGGCAAAAGTGACAAAAACTGGAAAGATTGAAGATTTAAAAATTCAAACTCTTTTGGGATTGAGACAAATTGAAGGAATTTTGATAGGGAGAAGATATTTTGAAGTTCCAATCATTGTTTCTCGAATTTGTGGAATTTGTCCTGTACCTCACATTTTGGCAGCAATTACTGCTTTGGAAAAAGCCATTAATGTTAAAGTGACAGAGCAAACGGTTTTGTTGCGAAAACTTCTTTTAGCCGGAAACATTATCAACAGCCACACCTTACATTTGTTCTTTCTTTCTTTGCCAGATTTTTTCAATATAGAAAATGATTTGGAACTTTTTAAAAAATTTAAAAAAGAATCAAAAGCGGCTCTAGAGATTAGAGACTTGAGTTTAGAAATTACAAGAGTTGTTGGGGGAAGGGCGGTTCATCCAATAACTCCAATAGTTGGTGGGTTTTTGAAATTGCCAGAAAAGGAAAAATTAAAAGACATTTTAGAAAAAATACCATCGGCAATAGAAAAAGCCAATCTTTTAATAGACACTTTTAAAAAAATTGACTATCCAGATTTTGAAAGAGAAACTCTTTTTGCCTCAGTTTTTAGCGGAAAAGATTATCCTTTTTATTTGGAAAAAATTGTCAAAATTGGCAGAGAAAAAATCACAATCGGCGATTTTTATTCGACAAAAATTGAGGAAGATTTGAAATCGCCACCAGTAAAAAGAGTGAAATTCAAAGGAAAACCCTATATGGTTGGAGCCATCGCTAGAATTAAAAATAATGGCGAATTTTTAAATGAATTAGCGAAAGAAAAACTTCAAGAATTTAAAAAAGAAAGAAAAATTTCGGACGAAAAATTTTTTAAAAACATCTACTTTAATTTATTTTCTCAGGCAATCGAGGTTTTGCACTTTTTGGAGGTAACGAAAAACTTAATTAAAGAGATTTTAAAACTTCCATTAAAAGAAGAAAAGGTAGAAATAAAATTTAAACCTTCAAGCGGGTTGTCGGCTTTGGAAGCACCAAGAGGAACTCTTTTTCATTATTATGAAATCGACAAAGATGGAAGAATTTTCAATTGCAACATAATCACTCCAACTGCCCAATTTTTATACAATATTGAAGAAGATTTAAAAACCATTTTGCCAAAAATTTTGAAATTAAAAAAGAAAGAGCAAATTAGAAAAATTAGGTCTTTGATCAGAGTTTACGATCCTTGTATTTCTTGCGCCACACATTAAAATGGCAAGAGTTTATGTAATAAACTCTAGAGGAGAAAAAGAACCATTTTCTTTTCGCAAGGTATATCAATCAGCAAGAAATTGCGGTGCTCCAAAGGAAGTTGCTTTGGAAATTGCTTCTCAGATAGAAAAAGAAGTTTTTTCTGGAATTTCAACTTCTCAAATTTTCGATAGAATTTTTGAACTTTTATTAGAAAAGTCTCCTCGCTCGGCAATAAGATTTAATTTAAAGAGAGCAATAGAAAAATTGGGCCCGACCGGTTTTCCTTTTGAAAAGTTTGTTGGAAAAATTTTTGAAAAAGAGGGTTTTGAAGTAAAATTAAATCAAATCATTCCTGGCCGTTGCGTTCAATACGAAATTGATTTTTTAGCTAAAAAAGAAAATTTAGTCTTAATAGGGGAGTGTAAATTTAGAAAAGAACCTGGGGGAAGGGTGGATTTAAAAGCGGCGCTAGCAAATTATGCTAGATTTTTGGATATTGAAGAAGGAAAATTTTTGAACTCAAAAGTAAAATACAAAAGTATCATTGTTACTAATACCAAATTTACTAGCGAAGCCATCAAATATTCAGAATGCGTTGGGGTAGAACTTTTGGGTTGGAAATATCCAAAAGGTAGAGGCCTTGAATTTTTGATTGAGAAAAATCAACTCTATCCAATAACAATACTTCCTTCAGTGAGCCAAAATTTGTCCAAAGAATTGATTGAACAAAAAATTGTTTTAGTAAAGGATGTTTTAGAAAAAGATTTTGAGAAAGTAAAAATTAAAAATAAAGAAAAAGTCAAAAGAGAAGCCGAAATATTATTGAAAAAATGATTTTCAAAGGACTTTCGGAAAAAGAGGTAAAAGAAAAAAGAAAAAAATACGGATGGAATTTAATAAAAGAGAAAGAAAAACTTGACGCTTTTTCTATTTTTGTCTCCCAGTTTAAAAATCCTTTAGTTTACATTTTGTTCTTTGTCGGTTTTCTCTCTTTAATCTTTAGAGAATATTTTGATTTTGTTTTGGTAATTTCAGTTTTAATGCTCAATGCCATAATGGGTTTTTTACAAGAGTACAATGCTAAAAAGACCCTTTTTGCCTTGAGAAAAATTTTGAAACTTCAGGCAGTGGTCATCAGGGAAGGAAAAAGAAAAATTGTCGATGCCAAAGAGTTAGTTCCCGGAGATTTGGTCGTTTTAATTGCCGGAGACAAAATTCCAGCAGATGGCGAGTTAATCCAAGGAGAAATTTTAGTTTCAGAAGCGATTTTAACTGGGGAAGAAGAAGGAGTGAAAAAGTCGCTTGATGGAGATAAAAATTTATTTATGGGAACTTCGGTTTTGTCAGGAAAGGGAATAATGGAAGTGAAAAAAATCGGAAGAGAAACTGAAATTGGAAAAATTGGAAAAAGTTTAGTTGAAATTTCAAAAGAAAAAACTCCGCTTCAACAAAAACTTGAAGATTTATCAAAGAAATTAGCAATCGCTGTAATTGTAATTTGCGCTCTTATTTTTTTGGGTGGGATTTTGCGGGGGAGAGAAATTTTGGCCACTTTTAAAACATCCATCGTCTTGGCAGTAGCAGCCATTCCTGAAGCTTTGCCAGTGGCAATTACTGTTGTTTTGGCTTTGGGAATGAGAAGGATTTTAAAGAAAAAAGGTTTGGTGAAAACTCTTTTGGCAGTGGAAACTTTGGGTTCAACAACAGTAATTTGCACTGACAAAACTGGAACTTTAACAGAGGGAAAAATGAAAGTCGTGGAAACTTATTTTTTAGATCGGGAAATGTCAATTTTGAATTCAGTTTTAAACAACGAGCAAAGGTCAAGTTTGGAAATTGCTGTTTTTGATTTTGGAAATCGGAATTTAGATGAAAAACTGAAAGAAAAAATTGAAATGGCAAAAGAAATTTTTGAAGAACCGTTTGATAGCGCCAAAAAATATTCTTTTTCTTTGCAAAAAATTGGCGAAAAAGAAATTTCTTTTTTGATGGGAGCGCCAGAAATTTTGATTTCTTTTTCAAAAAACGATGAGAATCAAAAGAAAGAAATTTTGGAAAAAATGGATGAATTTGCAAAAAAAGGTTTGCGGGTCGTAGGGTTGGCTTTCAAAAAAGAAGGAGATTTGAAAGAAAAGAAAGATTTTATTTTTTCTGGACTTTTGGGAATTTTGGATCCGCCAAGAAAAGAAGTTAAAGATCTGATTGAATTTGCTAAAAAAGCTGGCATTGAAGTTAAAATCGTAACAGGTGATTACAAAGAGACGGCAATAAATTTAGCCAAAAATTTGGGAATTGAGGTTTTACCAGAAAACGTAATGGAGGGAAAAGAATTGGAAAAAGTATCGATTGAGGAATTAAAAGAAAAAATAGATAAAATTAAAATTTTTGCCAGGGTTTTGCCACATCAAAAAAGAAAAATCGTAGATTGTTTTCAGCAAAAAGGAGAAATTGTGGCAATGACAGGAGATGGAGTAAACGATGCTTTAGCCCTAAAGGAAGCTGACATTGGAGTGGCAGTGGGGGAGGCGACAGAAGTGGCAAAAGAATCTGCAGATTTGATTTTGTTAGATAGCAATTTCAAAACTATAATTTCAGCCTGCGAAGAAGGAAGGTTGGTTTTGTCAAACATCAAAAAAACAGTAGGTTATGTCCTTTCAAATTCTTTTTTAGAAATTGCTGTTTTGTTCTTTTCTGGACTTTTTGGCTGGCCAGCTCCATTGAACATTCCTCAAATTTTGTGGCTCCATTTAATTTGCGATGGTCCTCCAGATTTAATGTTTGCATTTGAACCAAAAGAAAAAGATTTAATGGAGAAAAAACCAATTGATATTAAAAAAGAACCGATTTTAGACAACTTTTTGATTTCATTGATCGCGATAATCAGCGTAGTAGTGACCGCTTTTTGTCTTTTGATTTATTGGCAATTTGGGATCAAACAAAACAATTTGATTTTGGGGAGCACTTTGGTTTTTGCCACTTTGGGTTCTGTTGATCTAATTTATGCTCTTTCTTTCAAAAATTTAAAAAGACCAATAATTAAAACTGAAAAATTTTTTGAAAATAAATTTTTGTTTTTGGGAATTTTATACGGATTTTTGCTTTTGGCCTTGGCAATCTATTTGCCACCCTTAAATAAAGTTTTAAAAACTGCACCTCTTGAAATTTGGCACTTGATTTTAGTTTGGGGAATTGGTGCAATGACCACTTTAATTTTAGAGTTGGCAAAAAGTTTGGCAAAATTTTTTAATCAAAAATGAAAAAATTTATTGTAGTTTACACAACTTGTCCAACAAAAAAGGAAGCCAAAAAGATTGCTGAGATTTTAGTCAAAGAAAAATTGGCAGCCTGTTGCAATATCTTTGAGATTGATTCGGTCTTTTGTTGGAAAGGAAAATTAGAAAGAGCAAAAGAATTTGCAATTTTCATTAAGACAAAACAATCTCTTTACAAGAAAATTGAAAAAAGAATTCAGCAATTGCACTCTTATTCTTTACCCAGCATCATTTCCTTTCCGATTAAAAAAGGCTCAAAAGAATTTTTAAATTGGATTGAAAAATCAACCCTTTGAAATTTAGAAATAAATTGACTTTCGCTAAAAATTAAATTAAAATCAGCTAAGCTTTTGCTGATTTTTTGATTTATGGAAAAAAATTCAAAATTGAAAATTAGAATTTTGGGGATTGCTTCTTTTTTGAACGATCTTGGTTCTGATATGATTTATCCTGTTTGGCCTTTGTTTGTTAGGGCCTTGGGGGCTCCAATGTCAATTTTGGGTTTTTTGGACGGACTTGGCGATGCTTTAGTTTCAATTTCCCAGGCAATTTCAGGGTACATTTCAGACAAAATTCAAAAGAGAAAAATTTTTGTTTGGTTGGGTTATTTGATGGGTGGAATTTCAAGGATTGGCTACGCAATCTCTCGCCACTGGTCGCATTTGATTCCTTTTCGGATTTTAGATAGGGCAGGGAAAATAAGGTCAGCTCCCAGGGATGCGATAATCGCTGATGCTTCAACTGACCAGGATAGGGGATCAAATTTTGGGTTTTTGAGAATGATGGACAATCTTGGCGCTGTTTTTGGAATTTTAATTTGTATTGCTTTTGTTGACATTTTGGGTTTCCAAAAACTTTTTCTTTTGGCATCAATTCCTTCTTTGATTGGCGTAATTTTGGTTTTGCTTTTTATTAAAGAAGAAAAAAGAGATTCAACAAAAATTTTCAAGGGAATTTCTTTCAAATCTTTTTCTCCAAAATTTAGGTATTTTTTGTTCTTGAGTGCTATTTTCTCTTTGGGAGCTTTTTCTTATTCTTTTTTGCTTATTTTTGCAAAGGAATTTGGATTTAAAATTGGTTTTGTTCCGGTTTTGTACTTGATTTTCACTGCCATGGCTTCTTTGTCCTCAATTCCTTTTGGAAAACTTTCTGACAAAATTGGCAGGAAAAAAGTTTTAGAAATTTCTTTTTTGTTTTGGTTGGCAACTTTGGCAATGTTTTTGATGCACAAAAATTTTTGGTTTATAATTTTTGCCTTTTTGTTTTATGGTCTTCACAAAGGGGCTTTGGAACCTTCGCAAAGAGCTTTAGTTTCAGAATTGGTTGAGCCAGAAATTAGAGCCTCTGCTCTTGGTGGATTTCAAATGATAAACGGACTTTTTTCTCTTCCAGCTTCTCTTTTAGCTGGTTTTTTATGGGATAAAATTTCAATTTTCGCCCCCTTTTATTTTTCTTTTAGCCTGACTTTGTTTTCTTTAATTTTGCTTTTCAAAATGAAATAAAAAATCTCAAATTGTATTACGTTTTTTGATTTGACACACATTTTTTGCCCTAAACAAAAGAGTCAATTCAAAAATTTCAGCGAATTGCCTCTTTTTTAATTTCTGGTTGAAAGAATTCGTTAATTTGTGTTTCAATTGGAATTATTTTTTTGATTTTTTTGTTCTCAATTAGGATTTTTATCATTTTTCCCCCATCGTTTTTTTGAAAAGCTTTGGTCAAAAACAAAATTTCCCAAACTATAAAAAATGTAGCCACCATTATAAATTTCACTTTTTTGAACGACATGGGGTGATGGCCAAAAACAATGTCAGCAACCAGCATCGATTGCCATCTTTGAAAATTTTCCTTGAAATTCTGTCGGCTTTTTTGGTATTCCTCACCGGCGTGCAAAGAAATTATCAATAGATCGCAATTTTCTTTTGCTTTTTTAATTTCCTCTTTTATTTTTTCAAAATCTTTTTCTGAAATCCAAGCAAGACCAGCATTTTCTTTGCCAGCCCTCCAGCTTTCAGGCACCAAATTTGTGAAAGCCAAAAATCCAATTTTTTGTTCCGTCAATTTTTTCACAAGAGGAGAAAAAGCTTCGTTTTCGTTAAATCCGGCACCTACCCAATCTATTCCTGCCTCTTTTAATCTCAAAAGAGTATCTTTAATGGCTTCTCTTCCATAATCTAAAACATGGTTGTTTGCTAAAGATAAAATGTTGAAATTGGCAAACTTTAATCCTTCGATCGATTTTGGGTCGCTCCTAAAAGAATAAATGCTTCCAACTTTTACCCCCTTATCTGAGATTGGCCCTTCTAAATTTCCAAAAACAACATCTGCTTTTTTCAATTCTTCGGCAATTTTCAAAAAAGGAAACCTAAAATCACCTCCACCATACTTTTCAATTTTGTATTTAACTCCCCGATTAAGCATTATATTGCCAACCAACAAAACACTAATTATTTTTTCATCTTTTTCAGGGAGAAATTGTTGATGTGAATTTTTCCTCTCTATTTTTTCAACACTAATTATTTTTGGCCTCAACAAAATCCATCCTAAACTAAAAAACCCAACAAAAAGAAATAAAAAAGCCAAATATCGTTTCTTAAACAATCTTGAAATTTTTAAAATTTTAGAATAAAATAGAAATTATGCCTGAAGAGTTCATAAAAATCAGGGGGGCGAGAGTACATAATTTAAAAAACATAAACTTGGACATTCCAAAAAGAAAGCTCATTGTCATTACTGGAATTTCAGGCTCTGGTAAATCTTCTTTGGCTTTTGACACTCTTTATGCCGAAGGGCAAAGAAGGTACGTTGAGAGTTTGAGTGCCTATGCCAGGCAATTTTTGGGAGTGATGGACAAACCAGATGTTGATAAAATTGAGGGAATATCCCCGGCAATTTCGATAGACCAAAGAAAAGGGGCTCACAATCCAAGGTCTACTGTCGGAACGATAACTGAAATTTACGATTACTTGAGATTGCTCTTTGCCAGAGTTGGCACTCCCCATTGTCCAAAATGTGGCAGAGAAATTTCAAGACAAACTGTAGATCAAATTGTAGAACAGATTTTGAAAATCAAAAGGGGAAACGAAATTTTAATTTTGGGACCGGTAGTTAGGGGAAGAAAAGGAGAATACAGGGGAACGCTAGAGGAAATTCAGAGGATGGGATTTTTGAGAGTGAGAATTGACAAAATAGTTTACACAATAGAGGAGGCATTAGAGAAAAAACTAGAAAAATACAAAAGGCATGACATTGAGGTTGTGGTAGACAGAATGGTCATCGAAGAAGAAATTGATAGAATGAGGTTAGTCGATTCTTTAGAGACTGCTTTGAAAATTGGAAAGGGAGTAGTTTTTGTAGTTGATTTAAAGGAAAAAAAAGAGTACATTTTTTCACAACTTTTTTCTTGCCCTGTTTGCGGAATTTCTTTGCCAGAAATTGAGCCAAGACTTTTTTCTTTTAATTCACCTTATGGAGCCTGTCCTTCTTGCCAGGGATTGGGAGAAAAATTGGTTATTGATCCAAAATTGGTTATTCCCAACCCAAATTTATCAATTGCCGAAGGGGCCATTTTCCCCTGGGCCCATGCTTCTCACAAAGTTGGAAGGCAGAGGTTTTTTTGGATAATGCTTGAGGATTTGGCAGAAAGATACAATATTGATCTTTACAAGCCAGTGAAAGAACTGAAAAAGGAAGAATTAGATTTGATTTTGTATGGAGACGGGATTTTTGAAGGAGTAATTCCTTGGTTGCAAAGAAGGTATCATGAAACAGATTCAGAATACACAAGGGAAGAAATTGAAAAGTATATGGTTGAAACAAAGTGTGAAGTTTGCAAAGGAAAGAGGTTGAGGCCTGAGGCCTTGGCCGTAAAGTTTTTGGGAAAATCAATAGATCAAATCGTTGAAACGGAAATTGGGAAATTGAAAGAGTTTTTTGAGAAGGTTTTGAATTCAAAAGTTTTGCCAAAGGAAAAGCAAAAAATTGCCCAACCAATTTTAAAAGAAATAATAAACAGGCTCTCTTTTTTGATCGACGTTGGTTTGGATTATTTAACTTTAGATAGAAAAGCTCAAACTTTATCTGGAGGTGAAGAACAAAGGGTAAGACTGGCAACCCAGATTGGCTCAAAATTGAGCGGAGTTTTGTACATTTTGGACGAACCCACAGTTGGGCTTCATCCAAGAGATAGAAAAAGATTGATCGACACTTTGAAAAAACTGAGAGATCTCGGAAACACTGTCATTGTCGTTGAGCATTGCAGACAAGCAATAGAAGCTGCAGATTGGGTAATAGACATTGGCCCTGGAGCAGGAAAGCATGGGGGGAGAATAGTTTTTCAAGGAACCCCAGCTCAGTTAAAAAAAGCAAAGACCTTAACCGGGGAATATTTTTCAGGGGAAAAAAGAGTTGAGATTGAAAGGCAAAAAGAGGAAAAGAAAGATCAAAAGTGGTTGGAAATTAGGGGGGCAAGAGAACACAATTTAAAAAACATTAATGTCAAAATTCCTTTGGGAAAATTTGTTTGCGTCACTGGAGTTTCCGGTTCTGGAAAGAGTTCTTTGATTTTGGACATTTTGGCAAGGGCACTAATGAGGAAATTTTACAATTCAACAAAAGAGCCAGGAGATCACGATGAAATTTTAGGAACAGAATACATCGACAAAGTAGCAATTGTTGACCAATCTCCAATCGGAAGAACTCCAAGGTCAAACCCGGCAACTTATGTTGGAGCTTTCTCTTTCATCAGGCAACTTTTTTCTCAAACAAAAGAGGCAAAAATCAGGGGATACAAACCTGGAAGATTTTCTTTCAACGTCCCAGGGGGAAGGTGTGAGCATTGTCAGGGGCAAGGACAAATTAAAGTTGAAATGTACTTTTTGCCAGATGTCTATGTTCAATGCCCAGAATGCAAAGGAAAAAGATTCAACAAAGAAACCCTGGAAGTGACTTTTAAAGGAAAAAACATTGCCGAAATTTTGGAAATGACTGTCGAAGAGGCAATGGAATTTTTCAAAAATTTCCCTGCCCTTTATAGAAAATTAAAAACCCTTTACGATGTTGGCCTAGGTTACATTGAATTGGGACAACCTGCTCCCTCTTTGTCTGGAGGGGAAGCCCAAAGGGTAAAGTTGGCAGCAGAGTTATCAAAAAAGCCGACCGGAAAAACTTTGTACATTTTGGACGAACCAACGACAGGTTTACATCCTGATGACATTCAAAAACTTTTGAAAGTTTTGAGAGAACTGGTTAATAGGGGAAACACAGTAATTTGCATTGAGCACGAAATGGATGTGATAAAGAATGCAGACTGGATAATAGATTTGGGACCAGAAGGAGGAGAAAAAGGAGGAAAAATAGTTGCCGAAGGTCCCCCGGAGGTAGTTGCAAAAAGCAAAAATTCTTTTACCGGAAAATATTTGAAGGAAGTTTTGGCTGGAAAATTAATTTAATTCTTGACAAGGTTTTCTTTGAGAATAAAATTAAAATATAGAATTAGCACTCAAAGGTCGAAATTGCTAATTTAAAACCATGGCAAAGACAAAAGCTCCAAAGATTTCACCATTGGCAGATTACGTTTTGATAGAGCCGATCAAAGAGGAAGAAAAAACAAAGGCTGGAATTTTGTTGCCAGAGACGGCAGAGAAAGAAAAGCCAGAAAAGGGAAAAGTCATTGCCGTTGGACCTGGCAGAAGGGATGAAAAAGGAAATTTGATTCCAGTTTCTGTAAAGCCCGGCCAAACTGTTTTGTTTAAAAAATACGGGCCAGACGAAATAAAGGTCGACGACAAAGAATATTTGATTTGTAAAGAAGAAGACATTTTGGCAATTATCGAAGAATAACATGGCAGCAAAACAAATTCTCTTTCAAGACGGAGCCAGAAAAAAGCTAATGCAGGGAATGAAAAAGGCGATCGATGCCGTAAAAGTGACTTTAGGACCTAAAGCAAGACATGTTGTTTTAGACAAAGGTTTTGGAGCTCCTGAAATCTCTGACGATGGAGTGTCCATTGTGAAAGAAATTGAGTTGAGAGATAAAGTTGAAAATTTGGGAGTTGAGATTTTGAAAGAAGTGGCCGAGAAAACATCAGAAGCTGTTGGAGATGGAACGACAACCTCAATGATTTTAACCTTTGCTGTGGCCTCTGAAGGAATAAAAAACGTCGCTGCCGGAGCTCACCCCTTAGCACTAAAGAGGGGACTGCAAAAAGGAGTAAAGGCAGCGATTGAGTACTTGAGAAAGATTTCACAGACAATCTCAAAGAAAGAAGAAATAGCCCACGTTGCCACGGTAGCCTCTCTTGATCCCGAAATTGGTCAGATGATAGCCGAAACTATCTCTGAAGTTGGAAAAGATGGGGTGATTACTGTTGAGGAATCGAAAAAATTTGGTCTAGAAAGAGAAGTTGTCAAAGGGCTTCAATTTGACCGAGGTTATGTTTCGCCTTACATGATTACTGATCCTGAAAGAATGGAGGCAGTTTTGGAAGAGCCATACATTTTGGTTACAGACAGGAAAATTTCAGCTCTAAACGAAATTTTGCCAGTGATGGAAAAAGTAGCTCAAACTGGAAAGAAAGATTTGTTAATCATTGCCGACGAAGTTGAAGGCGATGCTTTGGCAACTTTAGTTGTGAACAAATTGAGAGGAGTTTTCAACGGAGTGGCAGTTAAAGCTCCTGGTTTTGGTGACAGAAAAAAAGAAATGCTCCAAGACATTGCCATTGTCACCGGGGCTCAGGTCATTTCTGAAGAGTTGGGTTTGAAACTTGAAAACATCAAATTGGAACAATTGGGAAGAGCAAGGAGGGTAGTAGTGGAAAAAGAAAAAACAACGATCGTTGAAGGAAAGGGAAAGAAAGAAGATATTGAGGCAAGAATCAAACAAATCAAAGAAGAAATAAAAAGGACAGAATCTGAATTTGACAAAGAAAAACTCCAAGAAAGGTTGGCCAAACTGGCAGGGGGAGTGGCAGTAATTAAAGTTGGGGCAGCTACCGAAATTGAACAAAAGGCAAAACAGAAAAAAACAGAAAACGCTCTGAACGCAACCAGGGCGGCAATCGAAGAAGGGATTTTGCCTGGAGGAGGAGTTGGTTTACTCAGGGCCCAAGAGGCCTTAGAAAAACTTGAAAAGGAATTAGAAGGAGATGAAAAGACAGGAGTTTTAATTTTGAAAAAAGCTTTGGAAATTCCAATCAGGCAGATTGCAGAAAATGCTGGTTTTGATGGAGCGATCGTCGTCAACGAAGTGAGGAAAAAGGGTGGGAACTTTGGCTTTAACGCTCAAACATTAAAATTTGAAGATTTAATTGAGGCTGGAGTGATTGACCCAACAAAAGTTGTAAGGATGGCCTTAGAAAATGCTGTTTCTGCTGCCTCAATGCTCTTGACCACAGAAGCAGTGGTAGCTGAAGAACCAGAAAAGAAAGAAAAAGAAAAGCCAGAATTTTCCGAAGAGTACTAATCTTTAATTGCTAACCAATAAAATTATGGTCGCTCTCCTTGTGGCGACCTTTCTTTTTTGTTAAAATCTTTTAAAAGGTCAAAAATTAAGCAAAAAAATGACAGTTTCAACAATAATTTTAATTTTATTAATTGGAACCCTGGCCTGGGCCGTTTTGACCTACAATCGTTTAGTTACTTTAAGAAATAGGGCAGAGGAAGCCTGGTCAGACATTAACGTTCAGTTAAAAAGGAGATACGATTTAATTCCCAATTTAGTTGAAACGGTCAAGGGTTATGCAACTCACGAAAGAGAAGTTTTTGAAAAAGTGACCGAAGCCAGAACCAGAGCTATTCAAGCTTCCGGAGCTAAAGAGAAAGCCGAAGCCGAAAATTACCTCTCTCAGACCTTAAAGACCCTTTTTGCAGTTGCCGAAAACTATCCCGACTTGAAAGCATCGACGAACTTTTTGCAACTTCAAAAAGACTTAACAGATACTGAAGATAAAATTCAATATGCCAGAAGGTTTTACAACGCAAACGTGAGAGATTTGAACATTTTGATCGAAAGCTTTCCAACCAATTTGATTGCCAAAATTTTTGGTTTCAAAAAAATGGAATTTTTTGAAGCTAAAGAGGCTGAAAGAGAAAGGCCTACCGTTCAATTCTAAAATTAATGATAAAAAAACTTTTATTTTTGGCAGGGTGTTTTTTGATAGTTTTTCCATGCAGTTTTGCTTTTTCTGAATCTCAAGAAAAGATTAAAAGTTTTGTTGCAGAGATTGAAATCAAAGAAAGCGGAGAATTGCTGATTAAAGAAAAAATCGTTTATGATTTTGGGACACTCTCTCGCCATGGAATATTCAGAAACCTCCCCCTAGATGGTCTTGAAGAAATAAAAATAATTAAAGTAGAAGATGAATTTGGCAACCCCTACAAATTTACTATCTCAAAAGAAAGAAATTATTTGAAATTAAAAATCGGAGATCCAGAGAAAGAGGTTACCGGTCAAAAAACCTACGTTATTTTTTATAAAGTTTTTGGAAGCCTGGGTTATTTTGAAAATCATGATGAACTCTATTGGAATGTAACCGGAAATGAATGGTCAATACCAATAGAAAAATCAGAAGCTTTAATTTACCTGCCAAAGAAAATTTCAGAAAAAGATCTAAAACTCGATTGCTTCACTGGATATTTTGGTTCAAAAGAAAAAGATTGCAGCTTTTTCACAACCAAAGAAGGAAACATTAGGTTTAAAGCAAAAAGAACGCTCAATCCCAAAGAAGGATTGACGATCGTTTTGGGATGGCCAAAGGGAATAGTGAGGCAACCAAGTTTTTTTCAAAAATTTTTGTTTCTTTTTAAAAATTTTTGGCCAATTTTAATGCCTGTTTTTGTCTTTTTCTATCTTTTAAGAGAATGGTGGTACAAAGGAAAAGATCCAAAAATCAAACAACCGATCGTTGTTGAGTATGAACCTCCAGAAAACTTAAGGCCTGCTGAAATCAGCTTGGTATTAAACCAAGAAGTTAACCAAGAAGACCTTTCAGCTACCATTTTAGATTTGGCCGTAAAGGGATTTGTCAAAATAAAAGAAATTAAAGAAAAAATTTTTGGTCTTTTCGAAGAAAAAGATTATGAATTGGTAAAAATCAAAGATTTTAAAGACCAAAAAGAAGACCTCAGGGGTTACGAAAGGAAACTTTTGGAAAAAATTTTCGAAAATAAAGAAAAAGTTTCAATCTCAGAGCTCAAAAACAGATTTTATTTTGAGGTTGAGGCAATTTTAGATTCAGTTTATTCAGAAATTTCCAGCCTCAATTACTTTTTTGGCAATCCTAAAAAAGTGGTCAATCGATGGAGGAATTTAGGTTTGGTCATAATTTTTTCAAGCCTTTTTTGTCCTTTTGTTTTTCAAAACAATTTGGTGCCATTTTTCTCTTTTTTGAGCTCTGGAATTTTGTTTTTGATTTTTGCTCCCTTTATGCCAAAGAGAACAAAAAAGGGAGTAGAAATTTATCAAAAAATCTTGGGCTTTAAAGAATACATCAGCTCTGCTGAGAAATATCGAGTTCAATTTTATGAAAGAGAAAACATTTTTGAAAAGTATTTGCCTTATGCTCTCGTTTTTGGTTTAGCCGAGAAATGGGCAAAAGCTTTTGAAGGAATCTACACCACTCCTCCATCTTGGTATGAAGGAGAATGGAAAGGAGGATTTTCAACTTCTAGCCTTTTGCACTCAGTTAATCAATCTTTGTTAAAGATTGATCAAACTTTTTCCCCAAATGTAGCAAAAACAAAGAAAATAAGCGGTTTTGGAAGAGGCGGTTTTGCTGGCGGTGGGAGGGGTGGCGGAGGAGGCGGAAGTTGGTAAAATTATATTATGGCCACTCTTTATACTTTTGCAGAAAAAAACATAAAGAAAACCTGGATTTTAATGACAATCTTTTTTGTCGTTTTTGCCCTTTTGGGTTGGCTTTTTTCTCAAATTTTTAAAAACCAAAAAATTTTATACCTTGCAATAGCCTTTGCCTTTCTCCAGAATTTTTTTGGTTATTGGTACTCAGACAAAATCTTATTGGCAATGACTGGAGCAAAAGAAGTTAAAAAACAAGAAAACCCAGATCTTTATCGAATCGTTGAAAATTTATCCATCGGAGCAGGACTTCCTACACCAAAAATTTATATTATAGAAGAAGCCCAACCCAATGCCTTTGCTACAGGCAGAGACAAAAACCATGCCGCAATTGCCATAACTAGGGGACTTTTGGAAAAATTGGAAAAGCCAGAACTGGAAGGAGTGATAGCCCATGAACTGGCCCACATTGGCAACAGAGATATTTTATTGCAAACTATGGTCGTAATTTTGGTGGGAGCGATTGTTTTGCTATCTGATTGGTTTTTGAGAATTTCTCGTTTTTCTGCCCAAAGAGAAAGAGAAAAAGAAAATAGGGCAACAATTCTTTTTCTCTTTGGAATTTTGGCAGCGATTTTGGCACCATTGGCCGCCCAATTAATTCGCTTTGCAATTTCAAGAAAAAGGGAATTTTTGGCCGATGCCACCGGAGCCCTAATTACCAGGTATCCTGAAGGATTGGCAAGAGCCTTAGAAAAAATTTCTAAAGACCCAAGCCCACTCAAAATAGCAAACAATTCCAACGCTCATTTGTTTTTTGCCTTTCCTTTCAGAGAAAGAAGGTCTCCCAGCTGGTTTTCAAAACTTTTCATGACCCATCCCCCAGTCGAAGAAAGAATTAGGGCTTTGAGGGAAATGTCAATTTAAAAAGTTTTGTCAAATTGATAAAATAAAGAAATTGAGGAGGGGTGCGAGAGTGGACCAATCGGGCGGCCTGGAGAGCCGCGCCCCTCTTTAGGGGCTCGTGGGTTC
>CAZQIO010000007.1:26597-26831 GCA_964593405.1 uncultured Candidatus Saccharibacteria bacterium | reverse complement strand
GGTGGGGGCGGAGGAGGCATTTTTTCTAGTTCTTCCAACAGAATTTCTTTTTCTTGAATTTCCACTTCTTCTTTTAATTTCACTTCCTCTTTTACTTCTTCTTCCAAGGGAGGTTCCTCTTCCACAAAGGTCTCTTCTACTAGAGGTTCTGAAATTTTTTCTTCAAAAGATTTAATTTTTGCTTTTAAATTTTCAATTTTAGATGAAATTTCAGCATATTTTAGTTCGATTGCC
>CAZQIO010000007.1:13924-26587 GCA_964593405.1 uncultured Candidatus Saccharibacteria bacterium | reverse complement strand
CTTTTTTTCTATCTTCTATTTCCCATTTTTCCTTTTCTGTTTCTTTTCTTTCCTCTTCCACCTTCCACCTTTCTCTTTCGACCTCCATTTGTTTTGCGATATCTTTTACCATAGCTTCTTCTTCCTCTAAGGCCTTCAATTCCCCTTCAATTTCCTTTTCTTTTTTTAATATTTCTTTTAACCTCGCCTCTGCTTCTTCAATTTCCAAGGTGATTTTTGCCTTTTCTCTTTCAATTTCCTTTTCCTCTTTCAAGAGTTCGTTTAAATCTTCTTTCAGTTTCAATACTTCCAAGCTAGTTTCGATGTCTTCAATCTGTTTTAAAATCCCGTCCCTCTCTTGAGCTACTCTTTTTTCTTCGTTTAAAACCTCCTCAATCTGAAAATCTATTTGCTTTATTTTTTCATCGATAGCGACAATCTTTTCCTCAATTGCCCATTTTTCTCTTTCTATTTCCCTTCTTTTTTCCTCAACCTCCCACCTTTTCATTTCAATCGCTCTTTTTTTCTCTGGCAAAATAGTTTCTTTTTCTTCTGCTTCCAGTTTTTTCTTTTCTTTTTCGATTTCAACTTCCTTTTCTAAAATTGGCGCCAATTCTTTATCTTCTATTTCTTTTCTTTTCAACAACAATTCCTCTTTTTCTACCTCAAAAGGTCTCCTTTTTTCTGGCAACTCTCTCAAATAAATTTCTAATCTCTCTCTTTCTTTTTCAAGTTCTCTTTTTTTCGCTAACAAAATTTCCCGCTTTGAAATTGGCGGTTTTTTTGCAATTTTCTTTTTCGGTTCTTCTTTAGCCTGAGGGGGTTCAAGCTCCTCTTTTTCTATTTCTGGTTTTTCTTCAACTATTTCTTGCTTTTTGGGCGGTTCTTTTTGAGCAAATTTTTCTGGTTCTTCTGGGATTGGCCATTCTTCCTCTTCAATTTTTGGCTTTTGAATTTCTAGTTCTGGTTCTTTTTCTTCCCGTTCTTTCTCTTCTTCCCCCTCCAGATCCATTGCCATTGTTGTTATTTCTTCATCGTCATTTTTTGGCATAGGTTTTTAAAATTCCCAAGTTTATTCTACCCAAATTATCAATCGATGTCACCCTTACTGGAATTACATCGCCAACTTTTAGCCTAATTTTCCCCTTAATTTTCGAAATATGTAAAAGACCTTCTTGGCCTGGCAAAATTTCAATCAAAGCCCCAAAACTTAAAATCCTCTTTACTTTTCCCTGGAAAACCTCTCCAACCTTCACTTCCCTAGTTATGTTTTTTATCCAAGCGATTGCCTTTTTGGCTGCTTCTTCCTTTTCCGCAGTGACAAAAATCTTTCCCGTTTCTTCAATGTCTATTGAAACTCCGCACTCAGCGATTATTTCATTGATTACCCTTCCCCCAGGGCCGATCACATCCCTTATTCTTTCTGGGTTAATTTGGATTGTTAAAATTCTGGGAGCAAACGGAGAGAGTTGCTCTCTTGGTTGGGGCAAAACCTCTTTCATTTTCTTTAAAATTTCAAGCCTTGCTAGTTTTCCCCTTTCTAAAGCTTCTTTTAAAATTTCTCTTTTTATACCATCTATTTTCAAATCCATTTGAATGGCAGTTACTCCAACTTCTGTTCCAGCAACTTTAAAATCCATTTGGCCATGGTGATCTTCAGGGCCCTGAATGTCAGTTAAAATTTTCCAATTTCCGCTTTCATCAGAAACCAAACCCAAAGCAATTCCGGCAGCCGGTCTTTTAATTGGTACTCCAGCATCCATTAAGGCCAAAGAAGAAGAAGAAACGGCGGCCATTGAGGTTGAACCGTTAGAACTCAAAATTTCAGAAACAATTCTCATTGTGTAAGGAAAATTTTCAAAAGAAGGAATGATTGGCAAAAGGGCCTTTTCTACCAAAACCCCATGGCCAATTTCCCTTCTTCCAGGTCCCTTTATTGGTTGAATTTCGCCGACAGAATAGGGTGGGAAATTGTAATGGTGCATAAAGCGTTTTTTCCCAGAAATTTCCATTCCTTCCAAAAGCTGAACATCTCCCGGAGCTCCCAAGGTCAAAATTGAAAGGGATTTTGTCTGTCCCCGACAAAAAACACCTGAACCATGGGTTCTTGGTAAAATTCCAACTTTACATTCTATTTTTCTCATTTCATCAATACTTCTTCCGTCTGGTCTTTTTCCTTCTTTTAAAACTTTTTCTCTCAAGAGTTTTGCCACTTTTTCGTTCAAAAACCTCTTTGCCTCTTTAACTTTTCCTGGAAAATTTTCACTCACAAACTTTAGAAATTCATCTCTCAATCTTAAAAATTTTTTACTTTTTTCTGGCTGAAAAATTGCCTCTTCTAATTTCCCCCCCAAAAAACTTTCAAGGACACTTTCAAATTGTGGATCTTTTTGAGCTATTGGGAGGGCAATTTTTTCCTTTCCAATTTCCTTTGCTATTTTTTCTTGAAACTCTATCAATTTTTCCAACTCAACTTTAGAAAAATCAAAGGCTTTCAAAATTGTCTCTTCAGAAACTTCAGAAAACTGCCCTTCTATCATGTTCAATAAAATTTCATTTTCTCTTTTTACTCCGCAAAAGACAACATCCATTTCAGACTCTTCCTTTTCTTTGTAAGTTGGGTTTAACAAAAACCTGTCTCCGATTTTTCCAACCCTCACTGCTCCAACTGGTCCTTTCCAAGGAATCTCTGAAATCATCAGAGAAAGAGAAATGCCTAAAATTCCAAGAATGTCAGGGTCGTTTTCTCCATCCCAGCTCAAAACAGTGACAACTGCCTGAACTTCTCTTTCCAATTCCTTTGGGAAAAGTGGCCTTATCGTTCTATCTATCATCCTGGCATTGCAAATGGCATGGTCTGAGGGTCTTGTTTCTCTTTTTATGTATCTCGGTCCTTTAATTTTTCCGGCAGCATAATATCTTTCTTCATAATCGACTGAAAGAGGAAAAAAATCGACGTTTTCTTTTTCATAATCTGAAAGACAAACCGTACACAAAACCATCGTCCCTCCGCATTTTACAAAACAAGAGCCAGAGGCCTGCTCTGCTAGCTTTGAAACATCAAAAACAATTTCTTTGTTGGCAATTTCAATTTTGTACTCCATATTTATTTCCACAACAAATATTTTTCTGGGTCTTGTTCTAAATCGATGAATTCATCGGCTGCCTCTTTTAATTTTGATGAAGTAGTTTTGCCAAAAGCAATGATTTCAACCCTCTTTCCTTGGTTTTTTAAATATTCAACAAGTTGCAAAAAATCCCCATCACCAGAAGCCAAAACTATTGCATCGACAGAGTTTGCAATCCTGATGGCATCGACGGCAATTCCAACGTCCCAATCTCCTTTTTTAAAACCCCCGGGATATTCTTGAAGCTCTTTTTCTCTTGTTTCAATCCCCAATTTTTTTAAAGCTTCCAAAAAAGGCTTTTCTTCACCAGTTTTTGTTCTGATAACGTAAGCAAAAGCCCTGACAAAAGTTCTCCCATCGATTGCCTTTTTTAAAACTTCTTTGAAGTTTACTTTTGCTCCGTAGAGGTTTTTTGCTGAGTGGTAAAGGTTTTGAGTGTCAATCAAAACTGCCACTCTCTGTGAAGGCGGCTTTTTTGTCGCCTCTCTCTTTTTGGTTTTCACTCTAACTTTCATTTTTTAATTCCCAACTTTTTCAAAAGTTCCTGGTATCTTTTTTTGCTCTCTCTTTCTAATGCCTTCAACAATTTTTTCCTCTTTGCCACCATTAACAAAAGCCCCCTCTTTGAATGGAAATCCTTTGGATGCTCTTTCAAATGACTCAAAAGGCGCTTTATTCTTTCTGTCAATAAAGCAATCTGGACTTCAAAAGATCCAGTGTCTTTTTCATGAAGCCCGTATTTTTTGATTAGTTCTTCTTTTTCTTCTTTGCTCAACATAATATTTTTTAACTTTTTTCATCTTATCAAATTTCACTGTTAAATCAAGAAATTATTTTAAGCCCCTTGACAAATTCTTAGGATTGAGAGAAAATTAAAGTAGCACAAAAAAATTTTAATTTGGAGGTGGACAACATGGACATGGATAAGCTTTGTTGTATCTTTTGGACTATCTTTATCACCTGGCCGTGGACTGCGGCCAAGTGGATGGCGGTCAATGCCCTTTCAATATTGTTGTCATCCACCCCCCCCGGGTGGATAGTTACGGTGTTAAGTGTGTATTTTTTTGGGTGGTTTTGGAGCTTCGCAATTGCTTTCCTGTACTTTATCTTTTCCCCAACAGGAGAACTGCCCGAAGGGGGGGCTCTAGAAGTCCTCATGGGATCCCTCATGGGCGCGTGGTTGATCGCCACGTTATGGCCCTTCATCCTTTTATGCCTCATCTTGAAGCTCGTAGGAAGCAGCAGCTAATCTTTCAATTTCAAAAAGAAGAAAAGGAGGCCGTATGGCCTCCTTCTTTTCTTTTTACACTTTGTGGGCGAGGTGGGACTTGCACCCACACGGGAATTTATCCCCTGCGCCCCTCAAGCGCAGCTGTCTTCTAAATTCCAGCACTCGCCCAAATTATTGTTTTGTCTTTATTTTCTTTTTGTGCTCTCTCAAATAATAAAGTTTTGCTCTTCTCACTTTTCCCCTTTTTAAAATTTCAACTCTTTCTATCGTTGGCGAGTGGATCGGGAAAATTTTTTCAACCCCAATTCCAGAAATTTCACTCCTTACAGTAATCGTCGCTCCAATTTCTTTTCCGTGCTTTCTGGCAATGACCAAGCCCTCAAAGACCTGAATTCTCTGTTTGTTTCCTTCTTTTACTTTCTGATAAATTCTGACCAAATCTCCGGGTTTAACTTTTAATATTTCCGTTTTCATTTTGGTTCTAATAAAACAATTTTTCCTTCTTCAGGAAGGTTTTCTTTTTTGATAGACAATTTTTTTTCTGGTTTTAACTCTTTGATCCCCAAAACTTTTAAAAACTCTTCCGCTCCGTCCAACTTTATTTTTAACTTTGGCAAAAAATAGTGCATCGGAATTGTAATTTTTGGCTCAATTTGCTCTAAAATTTTTATTGCCTCTTTGGCGGAAATTGTGTACTTTCCTCCAACTGGAATCATTAAAAGATCAACTTGGCCTATTTTTTCTAGTTGATGATTTTCCAATTCTTTTTGGCCAAAATCTCCAAGATGGCAAACTCTCATTTCTTCAGAATCCAAAAGAAAAATCAAATTTTCTCCCCGACTTTTTCCTTTGACAGAATCATGGAATGACAAAATCGCTGTCACAAAAACCCCACCAACTTCATACTCTCCGGGTTTGTCGATCAAAAAATAATTACCTTCGATCGCCTCTTTGTAATTGTGATCGAAATGATCGTGAGAAATTAAAAGCAAATCAGCTCGAACTTTTGGTGCTTTCAACCCAATTTCTGGAGAGAAGGGGTCAATTGCCACTTTTATTTTACCTTTTTCCGTTTTTGTTTCTATTTCAAAAAAAGAATGGCCGTGCCACAAAATTTCCATGATTTTTTATTTTAACAAAATCTTGAAAAAAATCAAAACAGACAATAAAATTTAAATTATGGAAGGCGGAACAATGAAAACAATTTTAAATCAAGATCAAAAATTGAAACCTCTAAAAGTAGGAACGGTAGTTGAGGGAAAATTGATTGCCAAAAAACCGATGGCTGCCTATTTTGATTTGGGAATTTATGGAACAGGAATAATTTACGGAAAGGAATTTAAACTGGCAAAAGAAGAACTAAAAAAGCTCAAAATTGGAGATAAAATTTTAGCCAAAGTAGTCGATATAGACAACGAAGATGGTTTCGTTGAACTTTCGATTGCCGGTGCCTCAAAAGAAATAGCCTTAGAACTTTTACGTCAAAAGAAAGAAAGCGGAGAAACAATAACAGTGAAAATCTTTGGAGCCAACAAAGGAGGACTTTTAACGAAAGTTTTGGACGTTCCAGCTTTTTTGCCAATTTCTCAAATAGTTTTTGATCCCCCATTAAACAAAGAGGAAATTGATAAAGAGAAATTTTTAGAGAAGCTTAAAAGTTTTGTTGGCAGGGAAATGGAGGTTAAAATTTTAGGAATTTTAGACGATGGCCATGTAATTCTTTCTGAAAAGTTAGCAAAAATGGAACAAGAAAGCAAAGAGTACGAAGTTGGCCGAATTATCGAAGGGAAAGTTGAAGGTATTTTTGATTACGGGATTTTAGTAAAGTTTAACTCATCGTTAGGCTTAATTTCAGAAAAAGAAAAAGAATTCAAATTGGGAGAGACAGTGAAGGCAAAAATTGTAGCCATCGAAGATGGTAAAATTTTTTTAACCACCAAAATATGAAAGAGGTCAAAAACAACATTTGGTGGGTGCTAATAATTCTTCTTTTAGTTTCCATTTGGTTTGGAGGTTTTTCTAATTTTTTTCGAAGCACCCAAATTATCTCTCTTTCTCAATTAGTTTTGGCAATAAACGAGGGAAAAGTAAAAAAAATAATTGTTTTTGATGACAAAGCTCTCGTCATTTTCAAAGAGGGAAAAGAAGCAATTTTGTCAAAAGAACCTGCCATTGGTTTTTCCCAATCTCTCTTAAATTTTGGCGTTGAAAAAGAAAGATTAAAAGAGGTGGAAATTGAGTTTAGAAGCGGTGGAGGATTAGAATGGCTTTGGCACATTTTATATCTTTTTTCTCCAATAATTCTGTTTTTTATCTTTCTCTGGTATCTCTCGAGACAAGCTAGAGTTGGTGCAGGCCAAATTTTTGATTTCACAAGGGCAAGGGCAAGGCTTTATGGAGCAGGAGGGCCGCCAAAAGAAAGAGTGACTTTTAAAGATGTAGCAGGTTTGAAAGAGGCAAAGGAAGAATTGAAAGAAATTGTCGATTTTTTGAAAAACCCAAGAAAATATTTGGAAATGGGAGCAAAAATTCCAAGGGGGGTTTTGCTAATTGGACCGCCAGGGACTGGAAAGTGTGTTAGCGGAGATACCTTTGTTTTAACTAATAAAGGCTGGGTGAAAATTCAAGACATTCCAAAGTATTTTAGCGTTGATAAAGAAAATAAGGTTTTTGGGGCAAAAGTCTTTACCATCGATTTGAAAACCTTAGAGAAAAAAGAAGTTTTGGCTTCCCATTGGTACAATTTGGGAAAGCAAAAAACGATCAAAATCAAAACTCAAATTGGAATTGAGCTCGAAGGAACACCAGAGCATCCAATAGTTGTTTGGAAAAAAGAAGGAAAGGCCTCATTTAAGCAATTGAGAGAAATAAAAAAAGGAGATTTGGTTTTGATAAATTACAACCACCAAGTTTTTGGCAATTACAAAATTTTGCCTGATGAAAAAACGGCCTACTTTTTAGGTCTTTTGATTGGAGACGGAGGGTTGACAATAAAAAATAGAGTTTTCTTTACCAATTCTCACCCAGAGCTCGTTGAATTTGTTAAAAAGTATCTAAGGGATTACTTTAAGTTGGAACTCAAAGAAGTAAAGAGTAGAAAATATGATTGGGAAGTGTGCGATAAGAATCTCAAGGAAAAACTCAAAGAATGGGGGATTGGTGAAGAACATGCTTTTCTAAAAGAAATCCCAGAAAGCATTTTGTTTGGCCCAAAAGAATTTCAGGCAGCGTTTTTGAGAGGACTTTTTGATACAGATGGCAGCGTTAACGAAAAATATTCCACAATTCAATTGGGGAGTGCCTCAAAAAGTTTGATCAAACAAACTCAACTTTTGTTAGCAAATTTGGGAATTTTGAGCAAAACGAGAAAGAAAAAAGCCAATCAAACTGGAGAACATTATTTCTATTTAGAAATTAGCGGGGACTTTTGCGAAAATTTTGCCAAAGAAATAAATTTTGGGATTAAAGAAAAGAGAGAAAAATTGGAAAAAATTTTAGCCAAAAAAAGAAATTCAAACGTTAATGTTTTGCCATTCGTTGGGGAGAAAATTTTTAATCTTTTTGAGTTTATCCGAGAAAAGAAATCTTTCCCAAAGATTTTTTACAGAAAAACTTTTTACAAACTCTTGAGAGCTTATAAAAGGGGAGAGAAAAATCCAACGAAAATTTCGGTTGATAGATATTTAGAATTCTTCAAGAAAGAAAACCCGAAAATTGTTCTTTTGCCCGAGTATCAAATTCTTTCAAAATTAGCAAACAACAGTTTCTTTTTCACTCCGGTCGTTGAAATTGAAAAAGGAGAAAGCGTAGTTTATGATTTTACCGTTCCAAAAGAACACTCTTTCATCACCAACGGAATTGTCAGCCACAATACCCTCTTGGCAAAAGCAGTGGCCGGAGAAAGTGGAGTTCCGTTTTTTTACACCTCAGGCTCTTCTTTCACCGAACTTTTTGTTGGTGTTGGACCTTCAAGAGTGAGAAACCTCTTTGAGACGGCAAAAAAAGCAGGGAGGGCAATAATTTTTATTGATGAAATCGATGCCATCGGAAAAGTTAGGGGCTTTGGAATTTCAGGAGGGCAAGAAGAAAGGGAGCAAACTTTAAACGAGATTTTAAACCAAATGGATGGTTTTGAAAAAGAAAGCGGGGTGATAGTGATCGGAGCAACTAATAAACCTGAAATGCTGGATCCTGCTTTGCTGCGACCTGGGAGGTTTGACAGAAGGATTGTTTTGGATTTGCCAGACATAAGAGAGAGGGAAGAAATTTTAAAACTTCATTGCCGGGGAAAGCCCCTAGCTTTAAACGTCAATTTAAGAGAAATTGCAGAAAGAACCCCTGGGTTTTCGGGTGCCGACTTGGCAAATTTGGTCAACGAAGCTGCAATTTTAGCGGCCAGAAAAGGAAAAAAACAAATTTTCCAAGAAGAATTTTTAGAGTCAATAGATAAAGTTTTGCTAGGGCCAGAAAGAAAATCTCATTTGCTAACAAAAAAAGAAAAGGAAATCGCAGCCTACCACGAAGCAGGCCATGCCATAGTTTCTGCCTTTTTGAAAGAGGCAGAGCCTGTGAGGAAAATTTCGATCATTCCAAGAGGCCTTGCCGCAGGCTACACTTTAAAAACTCCAGCAGAAGAAAGAAAAATTAAAACAAAATCTGAATTTTTGGCAGAAATTTCAGTTTTGCTTGGAGGATATTGCGCAGAGAAATTAAAATTTGGAGAAATCACAACCGGAGCGGCAAACGATTTGGAAAAAGCAACAGAGTTGGCAAAGAAAATGGTTTTGGTTTATGGAATGTCATCTTTGGGTCCTGTTGCTTTTGGGAAAAGAGAAGAATTGGTATTTTTGGGAAGGGAAGAAATTTATCGAGATTTTTCAGAAGAAGTGGCAAAAAAAATTGACAAAGAGATTGAAAAAATTGTAAAAAATGGCGAAAACAAGGCTAGAGAAATTCTAACTAAAAAGAAAAAATTACTAGAAAAACTTGCTCAAAAATTAATCCAAAAAGAAACAATAGAGAAAGAAGAGTTTGAACAACTAATCGGAAAAAAACAAAGCAACGTTTAAAATGTCAGGCCGGGGGGATTTGCACCCCCGCTCTCCACCTCCCGAGGGTGGCGCCCTAACTACTGGGCCACGGCCTGAAAAATCAATCAAACAACCCAATATTTTTTCTTTGTCATTTCGTCTCTTTTTTGTTCTATCTCTTCGATTCTTTCTTTTGCTTTCTTTGCCAATTCTTCCAATTCTTTATCAGAAAGTTTTCCCAATTCTTCAACTTCTTTTTCCAAAACTTCTTTTTGGTTCAAATTCGGATTGTCCAAAACCCTGTCCAATAAAATGTGAAGTATTTGGCCAACTTTTGGCCCGGGCGAAATTTT
Source organism: uncultured Candidatus Saccharibacteria bacterium (assembly GCA_964593405.1). Classification (GTDB taxonomy): domain Bacteria; phylum Patescibacteriota; class Minisyncoccia; order Minisyncoccales; family GBS-2; genus CAZQIO01. The sequence continues at coordinate 16,866 of CAZQIO010000007.1, read as the reverse complement.
TAAAATTCTCATTACGTCGTTTCCATTAATATTTAGCATTTTCACTGAAATTGGGTCTCTTGAAACCTTCTCTATCATGTATCTTAGGTGCCTCAGTTTAAAAGGCTCTGCCTTTGCAACTCCAGAGCCAATTCTGTCTGCCATTCTCACTTGCAAAAGCTCTTCAATGTTTTCTTTTCCCACTTTTCTCAATAACCTCCTGACAGAACTTTCCCCGACTTCTCCTGGGTTGTAATAAAAGAGATGATATCTGACCAATTTTACAATCTTTTCAATATCTCTTTTTGGAAATTTTAATCTAGCTAAAATTTGAGCTGTCATTTTTGCCCCGACTATTTCGTGGCCATAAAAAGTGGCATCAGGCCCTTCTCCCCTCTTTGTCCTTGGCTTTCCAATGTCATGAAAAAGTGCTGCTAATCTTACATAGAGGTTAAATCCCTTTTTTGCTGCAAAATCCAAAGATCTCAAATAATGCTCCCAGCAATCATAAATGTGGTGCTTGTTTTGGGTTACTTTGTAGCCCTCTTCAAGCTCTGGAATGATGTATTTTAAAAGCCCCAATTCTCTTAAAAGTTCAATACCCTGAGCTGCCCTTTCTGACATTATAATTTTCAAAAATTCATCCCTGATTCTTTCTTTTGAGATTGCCGAAATCCAAAAGGCGTTTTCTTTTATTGCCTCTCTTGTCTTTTGTTCAATTTTCCAACCTTCCCCCAAAGTTACCGAAAACCTCACTGCCCTCATCATTCTCAAGGCATCTTCTGAAAACCTTTCTCTTGGATCGCCGACCGCCCTGATTATTTTCTCTCTCAAATCTCCTTGTCCTCCAAACAAATCAACGATTTCAAACCTTTGGTTTTCAATTTTTAAAGCCATCGCATTGACTGTAAAATCTCTCCTTGCTAAATCTTCTTCCAAAGTCTCTGCAACGCCAACAAAATCTGGATGGCGCTTGTCAGTATATTTTGCCTCTTTTCTGAAAGTTGTAATTTCGATTTCTTTCAGCCTTGGGTTTTGGCTTCCTGTCAAAACCGTCACTGTCAAAAAACGATTCTCATAAAATGAATTTGGAAAGATTCTTTGAATTTCTTCTGGTTTTGCATTAGTTGTCACATCCCAATCTTCAGGCTCAACTCCTCTTAAAACATCCCTCACACATCCTCCGACAACGTAAGCCTCAAAACCTGCCCCTCTTAATTTTTCAATTACTTCTCTTACCTCTTGTGGAATTTCCACAAATTTACCAATTTCCATAATTTTTAACGAATTACAAACTTTTTACGAATTAATTATATTCTAAACTTTGCCCCCTTTCAATTTTTTTGATAAAATTAAAAGGCCAGATGGATGCCCGCCCCCGTAGTGAAATGGAGATCACGCGGGGCTTCGGACCCCGAATTGCAGGTTCGAGTCCTGCCGGGGGCAAAATAAAAAGAAAAATTTAAATTTAAAATTTGCCCCCGTAGCTCAGTTGGTAGAGCAGGCGCCTCTTAAGCGCAAGGTCGCAGGTTCGAATCCTGCCGGGGGCACTTTTTTATATTTTAGAAATGAAAAAAAGAGAAAAAATTATTAGAGAGACAAGAGAGTTAATAAAACAATTGAAAAAATTTAACTTGCCAAAAGGCAGGTTTTTAATTTATGGTTCTGGAGTACTGGGAATTCGGGGACTGAGAGAAATGAATGATTTGGATGTGATCGTTGAAGCTTCTTTTTACAAAAAATTACTTAAAAAATATAGAGAATATCTCAAAGAAAATCCAAAAGCGCTGGCCAACAACGGAAGAACAATCAAAATAGGAAGGTTTGAATTGGGAGTTTCTCCTCCATATTTGAATTTCAAAAAAGCAAAAAAAGAGGCAGATGTCTTTTTTGGAATAAAATTTGTTTCTTTGCGAGATCTAATCTTTTGCAAGAAAAAAATGAAAAGGAAAAAAGATTTGCGAGATATTCAAATAATCAAAAAGTTTGTTGAAGGCTTAAAAATTTTTCCAAAAAAAAGCAAAAAGGGGGTATTTTTGGTTGTCAAAGATGAAAAAAAGACTGTCGGAATTTGCTTTCTGAGAGCAGAAAATGAAGTTGGAGAATTAAAAATTTCAATTAAAAAAGAATATCGGGGGATCGGTTTGGGTAAAAGGTTGTTGAGAGAAGCTTTAAAAAGGGCAAAAAAAGAATTGAAATTAAAAATCTTGCGCGTTTTTCTTTCTCCAAAAGACAAAATCTCTCAAGATTTTTTTCAAAAATTTGGTTTCAAAAAAGTAGCTAAAGTCTCAAAAAAATCAAAAAAGGAGGGAAAGTTTTCAAGAGAAATTTTAATGATCAAAAAGCTTTAACTTGTAGTTTTAAAAGATTAGAATGAAATAATGAAACTTTCAGATCCGATTGAAAAAATAAAAAAAATTTCTCCTGCCTATCAAAAAAAATTAAAAAAGCTGGGCATTGATACAATAAAAGATCTCCTTTTCCATTTTCCCCATCGCTACGAAGATTTTTCCGATTTAATTTCGATCAAAGAAGCTAAAACAAAAATTGGCCAAAAAGTTTGCGTTAGAGGGAAAATCGTTGCTATTGAGAACACAACGACCTGGAAAAAGAGAATGATTTTGACTCAGGCAATCGTCGAAGATGAAACCGCTCCGATTAAAGTTATTTGGTTTAATCAACCCTATTTGATTGAAGTTTTAAAAAGTGGAGAGTTTGTTTGTTTGACGGGAAAAATTGCCTTTGGCAGAGAAAGCAAAAAAAATTTGCCAGAAATTTATCTCCAAAATCCAGTTTTTGAAAAAATTTCTCCAGAAAAAGAATTAATTCACACAGGAAGAATCGTTCCTGTTTATCCTGAAACAGAAGGGCTATCTTCAAGATGGTTAAGATGGATTTTGAGGCCTCTTTTGAAAAAATTTAGCAAAAAGATTGAAGATATTTTGCCTCCTGAAATTAGAAAA
>CAZQIO010000007.1:0-13914 GCA_964593405.1 uncultured Candidatus Saccharibacteria bacterium | reverse complement strand
AAAAACAGCAATCTGGCAAGTTCATTTTCCAGATTCTTTAAAATTGGCAAAAAGGGCAAGAGAAAGGTTTGCCTTTGAAGAACTATTTTTGCTCCAACTGAGAATGCTAAAAGAAAAAATGAAAATTAAATCGCAAAAGGCACCGCAAATTCCAATGAATATTGAGTTGATCAAAAGTTTTGTTGAAAAATTGCCCTTTCAATTAACCGGAGCTCAAAAAAAAGCAATTTGGCAAATTTTAAAGGATTTGGAAAAAGGAAGGCCAATGAACAGGCTTTTGCAAGGAGATGTTGGATCTGGAAAGACAATTTGCGCAATGGCCGCAGCCCTCCAGGTTGCAAAAGCAGGCTATCAAGTTGCTTTTATGGCCCCAACTGAAATTTTGGCAAAACAACATTTTGATTCTTTTTTGAATTTTCTGAAAGATTTTGATTTGAAAATTGGGCTTTTAACTCATGGAGATTGTAGAATTTTTTCCCCGATAGAAAAAAGAGTTTCAAAAAAGGAAATGCTTCAATTGGTAGAAAAAGGTAAAGTTGATATTTTAATCGGCACTCATTCTTTAATTCAAGAAAATGTAAAATTTAAAAATTTGGCCCTGGCAATAATCGATGAGCAACACAGGTTTGGAGTAGAACAAAGGGCAAAGTTGGCAAAGCAATCTGGATTTTTCCCGCACCTTCTCTCAATGAGCGCAACCCCAATTCCAAGGACTTTGGCCCTGACAATTTATGGAGATTTGGATTTGTCAATCTTAGATGAAATGCCAAAAGGGAGAAGAAAAGTAATAACAAAAGCCGTCTCACCCCTTGAAAGGCAAAAGGTTTTTGAATTCATCAGAAAGCAAGTTAAAAAGGGAAGACAAGTTTTTTTCATTTGCCCAAGAATTGAGCCAAGGGAAAATTTGGAAACTTTGGCAGAAATTAAGGCGGTAAAGAAAGAATATGAAAAATTATCAAAAAAAATTTTTCCCGATTTGAGAGTTTCAATGCTCCACGGAAGAATGAAAACAAGAGAGAAAGAAAAAATAATGAAAGATTTCAAAGAAGGGAAAATTGATATTTTGGTCTCAACTTCGGTCGTTGAAGTGGGGATTGATGTTCCTAATGCAACGATAATGGTTATTGAAGGAGCAGAAAGGTTTGGTTTGGCTCAACTTCATCAATTGAGAGGAAGAGTGGGAAGGAGCAAATATCAGGCTTTTTGTTTTTTGTTTACCCAATCTCCGTCAAAAAAAACAGCCCAGAGGTTGGAAGCCTTAATGAAATGCGAAGACGGTTTTGAATTGGCTCAAAAGGATTTGGAAATTCGGGGACCCGGAGAAATTTTTGGAAAAAGGCAATGGGGACTGCCAGATTTGGCAATGGGAGCAATAACTGACATTTTTTTGGTTGAAAAAACAAGAGAAGCAGCAAAGGAAATTTTGGCAAAAGACCCTCAACTAAAAAATTATCCTCTACTCAGAGAAAAATTGAAAGAATTTGAGAAAGAAGTGCATCTTGAATAAACCCCCGGACCCCACTTTCAAATTCCCCTAAGAAATTATCAACTTATTAAAGCCATGGCTGAAATAAGTTGATAAGTTAATCATTTGGATTAGAATTGTTAAACTTTGGGCCAGTTTTCTACCATTATTGAGGTTTTTTTGTTTTTGATTGGCAGTTTTTGATAGATTTCTTCTGTGATAAAGGGCATGAAAGGATGGAGCAAAACTAAAGAGTTTTTTAAAACATAGAGCAAAATCTCTTGAGTTTTTTTCCTTTGTTTTCTGTCTTCCAGTTTTTTCTTTGAAGATTCTATGTATTTGTCGCAAAATTTGTGCCAGAAAAAGTGATAGATTGTTTCGATTGCCTTTCCAAATTCAAATTTTTCCAAAAACTTTTCAATCTTTTTTGTCGTCTCTTTTAGTTGTCTCAAAATTTCTTTATCCTCCTTTTCCAATTTTTCGCTTTTTATTACCAAACTAAATTTTCCTTGCTGAGTGTTCATTAAAACAAACCTTGCCGCATTCCAAATTTTGTTGCAAAATTTTTTGCCTGCCAAAATTTGAGTTTCGTCAAACCTAATGTCTTGGCCAGTTTTTATCTGCCAGGCCAGACCAAACCTTGTCGCATCCGCTCCGTATTTTTCAATCAGGACCATTGGGTCAATTCCAGTTCCCAAAGTTTTTGACATTCTTTTTCCTTCTTTTGTTAAAACCGTTGGATGGACAAAAACAATCTTGAAAGGTTCTTTTTTCAAAAACTCAATCGAAGAAAAGATCATTCTGGCAACCCACAAATTGATGATGTCTCTGGCAGTAGACAAAACATCGGTTGGGAAAAATCTTTTCAAATCTTTTGTCTTTTTTGGCCAGCCCAAAGCAGCAAATGGCCAAAGGGCAGAAGAAAACCAAGTATCCAAAACCGATTCCTCTCCCTCAATTGGGATTTTGTGCCCCCACCAAATTTGCCTTGACACACACCAATCCTTGACATTTTTTAACCAATCAAAGTAAATTTTTTCAAATCTTTTTGGCAAAATTTTCACTTTTCCTTTTTTAACAGCTTCTATTGCTTTCTTTGCCAAACTTTCCATTTTTAAAAACCACTGCTCAGAAGGCAATATTTCCAAAATTTCATGGCAGCGATAGCAACTGGGAAGATAAATTTCATAGTCTTCAATTTTTTCCAAAAAAGAATTTTCTTTGAGATCTTCAATTATTTTTTCCCTTGCCTCAAAAACACTCAAACCTTGATATTCAAGAGGAACTTGCTTTGTCATTTTTCCGTCCTCTCCTATTACTTGAATTACCGGTAAATTGTGCCTCAGGGAAATTTCATAATCAGAAAAATCGTGAGCTGGTGTTATTTTAACTGCTCCAGTTCCAAATTCAGGATCGACCAAAGAATCAGAAATTATCGGTATTTCTCTGTTTGTAATTGGCAAAATAGCAATTTGCCCTACAAAATTTTTGTATCTTTTGTCTTTTGGATTGACTGCCACTGCCGCATCTCCCAGCATTGTCTCTGGCCTTGTTGTGGCAACGACAATGAATTTTTTCCCTCCAACTTCTGTTTTCAAAGGGTATTTTATGTAATAAAGTTTTCCCTTTTCTTTTTTGTATTCAATTTCCAAATCAGAAAGAGAAGTTTGGCATCTTTTGCACCAACTTACCAATCTTTTTCCTTTGTAAATCAATCCTTTTTTGAAATAATACAAAAAGGCAAAGTTGACGGCTTCTGTGTATTCTTTGTCCAAAGTGAACCTTTTCCTTGACCAATCCAAAGAAGCTCCCAACTTTTTGTATTGAGTCAAAATAATATCTCCGTACTTTTTTACCCATTCCCAAACTCTTTCGATGAATTTTTCTTTGCCTAAATCAAACCTTGTCTTTCCCTCTTTTTTCAACTCCTTCTCGACCACATACTGGGTGGCAATTCCAGCATGGTCTGTTCCTGGAATCCAAAGAGTTTTGAAACCTTGAAGTCTTTTTAATCTAATTAAGATATCTTGAACAGTAGCATTCAAGGCATGGCCCATGTGCAAAGAACCTGTGACGTTTGGAGGAGGAAGAGCAATTACAAATTTTCTCTTTCTCTTTCCAGGAAGTTTGTCTGGATTGAAAAATCCAGTTTTTTCCCAAAATTTATAAATTTTTTCTTCAACTTTTTTTGGATCGTAAACTTTCTCCATGTTTTAAATTTCTAAATTTGCCTCAGCTTCTATTTTATCATAATTTTTGGTTGCTTTCTCTCTTTGCAAAAAACCAACTAAAGCTACCATCGCTCCATTGTCAGTGCAAAATTTAATTTCTGGTAAAAAGTAATTTATGTTTTTGTTTTTTGCTTTTTCTTTGAATTTTTTTCTCAAATAAAAATTTGCAACCACTCCTCCTCCCAAAAAAAGAGATTTCGCTTTGAAATTTTCAATTGCTCTGAAGGTTTTTTCAACCAAAACTTCAACTACTGCTTCTTGGACTTTTTTTGCCATTTCAATTTTGTACTGCCTTGAATTTCTCTCTTTCTTTGGCCTCTTTAAAAAATCGTACAAAACTGCAGTTTTCAAACCAGCAAAGGAAAAATCATAATTTTTTTGATTTATCATTGGTCGGGGCAATCTTATTTTGTATTTTAATTCTTTTATTTTGTATTTTGAATATTTTTCTATTGCCGGCCCCCCTGGATATCCAAGTCCCAAAAGCCTGGCTACTTTATCAAGACATTCTCCGGCAGCATCATCTCTTGTTTGACCCAAAATTTTGTATTTTTTGATGTTTTCCACCAAGATCAATTCAGTGTGCCCTCCAGAGACAACAAGGGAAATTGTCGGAAAAATTTTTTGATTCAAAATTTTAAATTTTGAAGGAGACAAAAAACTGGAAAAAACATGAGCTTCAATATGGTTTGCGGGAACGATTGCTAAATTTAACTTTTTTGCCAAATCTTTTGCAAAATTTACTCCCTGCCAAAGACAAGGTTCAAGACCTGGCCCGATAGTAACAGAAATCAAATCGATTTTTGGATTTTTTGCAATTTTGAGAGCTTTCTCAAAAACGATCGGCAAATTTTTTTGATGCTCCCTTTTTGCCAAAGTTGGAAAAACACCACCATATTTTGCGTGGAGTTTTACTTGGGAAGAAACAACGTTTGACAAAATCTTTAAATTTTTTCCTTCAATTTTTAAAACAGAAACGCAAGTGTCATCGCAAGATGTATCAATTCCAACAATGATCATTTTTTCATTTTAGATTTTTACTTGATTTTTTTCAATTTTTCGATTAAATTTTTTTTTGAGACCGTATTAAGCAAAAAAATTCCTTTTAGGAAAGGTACAGCGAGGATTTCTAAGTGGGGCAGGGAAATCCGAGCGTCAGAGGGGAAAACCTTGTTTTTCCCCTGGGAAACCAAGCAGGGCGGCTGATTTAATCAGGCCCTGCGTAGGCGACTATGGCCCCGTCGTCTAGTGGCCAGGACGTCAGGCTTTCAATCTGAAAACAGGGGTTCGATTCCCCTCGGGGCCACAATGGACTACATTGAGGTTGCTCGGGCTAGCGATCTAAAAGAAAAAAAAGAAAGGCTAATTTATAGGGTTTTTGAAATTTTGCCGGGCTTTTTGTCTTGGGCAACTCTTTTTTTTGCAATTTTTTTGAGCTGGTTTTCACCAAAAATCATAGCCATTTTTATTATTCTCTTTGACTTTTACTGGTTTTTGAGGATTTGTTACTTTTCTGTTTTCCAAATTTCTTCTTTCTCAAAAATGAAAAGAAATTTAAAGCAAGATTGGCTAAACTTGGCAAAAAACTTACCCGATTTTGAAAAAGTTTATCACTTAGTGATTTTACCGTTTTTTAAAGAAGAAGAAAGAGTAATAGAGGAATCGGTCCTTTCTATTAAAAACTCAAATTATCCAAAAGAGAAAATGATTTTAGTTTTGGCCGCAGAAGAAAGGGGAGGAGAAAGGGCAAAAAAAATTGCCAAAAAAATGAAAGAAAAGTTTCAAAACGATTTTTTCAAGTTTTTTGTGACCTTTCATCCAAAAAATTTACCTGGTGAAATTCCGGCAAAGGGAGCTAACGTTAATTATGCCTTAAATGTTATAAAGCCAGAACTTCAAAAATTAAAAATAGATTTCAAAAATACAATAGCAACAATATTTGACGCAGACACTAAACCTTACCCAGACTATTTTTCAATTGTAACCTTTTACTTTCTGAAGCTAAACAAAAATTTAAATTTTTGTTTCCAGCCAATCCCAGTTTACAACAACAATGTTTGGGAAGCTCCATCTTTTTCGAGGGTGGTCGCTACTTCAAACACTTTTTGGCAGATGATCCAACAAGAAAGGCCAGAACAGTTAGTTTCCTATTCTTCTCATTCTCTCCCTCTGGCAACCTTGCTTGAAGTTGGTTATCCAAAAAATGTTGTTTCCGACGACTCTCGTATTTTTTGGAAAATATTTTTAAAAACTAACGGCCAATTTAAAGCCATCCCCCTTTTCTATCCTGTTTCAATGGATGCAGTTTTAGGGAAAAATTTAATATCCACAATAATTAGCCAGTATCGCCAACAGAGGAGATGGGCTTTTGGTGTCGAAAACATTCCTTATTTGCTTTTTGGTTTTTTGAAAAACAAAAAAATTCCTCTTAGAGAAAAAATAAAGCACGCTTTTGTGATCGTTGAAGGTTTTTGGTCTTGGGCGGTAGCCTCCATTTTAATTTTTATTTTGGGATGGCTACCGATAATTCTTGGAGGAGAAAAGTTCAAAGTTACTCTTTTGAGCTACAACCTTCCAATTCTTACCAGAAACTTAATGATTTTGGCAATGAGCGGAATGGTGGTTTGCGCTACAATTTCTTTTTTGCTTTTGCCACCAATGCCAAAATCTTTTCCTAAAATAAAGAAAATTTCAATTTTGCTTCAGTGGGTTTTGCTTCCCTTAACCTTAACTGTTTTTGGTTCCTTACCAGCTTTAGATGCTCAGACACGTTTACTGTTTGGAAAATATTTAGAATTTCAAACCGTTGAAAAGTTCAGAAAAAAATGAACAATTTGATTGTAAATTTGCCCCTTACTTGTTTTTTTGCCTTTTGGCCAAGTTTTTTGTGGCTCAATTTTTATTTGAGAAAAGACACAAAGCCAGAACCTAAGGGTTTAATTTTAAAAGTGTTTTTATTGGGAATGCTTCTTTCTTTACCAGCCGCCCTAGTCGAAATTGCCGCCCTTTCTTTTTTTGAAAAACTAAAACTTCCTTTGCTTTTTGAAATCTTTTTGGGAGTAGCCCTGATCGAAGAAATGGCCAAATTTTTAGTTGTTAGGTTGGCAATTTTTAACAGTCCTGAATTAGAAGAACCGGTTGACACAATGATTTATATGATTTGTGCTGCCCTTGGTTTTGGAGGGGCAGAGAATCTTTTGTTGATTACTTCAATGGGAAAAACCCTTCCTCTCGCAGAGCTAGCTCAAGTTTCAATTTTGAGATTTGTGGGGGCTACTTTTTTACACGCCATCGCTTCTGGCCTAGTAGGTTTTTTCATTGGCCTTTCTTTTTTTAGAAAAAAAGAGAGAATAAAGTTGATTTCCTTTGGTATAATTTTGGCAACTCTCTTGCACGGTTTTTACAATTTTTTTATACTTAAAATTGAAGAAAGGTTGGGAATTGTTTTGGCAGGAATTTTAATAGCGCTTTCTGCTTTCTTTCTTTCTTTTGCTTTTAGCAAACTAAAAGGAAAATATGGCTAGTTTTTTTGAAAAATTAAAAAAAGGGGTGGCAAAGGGAGAAAATGAGAAAGAAATAGAAAAAAAAGAGGAGGAAAAAGAGACAATAAAACTAAAAGTGGAAAAGGTTGAAAAAGATTGGCCAGAATCTGAAGGAGAATTGGCAGTCGATGTTTATCAAACAGAAGAGGAGTTGGTAGTACAAAGTGCTATTGCTGGGGTGACCGCCCAAGATTTAAACATAACCTTAGAAAACGACATGCTAATTATTGAAGGAGAAAGAAAAAAACCAGAAGAAGAGGGCGAATATTTAATCAACGAATGTTTTTGGGGAAAGTTTTCAAGAAAGTTGATTTTGCCAGTTGAGGTTAATCCAGAAAAAGTGGAAGCAACATTCAAAAACGGAATCTTAATGATCAGATTCCAAAAACTCTCAAAAGAAAAGAAAAAGAAAATTTTAGTTAAAGGGTAATTTTTATACTAAGAAACTATCACCTTTACTAACCAAGGGATGGCTTTAGCTCCCAAAGCAATTGCCGCTCCAATAATGGCAAAAATTATTAAGTTTCTTCCAGCAGTGACTTTATCTGGAGCTCCACCACTCATTAAGATCTGAAAAGCCCCAACCAATCCCAAAATAATCGCTATCACTAAAAATCCTATAAATGCCCAGTTTGTCAACTTAAAGACAACGTTAAACAGACAACAAATTCCCTGCTGGGAAGCATAGTCAATCACAGCGTTGGGCGTACACCCTGTATATTGGGGAGCACCCAAAAAATCGGCTATGTTATATTGAAGGGTACATTGATTCACCCCTTGAGCCAAAACCGACCTTAGTGGTACCAACAAGCTAAGGAGCGTTAATGTAAAAAGAATTTTTAATGCCTTTTCCATTGATTTTTTTAATTTTCCGACCTTTTAATGGATTATCTCTTTTATTATAAATGGTATAATTTTTGCAATCAAGATTACAAGTTCTCCAAGGATGGCATAAACAACAATATTTATGCCCGCATTCACTTTTTCTGGTTTTCCTCCAGAAGTTAAAATGTTATAAGCTCCATACAAGACAGCCACAGAAACCATGGCTGTACCAATAATAAAGAAAAAATTGATAATTCGGTTAATAAAATCTTCAAGAGTGCAAGCTGTGAGGGGATTTGGAAAACAAATTGCTCCCGAAGGACAGACAAAGGAAGTGCAAGAAGGAGTGGTTGGAGTTGGCGTAGAACCACCACCACCATCAAGTAGAGCCCCCAGCGCTACATTAAAACCAAAATTTAAAGGCAAAAGTAACAAACAAACTAAAAACAAAAAGTAGATTCTATTTTTTTTCAAATACCAAGCCATAATGGTAAATTCCTGCCTCAAATTCTGAAATTAATTTTAAATTTAATTCTTTGGCTATTTCTTTCACTTTTTCCTTTGAAATTTTTTCTTTTGGCCCAATTTCTGCTTCTGGTTTCCAGTCTACAACTAAAATTTTTCCCCCCCGCTTTAAAACTCTTTTCCCCTCTTTCATTACTTTTTTAACATCTTCAACCTGAAAAAGCAAATTTGTCATCAAAACCAAATCGCAACTTTCAGAGAGCAAAGTAGTTCCCCTCTCAACATCACACCTCAGACAATCAACGTTTAGAATTTTTTCCAACTTTAATTTACTTCTTAGAGCAGAGAGAGGTTCTTCTAAAATATCTATTGCAAAGACCCTTCCCTTTTTTAACATTTTTGCTAAGGGAATTGCCCATCCTCCAGAGCCACAACCAAAATCTGCAGCGACAAAATTATCTTTTAAATTAAGCTTTTTCAAAACCAATTCTGGGTCTAAAAAATCTTTAATCATTTTTAAATTGAAATTGCCGAAACTACCTTATCTAGAATGTCCAATTTCATTATTTTAACCCCCTGGGTTGCTCGAGAAAGTTTTGGCAGGGAAGCTATTTTTGTTTTCAAAACTTTCCCTTTTTTTGAAATTAAAATCAAATCACTTTCTTGTCCCACAAGCAAGAGAGCGGAAAGTTTTCCAGTTTTTTGATTCACTCTGCTAATTAAAATTCCTTTTCCTCCCCGTCCTTGAGTTTTTAAACTTTCCAATTCAATTCTTTTTCCAAAACCATTTTCGCTCACTACTACCAAGTTAGCCTTTTTAACTCTTAGAACTTCCATTGCCACAACTTCATCATCTTTTGCCAACTTAATTCCCAAAATTCCGCTAGCCTCCCTTCCCATTGGTCTCACCTCTTTTTCTTTAAATCTAATCGCCTTTCCATCTTTGGTGGCCAAAATTATCTCATCTTCTCCCGTTGTTTTTTTGCAAGAAACCAAAAAATCTCCCCTTTTCAGTCTAATGGCTAGTAACCCATTTTGTCTTACATTCTTGAAAAGAGAAAGAGGAGTTTTTTTCACAAGACCGTTTTTTGTAACAAAGAAAAGATATTTAAAGCCCAATTTTTCATCTTCTTTTCCCAAAGAGATCAAAGTTCGAATTTTATCTTTTTGGGAAATTTTCAAAAAATTATAAATTCCTCTTCCAGGAGAATGTCTCTCTGCTTTCGGGACTTCTGAAACTGGCATTTTGAAGACTTTGCCAGAATCAGTAAAAAACAAAAGGCTATCTCTTGTGTTTGCCACCAAAAAGTTATTGACAACATCTTCTCCAACGGTTTTAATTCCCAAAATTCCTACTCCACCCCTTTTTTGGGCCTTAAATTCTTTTGGTTCGGAACGCTTAATATAGCCTCCCTGAGTCAAAGTAATTATTACCTCTTCTGCCGGAATAAGCTCTTCTTCTGGAATTTGATCAATTTTTTGCTCAACGACCGTAGTTTTTCTTTTGTCGCCAAAAGTTTCTTTCAACCAAAGTAATTCTTTTTTAATCGTTTCGTTAACTTTTTTTCTGCTGGCCAAAATCTCTTTTAATTCTTCAATTTTCTTTTCAATCTCTTTTAATTCTCTTTCGATTTTTTCCCTCTCTAACTTTGCCAAAGTTCCCAATTTCATTTCCAAAATCGCTTCAGCCTGAACTTTGTCCAGAGAAAATTCTTTCATCAAGCTTTCCCTTGCCCTTTCTCTATCTTTCGAGGCCTTAATGATTTTTACCACTTTTTCTATTTTCAAAAGACATTTTTGAATTCCTTCAAGAATGTGAACTCTCTCTTTTGCCTTTTCCAAATCGTATTTTGTCCTTCTTAAAACAACATTTCTCCGATGTTCTAAAAAGTAACTCAGAACTTCCACAAGATTTAGAGTTTGTGGTTGAATTCCATCGACCAAAGCAACCAAATTTAAATGAAAAACTTTTTGTAGTTCTGTATATTTGTAAAGAGCGTTTAAAATTCTTTGGGGCAAAACTCCCTTTTGAAGTTCAATGACAATGCGCATTCCTTCTCTATCTGATTCATCCCTAATATCCCTGATTCCTTCAATCTTTTTTTCCGAAACCAATTTAGCCAAATTTTCCAAAAAGAGAGACTTTTGAACCTGATAAGGAATTTCAGTGATGATAATCTTTGCCCTTTTTTTCTCGTCCTCAACAATTTCTGCCCTTCCCCGAACATAAATTGGACCCCTTCCTTTAGAGTAAACCTCAATCAAACCTTTTTTATCAAAGACAATACCACCGGTTGGGAAATCTGGCCCCTGGATAAATTTGAAAAGTTCTTCAGTGGTAGCTTTTGGATGGTCAATCAAGTAAATTAAAGCATCACAAACTTCTCCAAGGTTATGGGGCGGAATAGAAGTTGCCATTCCGACTGCAATTCCAAGAGCCCCGTTTAAAATGAGTTGGGGAAGAGGAGAAGGCAAAACAGTAGGTTCCTTTCTTGTTCCATCGTAATTTGGCGAAAAATCGACAGTATCTTTTTCAATATCTTTTAACATTTCTTCTCCGATTCTAGAAAGTTTGCACTCTGTGTATCTCATGCTGGCTGGGGGATCTCCATCGATCGAACCAAAATTTCCCTGTCCCAAAACCAAAGGGTATCTCATTGAGAAATCTTGGGCCATTCTGACTAAAGCTTCATAAACAGGGGCATCACCATGAGGGTGATAGGCTCCCATAGTATGTCCGACAACAGTGGCTGACTTTCTAAATTTTCCATCATGTTTCAAACCCATCTCATACATTGAATACAAAATTCTTCTTTGGACTGGCTTTAATCCATCCCTGACATCTGGCAAGGCCCGGGAAACGATCACCGACATTGCATAATCGACAAAGGATTCTTTCATTTCCTCAGCTATGTCTTTATTTAGCACTTTTTCAAGTTTGATCTGATTTTTTTCTTTCATACTTTTGGCAATTTATTTTATCTTGAATTTTAATTAAAGTCAATTTTAATTGGAAAATTGGGGATTGATTAAAAAAATTGATTAAAAAAGAAGTTAAAAATATCCAGAGGGTATGAAAAATGAAAAAGGAGGGAGAAACAATAATCGATTCAAAAAGAGAATTTAGAAAAATACCAAACTCAGTAGAAAGAATCGTTGCCAAAATCAAAAAATTTTCTTGATTTTTTCTTTTTTCAGTTTTTCAACACCTATTTTTATAGGATAACTCCAAAAAATTAAAAAGAAAATTTCGCCCAAAAGGCCAGCCTTTGCCAAAATTTCAAAAAAGACATTGTGAAAGTGGACCTCTTGCTTTTTCAAACTTAATAGTTCGTTAATTCCAAAACCCTTCCCCAAAATTGGATTTTGCCTCCAAAACTTAAGGGCTTCTTTTCAAATTTCAATCCTCTTTGAAATTGACAAAAAGAGAGGTTTTGATAGCCAAACTTTAAAAGTCAGAAAGAAAAAAACAAAAAGACAAACAAAACTAAAAATTAGAGGCGAAATCTTTATCTTTTTTGGAGAAGAAAAAATAAACAAGCCAAAGAACCAAAAAAGAAATCAAGCTTGCTCTAGAAATAGTTAAAAACATGGCCAACAGTTGAATACCAAAAGAAAAAATGAAAAAAGCTTTTTTCTTTGATTAATCAAAAGATAAAGAGTAAAAGAGAGGGTAAAAAAGAGCCAAAATAAAAAAAGAAAACGATAAATTAAACATTTTTTGTTAAATTCACTAACTTGACAATTACTTTCCATTCCAGAAAAACTTCAATAAAAAAGCATCAAAAAAGCAAAAAAACCAAACAAAGAACAATAATTTTTTGAGCTGTAACTTCTGGGAAAAAATTCAAAAACATCGATTTTATGGCCGCCAAGTTGGTAGCCAGGCTCTGATTTTAATTTCTGCTTCAGAAAGGGGAAAACCGTAAGCGAAAGGAGAAAAGAAAACAAAAGAAAGAAAAATTAAAAAAATGCAAAAAAAGAAAATAAAATTTTGAAAGAGCAAAGAACGAGAATTTAAAATACCCTCTAAAAAGATTCCAAAAAACAAAATTGAATAAATTAAAGGAGGAAGGTAATGATAAATTAGCACAAACCTTTGAATGAAAAAGAGTGGGAGAAACTGGAACAGATAACCCAAAAACAAAATTTGAGCAGTCTCTGAATAAAAAATTTTTGAGAGAGAAAGTTTAAATTTTAAAATGAAATTTTTAATTAAAAGATACAAATAGCCTATTATCCCTATTGTCCCCAACCACCAAACAAGCGGATTTCCAAAAAACCAAATCTCTTTAAATTTTCCATCAACTGCCTCTTTAAAATACAAAATTGGCCTTACCATGAAAGGGAAAGAATAAACAGGAGAGGCGTAGAAAAAAGATTCAATACCCTCGATGTTGCCCTCGAGAGAAAGGAAATTAGTGATAAAAATTTTTAAAAACACATTTCCTGGAGGAGGAGAATTAAAAAGAGAAAAAATGGTTTGTGAATATTTTTTTCCAGAAGCTTCTATTAATTTTTTCAAAAAAGGAGGCAGGCTTTTTTCCAAAAATTCGTCAAGAACAGCACCGCAGTTTTCAAAACAGGGTTTTGACAAAATAGCAAAGTGAATCAAATAAAAGAGAAAATAAAGAAAGAGAGGTAAAAAAAGAATAAAAAAGATTTTCGAAAAGAAAAGTTTTTTATTTTTGAAAGAGAGGTTTAAAAAATTTCCAACCAATACAGTAGCTAAAATTCCAAAACCAGTGAGTTTAATTGAAATAGCGCATCCTAAAGAGATACCCAAAAGAAAATTTAAAAAAAGCCACTTTTTTGAAAAAGGAGTTGCTTTTCTTTCTAAAAGAAAAAGATAAAGCGAAAGAAAAATGAAAAAGACTAAAAAAATATCTAACAAAATTAAGCGAGATTGAACTAAAATGGCATTGTCAAACAAAACCAAAAAAGAAACCAAAAAGGCGCTTTTTTCTGAAAGTCCAACCTCTTTTGCTAAAAAATAAACAAGCAAAACCAAGAGACAACCAAAAAAAGCACTCGTTGCCCTCAAAGGAAAAAATTTAAAATTCCCATAATCTGAATTAACGGCAAAATCAAAACCTGGCTTTGCGCCAGTAAAAAATGCCACTGCCGCAAACATCATCTTTCCTAAGGGAGGGTGAATATCAAAGTAATACTGGCGCCAAAGATATTTAGTAGCGTAAAGCCCAAAATGCGATTCGTCAAAAACAACTTTTGAAGGGTAACTCAAATTATAAAACCTGCTAAAAAAAGCGGCCAAAGAAAGAAAAATTAAAAAAAAGATTGAAGCAGATTTCATAGAATATAGAATTTTTGTGGGCGGTGGAGGACTCGAACCTCCAACCTTCCGCACGTCAAGCGGACGCTCTGC
>CAZQIO010000006.1:14019-32748 GCA_964593405.1 uncultured Candidatus Saccharibacteria bacterium | reverse complement strand
AAAATTTTTTTGCTCCAAAAATTTGGCATTTCCATTTTTTTGATAGCAAAAAAATAAAATAGAGTATTCAAAAAGTGTTGCAAAGAAAACGAAAAAAGTATAAAATTAACAAAAATGGCTAACCTGGAGAAAATAAGAGAGACTAGGTTAAAAAAATTAGAAAAATTAAGAAAGCTTTTTATCAACCCTTACCCTGGTGAAACAAAGAGAAATTTTACTGTAAAGGAGATAATCGAAAATTTTGAAAGGCTTGAAAAAGAAAAAAAGGAAGTGATTTTAGCAGGAAGGATAATGAGTTTAAGAATTCATGGGGGAATTACTTTTTTCGTTTTGAAAGATGGAAGTGGGGAAATTCAAGGTTGTTTGAGAAAAAACTCAATCGGTGAAAAAAATTATGAATTCTTTTTGAAAAATTTTGACATAGGCGATTTCATTGAGGTTCGAGGTTGGCTTTTTAAAACAAAAACTGGGGAAAAAACGATCGATACTCTAGGTTACAAAATTTTGGCCAAAGCTCTTTTGCCTCTTCCTGAAAAATGGCATGGTCTTCAAGATGTAGAAGAAAGATATCGAAAAAGATATTTAGATTTAATTTTCAACCCGGAGGTAAAAGAAAAATTTGTTTTGCGATCAAAAATAATTTCAGAAATTAGAAAATTTTTAGAGAAAGAAGGATTTTTGGAAGTAGAAACGCCGATTTTGCAGCCTGTCTATGGGGGAGCGAGAGCAAAACCTTTCAAAACCCATTTGAACGCTCTTGACCTTGATCTTTATTTGAGGATTGCTCCAGAACTATATTTGAAAAGGCTTTTGGTTGGAGGTTTTGAAAAAGTTTTTGAAATCGGAAAATGTTTTAGGAACGAAGGAGTAGATAGGTTTCACAATCCAGATTTTACCTCGCTTGAGTTTTATTGGGCCTTTGCAGATTACAAAAAAATGATGAAGCTAACAGAGAGAATGATAGAAAGCGTTGTGAAAAGTATATTCAAAAAAACTAAAATTGTCTATCAAGGCAAAGAGATCGATTTTAAAGCTCCTTTCCAAAGAGTCGAATTTGACGCCATTTTTAGAAAAGAAGTAAAGGTTGATTACGATACTGTCAACCAAAAAGCTCTTTTTGAAGTAGCAAAAAAACTTGGTTTGGAGGTTGAGCCAAATTTGCCAAAATTTGAAATTGGAGATGAAATTTTCAAAAAGAAAATCAGACCAAAAATTTGGCAACCAACCTTTGTCATCCACTATCCTTTGGGCTTTCAAACCTTAGCAAAGGCCTTAGACAAAAACCCAAAAAGGTTGGCAAACTTTCAATTGATCGTTGCCGGAATAGAGTTGGTAAATGCTTTTTCTGAATTAAACGACCCGATTGAGCAAAGAAAAAGGTTTGAGCAACAAAGAGAACTTTTCAAAGAGGGCTTTGAGGAAGCTCATCCTTTTGATGAGGATTTTTTGGAGGCTCTAGAATATGGCATGCCTCCGGCTGCTGGTTTTGGAATGGGAATCGATCGGTTTGTAATGCTTTTGACCAATTCTTACTCTTTGAGAGAGGTGATTTTGTTTCCAACTTTGCGACCAAAAAAATAAAAATTTTATGTTAGATATTAAATTCATTCGTCAAAATCCAGAAATTGTAAAAGATGGTTGTAAAAAAAAGGGGTTTGATGTTGACATTGATAGACTCTTGGAGGTTGACAAAAAAAGGCGGGAGGTTTTGAAAGATTTGGAGGAAATTCGAGCTCAAAAAAATAAAGCCTCAAAAGAAATTGTAAAGACAAAAGAAGAAGGAAAGAAAAAAGAAATAATCGAAAAAATGAGAGAGTTGGACAAGAAAGAAGAAAAATTATCAAAAACCTTCAAAGAACTCGATCGAGAATTTAAAGAATTAATGCTTTCTGTTCCAAATTTGCCTCTAGAAGATGTTCCAGTTGGAAAAGACGATAGCGAAAATGTCGTTTTAAGAGAGGTTGGCAAAAAACCCCAGTTTGATTTTGAACCAAAAGATCATTTAGAAATTGGTGAAAAGTTAGACATAATTGATGTTAAAAGGGCAGCTAAGATTTCTGGAACTAGGTTTGGATTTTTAAAGAACGAAGCTGTTTTGCTCGAATTTGCTCTGATTAATTTTGCTTTTGAAAATTTAATCAAAGAAGGATTTGTGCCGATCATTCCTCCGGTATTGCTCAGAGAAGAAATGGCCCGGGGAACTGGATATTTCGAGGCAACCGACAGGCAGGAAGCCTATTTTATTCCCGACGACAATCTTTTTTTAGTTGGCACTTCAGAACAATCTTTAATCGCAATGCACGCTAACGAAATTTTTGAAGAAAAAGATTTACCAAAAAAATATGTTGGGTTTTCTTCTTGTTTCAGAAGAGAAGCTGGTTC
Source organism: uncultured Candidatus Saccharibacteria bacterium (assembly GCA_964593405.1). Taxonomy (GTDB): domain Bacteria; phylum Patescibacteriota; class Minisyncoccia; order Minisyncoccales; family GBS-2; genus CAZQIO01. The sequence continues at coordinate 30,366 of CAZQIO010000006.1, read as the reverse complement.
TTATGGAAAGGACACAAGAGGAATTTTTAGGGTTCACCAATTTGACAAAATTGAAATGATAATTTTTTCAAAACCAGAAGAATCAAGAAAGTGGCACCAGTTTTTGCTCCAAATGCAAGAAAAACTAATGCAGGCCTTGGAAATTCCTTACAGAGTAGTTCAAATTTGCACTGGAGATTTGGGAAGGCCAACAGCAGCAAAATATGATATTGAGGCTTGGCTTCCTTCTCAAAAAAGATATAGAGAAACCCATTCAACTTCAAATTGCACTGATTTTCAAGCCAGAAGGTTGAACATTAAGTTTAAAAGAAAAAATGGAAAATTAGAATTTGTCCATACTTTAAACGGTACCGCTCTTGCTATAGGAAGAACAATCATTGCCATTCTTGAAAATTATCAACAAAAAGAGGGCTTTGTAAAAATTCCTAAAGTTTTGCAAAAGTATCTCCCCTTCAAAGAAATTAAAAGATGATAAAAGAAAAGGAGATAGAAATTGATGGTTTAAAAATCAACTACAAAATTGGGGGTGAAGGGTTCCCTTTTTTGATTTTGCACGGTTGGGGTGGTAGTTGTGATTCCTGGAAAAAAGTAATCGAAATTTTAGAAAAAGAATTCAAAATAGCCTGCCTAGATTTTCCAGGTTTTGGAAAAAGTAGTTTTCCCCCGGCAGCCTGGAGTTTAAATGATTTTTCAAATCTTGTTAAAAAATTCACTGAAAAAATAGGTTTTGAAGAATTTTTTCTTTTGGGACATTCTTTTGGCGGAAGGGTGGCAATTAAATTTGTAAATTTTTTTCCAGAAAAAGTCAAAAAATTAATTTTGATTTCCTCTGCCGGAATAAAACCAACTTTAAATTTAAAAACAAAAATTATTTTTTGGTTGGCAAATTGGGGAAATTGCATTTTTTCTTTGAGACCGTTTTCCCAGTTTAAAGAGTCAGCCAGGAAAATTTTTTATTTTTTCTTGAGAGGAAAAGATTATGTTAAGGCCAGAGGAGTAATGAGAGAGACAATGAAAAAAATATTGGCCGAAGATCTTTCTCCTTTTCTTTCTCAAATAAAAAAAGAAACGATTTTAATTTGGGGAGAAAGAGACAGGGTTGTTCCACTAAAATATGGAATGATTTTTAAAGAAAAGATTGAAAATTCAAAGTTGATAGTTTTGCCAAAATTAGGACACAGTCCCCACTTGGAAAATCCTCAAAAATTAGCCGAGATTTTGATTGAACAACTGAAAAGTTAAAATGGAAATAAAGTTTTTTAAAATAAATGAAAAAAGAGAGTGGGATAAAGAGTTAATTGAAAGAGAAGGTAGTTTTCTCCAGTGCTGGGCCTGGGGAGATTTTCAAGAAAGGCTTTCAAAAAAAGTTTTCAGAATTGAGATGAAAGATGAAGGCCTTTGGCTAAGAGCTCAAATAATAAAAGAAAATTTGCCTTTTGGAATAAGTTATTTTTATATTCCTTTTGGTCCATTTTTCAATTTTGAAAATAATTTTGAAAAAAAAGAAAAGCTGCTTTTAGAATTGGCCAACAACTTAGTTTTCTTGGCAAAAAAAGAAAGGGCAATTTTTTTAAAAATAGAACCAAAAAATGAAATTCCAAATCCCAAAGGTTTTTTTATTTCAAAAAAAAGGATTCAACCTCAAAAAACATTAATTTTGGACTTGAAAAAAGATGTTAAAAGCTTGTTTGAAAGTTTTTCTCGAAGGACAAAATATGGAATAAGAAGAAGCACAAGAAGTGGTTTGGAACTCGAAATTAAAGAGGAAATTGACGATGATTTTGAAGTTTTTTTCAAACTTTTAAAAGAAACAGAAAAAAGAAAAAAAATTTCCTTTTTCCCAAAAAAATACTATGAGGAACTTTTGAAAACTAAAAATGAATTTTTAAAAACAAAACTTTTTTTGGCAAAGTATCAAAAAAAGCCAGTAGCTGCTCACTTGCTAGTTTGTTTTGGTAATACAGTAACTTATCTTCATGGAGCGCACGATTATGAAAAGAGAAAATTGAGAGCTTCATTTTTTTTGCATTGGCAAGAAATTCTTTGGGCAAAGGAAAATAATTTCCAATTTTTTGATTTTTGGGGAATAGATGAAATCAAATGGCCAACTTTGACGACTTACAAAAAAGGATTTGGTGGGTTTGAGTTCGTTTATCCTCCAAGTCAAGTTTTTGTTTTCAGTAACTTTTGGTATACTCTTTATAATTTGGGGAAAAAATTGAAAGATTGTTTTAAAACTTATGTTAGGAAAAATTAAAAAGATAATTTTTGAAAAAATTACTTCTCTTTATCACTTCCTAATTTCTGAACTTGCCAACATTTACTTTAGATTTCCATCGAAAAAGCTAATCGTTATTGGAGTTACAGGAACGAAGGGGAAAACGACAACCACTCATTTTATTTGGTCTTGTTTGAATAGCGCAGGTTATAAAACTGGTCTTTTGAGCACAAATTTTATTGATGATGGAGAAAGAAAATTTTTGAATCCCTATCATATGACAATGCCAGGTAGGTTTGTCCTCAAATCGCTCTTGGCCAAGATGGTAAAAGCAGGTTGTCAATTTTGTGTTTTGGAAACAACTTCAGAAGGCATAAAACAGTGGAGACACAAAGGCATTGCTTTTGATATTTGTGTTTTTACCAATTTAAGCCCAGAACATCTTCCTTCTCATGGATGGAGTTTTGAAAATTACAAAAAAACCAAAGGGAAAATTTTTGCTGCTTTAGCGAAACTTCCCTACAAGATTTTTAAGGGGAAAAAAGTGCCAAAAACAATTATTGTTAATGCCGACGACCAAGAAGCAGATTACTTTTTGAGTTTTAAAGCTGATAAAAAATTTACTTTCGGAAAAAAAGAGGGAGTAGATTTTTTAATCTCAAATGTCAAGATGGATCAAGAGGGGGTGGAGTTTTTTGTCAACAATATCAAATATAGGATTTTCCTTTTGGGAGAATTTAACGTTTACAACGCTCTTCCAGCAATTATTATCTCTAAAATGTTTGAAATTCCAGAAGAAAAAATTAAAGAAGGGTTAGAAAATATAAAATTAGTTCCCGGTCGAATGGAAAAAATTGATGTAGGACAAGATTTTAATGTTCTGGTAGATTATGCCCATGAAGCAAAAAGTATGAATGCCTTGCTTGACACAATAAACGCTCTCAAAAGAAAAACTGCCAAAATTATTGTATTGTTGGGGGCTGAAGGAGGAGGAAGAGACCCAACAAAGCGTCCGGCAATGGGGAAAATTGCAGCCCAAAAAGCAGATTTTATTGTAGTAACAAATGTTGACCCCTACGAAGAAGACCCTCTCAAAATTATTGAAGATATTGCTAGGGCAGCAGAAAAAGCAGGAAAAGAAAGAGAAAAAAACCTATTTTTGATAGAAGATAGAAGAAAGGCCATCAGAAAAGCTCTTTCTTTGGCCCAAAAAGACGATTGGGTTTTAATCACTGGTAAGGGAGCAGAGCAGTCAATGATCATAAAATCAAAACATATTCCCTGGGACGATCGAAAAGTAGTAAAAGAGGAATTAATTTCGCTTCTTAAAAAATGAAACAATTAATTTTTATCATTTTTTTCCCTTATTTTTTGAGACGTCTTTTTTTCTATCTCAATTTTTTGCAGGTTAAAGAGTATAGATTTGATAGGGTTTTTGATGAGATTAAAAGAAAAAAATCGATCTTTTTTTCTCGTCAATTCTTTTTGGCTTTATTTTGTCTTTTACCACTGTCACTAAGTAAAAAACTTTTTTTTGTTGTGCCCTTTTTTTATTTTTTACTTTCTCTTTATTCTCTTTTTTCTTTGAAAAGAAAAAGATGGATTTTGCCCCAATTTACTTTCAAAATGGTTCTTTTTTTTGTTCTTTCTTTTTCCTTTATTTTGTTGATAATTTTTAGCCGTCCAAATTTTTTGTTTTTGCCAATTTTTGACTTGTTAATTTTTCCTTATTTGCTCTTTTTAAATTTGCTTTTTCTTTTACCAACAAATATTGCCAAAGAATTAATAATAAAAAAGGCAACGAGAAAAATAAAAAAATTCCCTCGCTTAATCACTATTGGAATTACTGGCTCTTATGGAAAAACTTCAACAAAAGAATTTCTGTCCACAATTTTATCTGAAAAATTTAAAGTATTAAAAACAGAAGGAAACGTTAATACCCCAATAGGGGTGGCTATGACAATTTTGAAAAATTTAAAAAAAGAACATGAAATTTTTGTTTGTGAAATGGCAGCTTATAAAAAAGGAGAGGTTAAAAAAATTTGCAAAATTACAAAACCAAAAATTGGTATTGTTTGCGGCCTCAACGAACAACACTTGGCTCTTTTTGGTTCAATGGAAAATTTAATTTCAGGAGAGGGAGGAAAGGAACTGATTGAAAGTCTTCCAGAGGATGGTTTGGTAATTTTTAACGGAGAAAATGAAATTTTAAGAAAAATTTACAAAGAAACAAAATTGAGGAAAAAAATTGTTGGAAAACAAAACAAAAATTTTGATCTTTTTGCAGCAAACATTAAAGTAAAAAAGGAAGTTTTGTTTTTTCAAGTTTTTTCAAAAGAGGGTGAAATTGCCGATTTTAATTTAAAATTAATCGGAGAACAAAACATCGAAAACATTCTTTTGGCTGTCTGTTGCGCAATGGAATTTGGAATGAATCTAAAAGAAATTTCCAAAGCCTGCCAAAAAATTACCCAAGATCAAACTGGAATTAAATTGATTAAAACTAAATCTGGCTTTAATGTTTTAGATGCGACATATTCTGCAAACCCAAATTCGGTCCTTTCCCATTTGGACTATTTGAAAGTTTGGGAAGGAAAAAGAGCAATTTTGATGCCATGCCTGATTGAGTTGGGACCGAAATCAAGAGAAATTCACCAAAAAATTGGAAAAAAAATCAAAGAAGTTTGCCACTTGGCAATTATAGTAACAAAAGACTATTTCAAGGAAATAAAGAAGGAGGCTGGAGAGAAAGCAGTCTTTCTTGAAGATCCAAAAAAAATTCTTGAAAAATTGTTACAATTTAAGGAAAAAAATGACATTGTTTTGTTGGAGGGTCGGTTACCAAAAAATTTAACAAAACTGATATTAAATGGAACTTTCAATTAAAGAAATCAAAGAAAAACAAGTTTGGGAGAATTTTTTGTCGGATTGTAAAGAGAAAACTTTTTTGAATTCTTGGAATTGGGGGGAATTTCAAAAATTAATGGGAAACAAAATTTGGAGGCTTGGAATTTTTGAAAAAGAAAATTTAATTTCCTTGGCATTGGCAATTAAAGTTTCTGCTAAAAGGGGAACTTTTTTGTTTTTGCCCCACGGACCAAATTTAAAGCCTGAAAAATCAAATTTGAAATTTGAAGTTTTGAAAGTTTTGGTTGAAAAACTAAAAGAGATTGCAAAAATTGAAAAATGCCACTTTATTAGAATTTCGCCAATTTGGGAAAGAAAAAAAGAAAACTCAGAATTATTTAGAAATTTGGGTTTTTTACAAGCCCCGATTCACATTCATCCAGAAGTGACCTGGGAGTTAGACATTTCTCAGCCAAAAGAAAAACTTTTAATGGAAATGAGAAAGACAACTAGGTACTTGATCAAAAGAGCTCAAAAAGACAAAGATATTGAAATTTTTGAAAAAAATGATCTTGAAGGAGTAGAAATTTTCAACCAAATTTACCAAATTACAAAAGAAAGGCACAGATTCGTTCCCTTTCCCCTTTCTTATTTAAAAAATGAATTTTTGGCTTTCTCAAAAGAAAATCAAATTTCAATTATTTTGGGAAAATACAAGGGAGAGGTGGTTTCGGGTGGAATTTTTGTTTTTTGGCAAAAAATTGGCTTTTATCATCACGGGGCATCCTCTCAAAAATATCCAAAAGTTCCTGTTTCTTATTTGCTAATTTGGAAAGCAATTGAAAAAGCAAAGAGTTTGGGTTTTGAAAAATTTAACTTTTGGGGGATTGCCGAAACCAAATCAAAGAACCATCCCTGGGCAGGTTTGAGTTTTTTTAAAATGGGATTTGGAGGAGAAAAAAAAGAATATGTTAAAACCCAAGACTTTCCTCTTTCTTTTAGATACTGGATAAATTATTTGATCGAGAGGGCAAGAAAAATAAAAAGGGGATATTGAAAAATGAGAAGCTACAGAAAGCGTTTTAAATTTAAAAAGAAAAAATCGATCTTTAAAAGTTCAAATTTTTGGCTTTCTTTGGTTTTTTTCGCTTTTTCCTGTTTGGTCGTTTATTTTTTATTTTTTTCTAGATTTTTTAATATTGAAAAGGTTTTTGTCGTTGGGCAAGAAAGGCTGCAAAAGGAAGAAATCGAAAATTTGGTCAAAAACAATTTAAAGAGAAAAATTTTGTTTTTTGAAACAAAAAACATTTTTTTAGCAAATTTATCAGACATTGAGAAAAAGATCTTGAGCAATTTCCCTCAAATTTTTGAACTAAAAATTAAAAGGAAATTGCCCAATTCTCTAATAGTTGAACTAAAAGAAAGAAAAGAGATTGCCTCTTTTTGTCATGGAGAATGTTTTTTGTTAGACAAAGAAGGAGTAGTTTTTGAAAAAAATCAAGAAAATCTTAATTTGCCAAAAATAGAAAATGAGGATTTTGAAGGAGAAATAAAATTGGGAGAGAAAATTTTAGAAAAAGAAATTTTGGAAAAAATTCTTCAGGCAAAAAATAAAATTGAGGAACTTGAAATTGAGATTGAGAAAATTTTGGTTTCAAAAGAAAATTTTTATTTTTTTACCAAAGATGGTTGGAAAATAATTTTAAACCCAAAAGAAGACATTGATTGGCAAGTAAAAAAATTAGAAGTAGCACTAAAAGAAGCCATCCCAAAGGAAAAAAGGGGACTTTTAGAGTACATTGATTTGAGGTTTGGAAATTTTGCCTTTCCAAAGTACAAAAAGTAATCACTCAATGTAATAGACAAAAATTGAGTAGCCAATTTTGGCAAAAGGCTTTTTTCCTTCCAACCACAGATAATATCCCCAGGGCTGATCAAAGCCTTTAGCTGGCAATCCTTTCCCACCTTGTAAAGAAGTTGCAGAAATTGCCAAAAAAGAACCTTTCGATAATTCTTTTGGATTCCTTTGTCCCCACCAACCTTCATATTTTTCACCCAAATAGTATTTTGGGTTTCCGCCACCAAAATAATCCAAATAAATTTTTTGAATTTTGTTTTTCTCAACCCATTCTTTCAATCTCTTCAAATCCTGACCCCAATCTAAGTTAGAATCAACGGTATAAAGATAAAGATTGTCAGGGCCTCCGACGATTTCGTTGGCGTAGGCTAAAAAGTGGGGGAAAATTTTCAAGACTGAGATTGTCTGCCAAAAAATTAAAATTGAAAATAGGGTCAAAGAAAGTTTTTTAAAATTGGTGTTTTCCAACCAAAAAACAATTCCTTTGGCAACCAAAATCATTGTGAAAGGAAAAGCAGGTAGCAAATGCCTCACTCCAATGTTCAAATGGGCTTTCAAAGAAGTTGTCCAATAAATCAAAAGCCACAAAATCATTGAAAATTCGACAAAATTCTCTTTGATGAAATTTTTCATTCTTTCCATTGGTCTTTTCCAAAGAGGCTCTTTAATCTTTAGCGCAAAATAACTCAAAGCAATGAGAGATAAAATATGAAAGGCAAGTGGCTCTTTGATCAAATAAACAAAAGGAAAGTATGTTTTCCAACCTGATGCTGAAATCTCGCCCAAAAAGAAAGTAGTGTGCCCGCCAGAAGCCCTTTGAGATGCCATCAAAAGCCCCAAAAAGTATTGGGCCAATGGCCTAATTAAAGGTTTGTTTGAAGCCCAAATTACAATTTCAGCCAGACACCTTTTGATTTTCTCAATTGATTTTGGTGAAAGGCAAGTTTCTTTAATTGATTGAGAACCTCCAGAAAAAGATTCCAAATTTATTTTAGTATCTCTCAATTGCCTTTCTGGAGGATAGCCGTAAATTTGCAGACCATAAACTATCCAAACAACTAAAATCCAAAAACAAAAAGCTAAAATTAAAACTTTGAGTGGTTTTTTCCATTCTTTAAAGACTATCATCCAAGTCAATGTTAAAATCACAAAGAAAGGAATGATCAAAATTAAAGAAAATTTCAAGCATTGGGAAATTCCTAGGGCAATTCCGGCAAAAATTATGTTTTTGAGTGTTGGATTTTTTAGGGCTTTCAAAAAGAAAAAGGTTGCCAAAACTACACCAAAAGCAGCGCCAACATCAGTTGTTACAAACCTTCCGTGAGCCAAAAAAGTAGGAGAGAAAGCAAAGAAAAACAAAGCCAAAATGGCAACTTTCTCTCCGAAAAATTCTTTGGCAAAAAGAAAAATAAAAAAGCCACAAAAAATCAAAAGGCAAATCATTGGGAGTCTAGCAAAAAACAAAATTTTATCTGGATCGTTTCCAGAGTTGTACAAAAATTCACCTCCCAAATTGAACTGGTGCCACCAATAGGGACCGTCAGGTTGTTGCCAGGCAAAAGAATTTTCTGGGAAGTTTAACTTTAAAAAGAGCAAGGGAAGGGCAGCCAAATCTTTCAAGAGGGGCGGATGTTCTGGATTCAATCTCATGTCGTGCAATTTCAAATAAGTGTAGCCAGCGACAATATGAGGAGGTTCGTCGGACGTGGCAGAATCTCCCAAAGAGCTTAAAATGGCCAAAGCAAAAACTAAAGCCAAAATTGAGATTAAAATCAATTTTGAACTATTTTTCAACTTCATAAACGAAAAAATCGTTTACTTTTTTCATTTTCCCCTCGGGAAATTTTTCCTTCAATTTTTCAAAAATTTTTTCATCAAAACTCATTGGCAAAACCACCCCCTTCTTTTCAATTTTAATTTTTTCTATATCTTCTGGCAACAAATACTCTGACCTCACTTTCCCATATTTTGATATTTCCAAAAACATTATTGTTTGAGCCGGCATTGGCAAATTTTTTGCCCAAGAAACAAAAACTCCGCCCCTGTTGACAATTACATATTTTTCAAGATCTTCTGGTAAAGAGTTTAAATAATTTCCCATTTCTAATAATTCGCTCGTAAATTCACTTTTCACTTCTGGTTTCCTTGCCCAGACAAAAAAGTATCTGTAACCCTCCAAAACAGCAATTAGGATTAAAAACAATATTCCAATATTCTTAAGAAAAAGAGAGTATTTTTTTGATTTTTCAATTTTTTCCCACAAAAAATTTGCTCCAATTCCAGCAAAGATAAAAGTAGGAGGAATTGTGCCAACAACTCTTAGAGAGTGGGGGATACCTTCTCTAGTTAAAACTCCTGGCAAAAGCATGACAAAAAACCAGATTAGCAATTGAAGATTGTTAATTGAAGATTGCAAATTGGAACGGAATTTGAAAGATTCTTTAATTGCCAAACAAACTCCAATCAAAAACAAAATTCCAACCGGAAAAATCAACTGAGGGCTTTTTGCCATGTTGTGGCGCCAGTTTGGATCGCCATAAAAATTGAACATTCCAAGGTGCAAAATCAAAGATTTTAAAAATTCTTTTAAAGGATCTTCAGCAGAAAAAATCATTACTGGAGAGGCTCTCGAGGAAAAATGTTCTGGGTTTTTTAAAAAATAAACCCCAATTGGTAGAGCGACAAAGAATGTGACAATTAAAAATATTAAAATCAAAAGAAAAAATTTCTTTTCCCAATTTTCTTTTTTTGCAAGGACAAAAAAGCAGAAAAACAAAATCGGCAAAATTAAAACTGCCATTCTAAATGAAGTGTAAGTGTAAAAGCCCAGGCCAAAAAATATTCCAGAAATTGCTGAATCAAAAATCGATTTTCTTTTGAAAGATCTCAAAAGAAAATAAAGAGAAAAGGTTAAAACAAAGGGAACTAAAATTGCCCTAAAGCCAATTCTCGAAAAGTTAACGTGCCAAAAAGAAATTGCCAGAAAAAAACTTGAAAAGAAGGCAATTTTCCGAGAACGTTTCTCGGAAAATTGAAAAAGTTCTTTGGTAAAAAGAAAAGTGCCAAAAACGGTTAAAATGCCAATGATGGCAGCAACGATTTTAATGGAAAAGATCGAAACTCCGAAAATTGAAAAAGAAAGGGCGATCAACCAAATCATCAACCCCTCTCTTCCGTAATTTTCAGGGTAAAAAACTTTAAAATCTCTGTTTTTTAAAGAAAAAAATGCTTCGTTTCCGTTAATTGCTACATCAGGATAAAGGCCAGGAGGGATTTTACTCAATTTCCAAAGTCTAAAAAAACTGGCAACGATTAAAATGACTAAAATGATTATTAAATCGCTTTTTCGTTCCATATTTATTTTTGCTAAAATAATTTTATGTCCGCTTTAAAAAAGGTATTTTTAACCTTCGACGACGGACCTTCTGTTCCTTCAACCCCAAGAATTTTGGATATTCTGAAAGAATTTAATGTCAAAGCCTCTTTTTTTGTTTGTGGGAAAAATGCTGAAAAATTCCCCGAAATTACTGAAAGAATCGCAAAAGAAGGGCATACCATCGGCAATCATACTTTCTCCCATTCATTTATTTTAACTCTTAGTGGTCTTTTAATCAAAGAAATAGAAAAGACCAACGATGTTATTAAGAAAATAACAGGAATTGAAACAAAATTTTTTCGTCCCCCTTGGGGCTTTTTAACCCCTTGGTTAAAAAAATATCTTGATAAAAAAAATTTTAAGATTTTGTTTTGGGATATTAACAGCTTCGATTGGACGGGTTTGTCTTACAAAATTATTGAAAAACGGATTTTAAAAAACGTTAAATCAAATTCTATTATACTTTTTCATGACGGAAACGGGGGAAAGTTTTTTTGCAATCGTTTAAACACTATTTCTTTACTACCCACTCTCATTAAAAATTTACGTGAGAGCGGTTATACCTTAGAGAAACTTTAGGTTTTGTATTTTTTTAAAATTTTATTAATTTTTATTTTGATTAGATCTAAAAACATATTTGGCGGATCTTTCCAAAGCTTAACGTGACTCGTTTGAGGATTTTTGAGGATAATTGGAACTTCTTTTATTTTATATCCCAATTCTTTTGCGATTAAAATTATTTCCGCCTCGAAAGCAAATCTTTTGATTCTTGACAAGAAAAAAATCTTTTTCGCTACCTCCTTTTTAAAAACTTTAAAGCCGCATTGAGTATCTTTTATTTCGTATTCGTTAAGAATGAGAAATCTTAAAATTCTAAAAGCCTTTTCCATTAATCTTCGATACCATTTAACAGGTATTGCTACTTTACTTTGAGGCAGAAATCTTGAAGCTACAACTACATCATAGCCATTTTCAATTTCAATTAAGAATTTTTCTAATTCCTCAATCGATACCGGTAAATCAGCGTCAATAAACCCTACTATTTCTTTTTCGCTCATTAAAATTCCTTCTTTAACCGCCCTTCCTTTTCCTTCGTTTCTCTCAAAATTTAAAATTCTGATTGGAAAGACAGATTGCAGTTTTTTTAATTCATTTAATGTTTTATCAGTACTTCCATCATTGACGGCGATTATTTCAAAGGAATCAAAATGATTTTTTAAATAATTAATAATTTTTAACAAATTTTGATAAACAATTTTTTCTTCGTTGTAACAAGGAACAATTATTGAAATCGATCTTGCCTTTTTCATTTTATAATTTTATTATACTCTCGAGATTTTATGAATCGCTAATGATTATCACTCTTTAGCCTTGACTGCTAATTTGATTTTGCTAAAATTAAAGAATGCTGACAGAAAGACAGAGAAATATTTTAAAATGGATTGTCAAAGATTATATTGAATTGGCAAAACCCATTTCTTCTGAATTTTTAGAAAAAAAGCACAAACCTGGTATTTCTCCTGCAACCATCAGAAATGAATTTCAAGCTTTAACGAAAAAAGGATACTTGCTAAAACCCCACACTTCATCTGGCAGAGTTCCGACTGATAAAGCCTACAGGTTTTTTGTTGACAATTTGGCGGAAAGAGAATTTGAAAAATTTGAAATTGGAGATTTTATTGAAGAGAAAATCAAAGATTGCATTGAGTTTTTGCAAAATTTGACAAAAAGTTTGGCTAAAATTTCAAAGGCTCTGGTCTTTAGCTATTTAAAAGAGAAAAATTTGGTTTTTAAAGAAGGATGGGATGAAATTTTAAAAGAGCCCGAATTTTTTGAAAAAGAGTGTGTGTTTCATTTTTTGGAATTTGTTGAAAGTTTTGAAAAAGGAATTGGGAAAATAAAGATTAATTCAGAAATTAGGGTTTTCATCGGAAAAGAAAATTTCTTTCCAAAGGGCAAAGAATTTTCAATTTTGATTTCAAAGTGCTATCTGCCAAAAAGAAAAGAGACAATATTTTCAATTTTGGGACCGAAAAGAATGAATTATAATAGAAATATTGGTATTTTGAATTCTTTAAGAGAGTGCTTCAGAAACTATGAGCGAGGAAGAGTTAAAAAAAGAAATTGAAAATTTAAAGAAAAAATTGGAAGAGACAGAAAAGTTAAAACAAGAATATTTGGCAGGCTGGCAAAGAGCAAGGGCAGATTTGATAAATTACAAAAAAGAAGAACTAGAAAGGGTAGGGGGGTTGATTGAGGCTGCAAAAGAGAGTTTGCTCTATGAGTTTTTGCCGATTTTGGACAATTTCGATGCTGCAGAAAAAGCAATTCCTCAAAATTTAAAAGAAGATCAAAATTTAAAAGGGATTTTGCAAATTAAAAGGCAAATTTTGGAATTTTTAAAGCGATATGGAATTGAAGAAATAAAATCTGTTGGGGAAAAGTTTAATCCTGTCTTCCATGAAGTTGTTGGAGAAGTAGATACTGATGAGTTTGAAACTGGAACGATAGTTGAAGAAATTCAAAAAGGTTATAAAATTGGAAATAGGGTTTTGAGACCGGCAAAAGTAAAGGTCGCAAAATAAAATTTTAAAAATTTATGCCAATAATTCCTTGGAGACCTTTTTGGGAAATAGAGAGGTGGTTTGAAGAAGAGTGGCCGGAAATTTTCTTTCCAAAAATCAGAACTCCGAGAATGGACATTTACGAAACCGATGACAAAGTAGTGGCCGAAGTTGAGTTGCCAGGAGTTGATCCAAAAAACATTGAGGTTGAAGTGAAAGACAATCATTTAAAGGTTGAGGCAAAAGCAGAAGAAAAAAAGGAAGTAAAAGAAAAAGGGTATTACAGAAAAGAAATGGGCCAAAGATATTTCAAAAGGATTGTTCCATTACCGGTTGAAGTTTTAGAAGAAAAAGCCGAAGCAGAATACGAAGATGGAATTTTGAGGGTGACAATTCCAAAGGCTCATCCTAAAAAAGAAAAAGAAAGGAAAATTAAAATAAAGGTCAAAACAAAAGAGACATAAAAATTGCCATGGCAAAATCATTAGGGATTGATCTTGGTACATCAATTACCAAGATGGCAACGATTTTGCACGGGGAGCCAAAGTGCCTTGAATCAAGAGAGGGTTCGATTTTAATTCCCTCTGTTGTTGCTATTGCAAAAACTGGAGAAAGGTTGGTTGGAATTTTGGCAAAAAGGCAGGCAATTACTAATCCAAAAAACACAATTTTTGCTGTCAAAAGGTTCATTGGTAGAAGGTACGACGACCCAGAAGTTCAAAAAGAGTTAAAAAGGTTGCCATACGAAACGAGAAGAAGGTCAGACGGTGGAGTAGAAATTAAAATGGGAGATAGATGGTACACACCAATTGAAATTTCTTCAATGATTTTACAGAAAGTAAAGTTGGATGCTGAAGAAAAACTGGGAGAGCCGGTAAAAAACGTAGTCATTACCTGCCCGGCAAATTTTGACGATTCCCAAAGAAAGGCAACACAGGCAGCAGGAGAAATTGCTGGATTTAGGGTTTTGAGAATAATTAACGAACCCACGGCAGCTGCCCTAGCTTATGGACTTGGGAAAAAAGAGCCAAAAAGAGTTTTGGTTTATGATTTTGGTGGAGGAACTTTTGATGTCACAATTTTGAACGTTGCTCCAGATACAGTTGAAGTAATTGCTACCGGTGGTGAGGCCCACTTGGGTGGTGAGGATTTCGATCAAAGGATAATGAATTGGATATTAGAGAGGTTCAAAAAAGAAGAAGGAATCGATTTGTCAAAGGATCCCTTGGCTTTACAAAGAATAAAAGATGCGGCAGAGCAGGCAAAAATTGAACTTTCTTCGGTTTTGGAAACAGAAATTAACTTACCATTCATCACCTCAACTGCTGAAGGACCAAAGCATTTGCTTTATAAAATTACAAGGAGCGAATTTGAAAGAATGACCAAAGATTTGGTCGAAAGGTCAATAGAGAGAGTGAAAAAGACTTTGGAAGAGGCGAAATTAAAAATTAGAGATATCGATGAAGTGGTTTTGGTTGGAGGAACGACTCTAATCCCTCAGGTAAGAGAAGCAGTCAGGGATTTTTTTGGAAAAGAGCCAAACAAATCGATAAATCCAGAAGAGGTAGTGGCAATGGGAGCTGCAATTGAGGCTGAAATTTTGAGCGCAAAAGAGGAAGGAAGGGCTCCAGAAGGAGAAATAAAATCTGTTTTGCTTTTGGATGTTTTGCCATTGTCTTTGGGAATTGAAACTTTGGGCGGAATTAACACGATAATGATTCCAAAAAACACCACAATTCCAACTTCAAAAACTCAAATTTTCACTACCGCTGCTGACAATCAAACTTCGGTTGAAATTCATGTTTTGCAGGGAGAAAGACCGATGGCAGCAGATTGTAGGTCTTTGGGAAGGTTTATCTTAGACGGAATTCCGCCAGCTCCCAGAGGAGTGCCGCAGATTGAAGTTACTTTCGATGTCGATGCCAACGGAATTTTAACCGTGACTGCAAAAGACAAAGCCACCGGAAAAGAAAGATCGATCAAAATTACAGGGTCTATTGGGCTTTCAAAAGAAGAAATAGAGAGAATGAAAAGGGAGGCAGAATTGCACATGGAAGAAGATAGAAAAAAGAGGGAATTGGCAGAAGTTAAAAACAACGCTGACAATTTAATTTATGTTGCAGAAAAAACGTTGAGGGAAATGGGAGAAAAAGTTTCAGCAGATCTTAAAAAAGAAATCGAAGATAAAATTTCAGAGTTGAAAAAGGCAATGGAAGGTGATAATATTGAAGAAATTAAAAGAAAAACCCAAGAATTATCTCTTGCAATTCAAAAAATAGGCGCTGAAATGTACAAAAGGCCAGAAGGGCCACAAGAGGGGGAATACAGAGAGAAAGAATAAAGTTTATTGAAAAAATAAAAATTTTATGAAAGATTATTACAAAATTTTGGGTGTTCCACCGAACGCTTCCGATGATGAAATCAGGAAGGCATATTATAGATTGGCTCACAAGTACCATCCAGATAAAGGCGGGGATCCTGAAAAATTCAAAGAAATAAACGAAGCCTATAGGGTTTTGTCAGATCCTGAAAAAAGAAGGCAATACGACACATACGGGAGAGTTTTTGAGGAGGCACCTTCTGGGCCAGAGACTGGGTTTGAGTGGTTTTGGACAAGGCCAGATTTTGATTTTGAATTTGATTTTGGAGACCTTTCTGAAATGGTTGAGGAAATGTTTGGTTTTGGAATACCAAGGAGAAGGAAAAAAGATTTGAAAAGAGGAAAAGATATTGAGGCCGAAATTGAAATTAATTTAGAAGATGCGCTAAAAGGAAAGAGGGAAAAGCTGATTTTAGAAAAATATGTTACTTGTTCAAGGTGCGAAGGGAAAGGAGCAGAACCTGGATCTAAAATAAAAGAGTGTTTTTCTTGCCGCGGAACAGGACAGGTTCAAGAAATTAAAAAAACTTTTTTTGGCACTTTCACAAGATATACAATCTGTCCTGAATGCAAAGGAGAAGGCTACATTCCAGAAAAGCCTTGCAATGTTTGTAAAGGCGAAGGAAGAGTTTGGGCAAGAGAAGAAATTGAATTTTTCATTCCACCCGGAGTTGATAACAATCAAGTAATCAAAATTTCTGGAAAAGGAGATGCGGGAAGGAAGGGGGGAAGAGCAGGAGATCTTTATTTGAAAATCAAAATTAAAAAGCATCCTGTTTTTGAAAGAAAAGGAGACGATTTGTTCGTTGAAGTTTCAATTCCTTTTTCTTTGGCTGCCCTAGGAGGAGAAATTGAGGTTCCGACTTTGGAAGGAAAAATTATTTTGTTAAAAATTCCAGCCGGAACAGAATCTGGAAAGGTTTTTAGAATTTCTGGAAAAGGAATTCCTCATTTTTCAGGTTCAGGGAGAGGAAATTTGTATGTGAAAGTAAAAATTAAAACTCCAAAAAAGCTAACCAAAAAACAAAAAGAAATTTTAGAAAAATTGAAAGAAGAAGGATTGTAAATTGAGGTCTCCACGCGATAGCGTGGAGAAAGCGGACT
>CAZQIO010000006.1:0-14009 GCA_964593405.1 uncultured Candidatus Saccharibacteria bacterium | reverse complement strand
GGAGCCGAGCACCGCATCTGAGTTTAGTCAGGCGGTGCGCAGGCGACTAAGCCCCCGTAGCTCAGCCCGGTAGAGCAGCTCCCTTTTAAGGAGAAGGTCAGAGGTTCAAATCCTCTCGGGGGCACCAAATGAGAAAATTTTATTTGGAAACTTTTGGTTGTAAATTTAATCAGGCAGAGTCAGAATTAATTAAAAGAGTTTTGAAAGAAAAAGGATACAAAGAGGCCTCAGAAAGAGAGGCCGATTTTGTTGTTTTAGTAACTTGCGGAGTTGTTGAGAAAACAGAAAGAAAAATTTTAAAAAAGGCAATTTGGTTAAAAAAAAGAGGGAAAAAAATAATTTTTGCAGGTTGCCTTCCTTTAATTTCGCCAAAAATTTGTAAAGAAATTGCTGATGGTTTAGTAGGGCCTACTAATATTTTGAATTTGCCAAAAATTGTCAAAAAGGTTTTGAAAGGAAAAAGGGCATTTTCAATCAAGCAAAAACCTGTTGATAAAGCAAAATTGAAATGCTTTGTCATCCCAAAAGAAACTTGCACGGCTATAATTCCAATTTCCGAAGGTTGCCTTTCTTTTTGTTCTTATTGCGCGACAAAGTTGGCAAAAGGGAATTTGAGAAGCTTTGATAAAGATGCAATTTTGGAAAATATCAAAGAGGCTTTAAGGTTGGGAGCAAAAGAAATTCAATTGACTTCCCAAGATTTGGCAATTTATGGTTTAGATAAAGGAAAATTTACTTTGCCAGAACTTTTAAAAGAAATTTCAAAAATTGAAGGAGATTTTAGAGTGAGATTAGGAATGATGAATCCATGGGGAGCAAAAAGAGTTTTTTCAAAAATTTTGAAAATAATGCAGGGCGAAAAATTTTACAAATTTTTGCACTTGCCTCTGCAATCTGGTTCTGACAGGATTTTAAAGTTAATGAACAGAAATTACAAAGTAAAAGATTTTTTTGAATTGGTTTCAGAATTTAGAAAAAAATTTAAAAATTCTCTTTTGGCAACCGATGTTATAGTTGGCTTTCCAACAGAAACTGAGAATGATTTTCAAAAAACAATTTCTGCCATTAAAAGGACAAAGCCTGAAATTTTACACATTTTTAGATATTCAAAAAGACAGGGTACCTTAGCCTCAGCTTTGAAAGATTTTCCAGAGAGAATCAAGAAAGAAAGATCAAGGATTTTGACAAAACTATTTTTTGAAATTTGCCAAAAAGAAAACAAAAAATATCTTGGAAAAATTTTTGAAGCTTTAATTACAGAAAAAAGAAAAAAAACATTTTTGGCAAGGCTTCCATCTTACAAGGTCGTGATTTTAAAAGAGGGAAAACTGGGAGAGTTTATTAAAGTGAAAATCGTTAGCGCAAAACCAAATTATCTTGTAGGAAAGCTCACCAGGTGAAAACTTGAAAGATTTAAAAAAGTTAATTAACTTATGTTTTAGTAACTTCTAGAACGAGAATTTCACTTTTTCGAAATTTCGAAATTGTGAAAAAGTGAAATTTTGAATTAGGGTTTAAGAAGGTAAAAGATGAAATTGAAATTATGGAAAGAATAATTTTGCATTGTGATATGGATTATTTTTTTGCTCAAATAGAAGAGAGGGAAAATCCGCAATTTAAGGGAAAGCCGGTTGTTGTTGGGGCAGATCCAAAAGGTGGCAAAGGTAGGGGAGTTGTTTCTACGGCAAATTATGAAGCAAGAAAATATGGAATTAAATCTGGAATGCCAATTTCAAAAGCATATCGACTTTGCAAAAATGCCATTTTTTTGCCAGTGAATATTGATCTTTATGAAAGAGTTTCAGAAAAAATAATGGAGATTGTTAAAAAATACTCTCCGGTTTGGGAAATTGTTTCTTTGGATGAAGCCTATTTGGATATTTCTTTTGTTGGAAATTGGGAAAGGGCGAAAGAACTTGGAGAAAAGTTGAAAAAAGAAATTTTTGAAAAAGAGAAATTAACTTGTACTGTTGGTATTGGGCCAAACAAAACCGTTGCTAAATTGGCGACAGAAAAAGCAAAACCGAATGGATTGAAGGTTGTAAAACCAAACGAGATTCAAGAATTTTTAGATCCTCTAGATGTTGATGATTTGCCAGGTATTGGACCAAAGACGGCAGAAAAATTGAGAGCAATTGGAATAAATAAAATTTCAGAATTGAAAAAATTGTCAAAAGAAAAATTAAAAGAGATGTTTGGCAAAGTAGGCGTTACAATTTGGGAAAGGGCAAGAGGAATTGATGGGGAACCTGTGAGTTCGAAAGAAACAATAAAGTCAACCGGTAGGCAAGTTACTTTTGAAAAAGATACAAGAAACCCAAGGTTGATTTTTGGAGTTTTTGAAGAAATTTTAAAAGAAGTTTATCAGAAATTACTTGAAAAAAATTTTTCATTCAAAACGATTACGGTTATTTGCCGTTATCAGGGCTTTGAAACTCATTCAAAATCAAAAACATTAAAAGAGAAATCAAAAGATTTTAAAGTCTTAAAAAGCGAATCTAAAAAACTTTTGTTGAAATTTTTATTGGAAAATAAAAAACTAATTCGCCTTATTGGTTTGAGGGTGAAAGTTTGCTAAAATTGGTTAATATGGCAAAAAAGAAAATAATTTTTGGTTTTTTATTAACAATTTTGATTGGGGCAAGCTTTTATGGTGGGTTTTTCTTTGGAAAATCTCAGTGCAAAGTTTGTCCACCAGAAGATATTGATTTTTCTCTTTTTTGGGAAGCCTATCACAAACTTCAAGAAAAATTCGTTGACAAATCAAAAATTGACATTCAAAAAATAATCTATGGGGCAATTTCTGGAATGGTCAATTCTTTGGGTGATCCTTACACCGTCTTTTTAACACCAGAGCAAACAAAAATTTTTGAGCAAGATATTAAAGGATCTTTTGAGGGAGTAGGAATGGAAATTGGAATAAGAAAAGGAAAGCTTCAAATTATTGCACCTTTGGAAGGCACTCCCGCTCAGAGAGCAGGCTTGAGAGCAGGGGACATAATTTTAAAAATTGATGGAAAGGAAACTGAGGGAATGACTTTGGAAGAGGCAGTGAGTTTGATTCGGGGGCCAAAGGGAACGAAAGTGAAATTGACAATTTTTAGAGAGGGGTGGGAAAAAGAAAAAGAATTTGAAATTCAAAGGGAAATAATTTTGATTCCGACGATGAAATGGGAAATGAAAGATGATATAGTTTATCTCAAAATCTATCAGTTTTCAGAAAGATTGCCAATTGATTTTGCTAAAGCTGCAATTGGAATTTTAACAAAGCCAACTCAAAAAATGATTTTGGATTTAAGAGACAATCCGGGCGGATATTTGGAGGTTGCCCAAAACATTGCCGGCTGGTTTTTGGAAAAGGGAAAGATTGTGGCAATAGAAGATTTTGGGAACGGTCAAAAAAGAGAATACAAGAGCGAGGGCCCCTCCACTTTTTCAAACTACAAAATTTTAGTCTTAATCAACCAAGGAACTGCCTCTGGGGCTGAAATTTTGGCAGGGGCCTTGAAAGACAATCTTGGTATAATGTTAGTTGGGGAAAGATCTTTTGGCAAAGGATCTGTTCAGCAATTGGAAAAATTGAAGGAAGGTTCTTCGCTCAAAATTACTATTGCTCGTTGGTTAACCCCTAGCGGAAAATTAATTTCTGATATTGGTTTGGAACCTGACATTAAAGTTGAAATGACAGAAAAAGATGTGGAAGAGGGGAGAGACCCACAATTAGAAAAGGCAATTGAAATTTTGAAGAATCTTTGATAAGAAAATTCATGAAAGTAATTTTACTAAAGGATGTAGAAAATTTAGGCAAGAAATTCGAAATAAAAGAGGTAGCTGATGGTTTTGCCAGAAATTATTTAATTCCAAGAGGATTGGCAAAGGTAGTCAATGAAAAAAATTTGAGGTGGTTAGAAAAACAAATGAAAAAAGAACAAAAAAAAGCAGAAGAAGAATTAAAAAAAGTTCAAGAAATGGCTTCTGCAATTGACGGTCAAGAAATAATAATTCAGGTGAAAGTTGGGAAAGAGGGGCAGCTTTTTGAGTCTGTCGGGGTACAAAAAATTTATGAAAAGCTGAAAGAATTAGGGTTTGAAGTAAAGAAAAACCAAATCTTGTTGGAGGCTCCGATAAAAGAGGTTGGAGAGTTTCCGGTTAAAATTAAATTTCCCCACAATTTAGAAGCTGAAATTAAAGTTATTGTAGTTGAAGCTAATTAAATGGCAAGGTACATTTTTGTTGCCGGAGGAGTAATGTCTGGAATCGGCAAAGGAACTGCCACGGCCTCAATCGGCCTAATTTTAAAATCTAAGGGGTTTTTTGTTGAACCAATGAAAATTGACCCTTACTTGAATGTCGATGCCGGGACGATGAATCCAATAGAACACGGCGAAGTTTTCGTAACAAAAGATGGAATAGAGACAGACCAAGACATTGGAATTTATGAAAGGTTTTTGGACCAAGAATTGGAAAGAAAGAATTATTTAACCTCAGGCCAAGTTTATTTGTCAGTTTTGCAAAAAGAAAGAAATTTTGAGTATGGAGGAAGGTGCGTTGAAATCATCCCCCATGCGACAAACGAGATAATTTCAAGAATTGAAAATTTAGGAAAAAAAGCAGATTTTGTTTTAGTTGAAATTGGAGGAACGGTAGGGGAGTATCAAAACCTTTTGTTTTTGGAAGCTGCCAGACAAATGAAATTGAAAAACCCAAAAAGGGTAATTTTTATTTTGGTTTCCTATTTGCCAATTCCAGAAATTTTGGGAGAAATGAAGACAAAACCAACCCAGACTGCAACCAGACTTTTGAACGAAGCCGGGATTCAACCAAATTTCATTTTGGCAAGGGCAAAATTACCGCTTGATGAGCCAAGGAAAAACAAAATTTCCCTTTTTTGTAATGTAAAACCAGAAAATGTTATTTCTGCTCCAGATGTTGATTTTTTATACGAAATTCCTCTAAATTTTGAAAAAGAAAAACTGGGAGATAAAATTTTAAAAGAATTTGGCCTGCCAAAGAGAAAAACAAACTTAAAAGAGTGGGGAAAATTGATAGAAAAAGTGAAAAGTTCAAAAAAAGAATTGAAAATTGGAATTTGCGGCAAATATTTCAAAACTGGAAAGTTTATTTTGATGGATTCTTACATTTCGGTTGTTGAAGCAATAAAGCATGCTTGCTGGTATTTTAAGAGAAAACCAAAAATTGAGTGGTTGGATGCTGAAGTTTATGAGAAAAACCAAAAAAAGGTTAAAGAGTTAAAAAATTTTGCTGGAATTGTTGTTCCGGGAGGTTTTGGGAAGAGGGGAATAGAAGGGAAAATTAGGACAATTGAATTTTGCAGAAAAAATAAGATTCCTTATTTGGGGCTTTGCTTGGGAATGCAATTGGCTGTGGTTGAATTTGCAAGAAATGTTTGCAAACTAAAGAGAGCCCATTCGACAGAATTTGATCCAAAAACAAAATATCCGGTAATTGACATTTTGCCAGAACAAAAAATTTTACTTCAAAAAAGGCAATACGGAGGGAC
Organism: uncultured Candidatus Saccharibacteria bacterium; assembly: GCA_964593405.1. Lineage (GTDB taxonomy): Bacteria > Patescibacteriota > Minisyncoccia > Minisyncoccales > GBS-2 > CAZQIO01. The sequence continues at coordinate 8,488 of CAZQIO010000006.1, read as the reverse complement.
AATGAGATTGGGAAATTACGAATGCGAAATAAAAGCAGGAACAATTGCCTGGAGGGCCTATGGAGGACAAAAAGAGGTTTTAGAGCGGCATAGGCATCGCTACGAATTCAACAACAAATTCAGAGAGATTTTGGAAAAAAAGGGGTTGGTCATTTCTGGTTTAAATCCAGAAAGAAATTTGGTCGAAATTGTGGAATTGAAAGACCACCCATTTTTTGTTGCCACTCAATTCCACCCAGAATTTAAATCAAGGCCGCTAAACCCCCATCCTTTGTTTTTGGAATTCATTAAGGCAGCAATAAAGAATGAATTGGCTAAAAAAACACATTGAAGAAATTTTGTTAATGATTTTTATCATTTTGGTTTCTTTGCTTTCTTTTGCCCTGGGTTTTATTGTGGCAAAAAACTTTCAAAGGTCTCCGATAAAGATTGAAAGGATCAATGAAAGTAGCAATAGTTGGTGGTGGAATTTGTGGTCTCTTTTTAGCTGAAAAATTATCAAAAAAGAAAGAAACAGTTTTTGTTTTCGAAAAAAAAAGAAAAGTTGGTCAAAAGCCTTGCTCTGGGCTTTTTTCAGAAAGAATTTTTGAATTTTATCCTGAAGCAAAAAATCTTGTCGAAAATCAAATAAATTATTGCTTAATTCATTTTCCCAAAAAGACAATAAAAGTTGAGTTTAAAAGGAAGTTTTTCGTAATTGAAAGAAGAAAGATTGACGAACTTGCCTTCCAAAAAGCAAAAAGAGCAGGAGCTCAAATTTTTTTGGGCCACAGGTTAACCTCAATACCAGAGGGGTTCGATAGAGTAATAGGCTGTGATGGAGCAAATTCTTTGATAAGAAAAATTTTAGGGCAAAAAAAACTAAATTTTTATTTTGGGTTTTTAGGATATTTAAAAAAGAAGGATTTTTCAGATTTTGTTGAAACTTGGCCAACTAAAGAAGGTTTTTTATGGAAAATTCCAAGGGGAGAAAAAATAGAATATGGAATCATAGAGAAACCAAAGTGGGCAAGGAAAATTTTTGAAGAATTTTTGACAAGAAACGAAATTAAATTGGAGAGTTTTCAATTTTCACCGATAGCTCAGGGAATTGAAATTCCAGAAAATGAAAAAATAACCCTTTGTGGCGAGGCTGCTGGTTTGACCAAGCCTTGGAGTGGGGGAGGGGTAATATGGGGACTGAAATGTTGTCAGATTTTGCTAGAGACCTTTCCAGATTTTTTACAATATCACAAAAGAGCGAAAAAATTTTTTAGTTTTCAATTTCAAATTTCAAAATTTCTAAAAAATTTAGTTTTTCGTTTGGGTTTCAATTTTCCGTACCTTTTACCTTCCAAAATAAAAATCGACGGAGACTTTTGGTTTTTTCACTCTTTTAAAGGATGATATTTTTTTAAAACCTTCTCTGCATAGCGTTGAGAGGCGTGAACATACCGAGTGGTTGTACTCAAAGATTCGTGACCCAGCAAAATTTGAATAGCTGCTGGATTGGCACCGCTTTCTGCTAAAAAAGTAGCAAAAGCATGTCTAATTGAATGGCAAGAAAGTGGAATGTTAATTCCTAAAAGTTCTCGATATCTTTTGACTCTACTTTCTAAATAGTTTGGTGAAATTTTCTTTTCCTTGGAATTTGCCCTTTTGCCTCTGTAAGGTACAAAAAGATAGGGAGAATCAGTTTTTCCTCTCACTTTTAAATATTCTTTAATGTGTTTTTTTGCTCTTGGGGTTAAATAAACAAACCTTTCTTTTTTGCCCTTTCCTCTGACGAAAATTCGGCCAGATTTGTCAATGTCGGTTAGTTTTATGTTTAAAAGCTCAGAAATTCTTAATCCAGTTGAAAACAGGGTTTCTAGCATTGCTCTATTTCTCAAGGCTACCTTTTTGTCTTTTTCAAATTGGGTGGGGGCTTCGATTAATTTTACAATCTCTTCAAATTCTCCAACTTTTGGTACTCTTTTTTCAGCCTTAACCAGTTCTACAGCGTTTGGCAAAACCGGTATTTTAAAATCCAATCCTGCTAAAAATTTTAAATAAGTTCTTAAGGCAGAAAGCATTCTGTTTATTGAAACTCCAGATAATCTTTTTTTTAGCTGTTTTTGATTTGGAGTTTTCCTCTCTTTTGAAATTAAATAGGCTTTGTAATTTAAAATAGTTTTTTTGTTTATTTTTTCAAAAGGAGTTTTGGTTTCGTTCAAAAAATTTTCAAAAACTTTCAAATCTCTTTCGTAATTATAAACCGTCTCTTCAGACAAATTTCTGGCCCGAAGATTCAAAATGAATTCTTCAAAATGTGGCAGCTGAATTTTTTTCATAGTTTGTGAGTGTAAGAGATATTATACTCAATTTCTATTTCAATGTTAAACTTTCCTACTTTTCTTGTCAAACCTTAAATTTAAGGATTTTTTAGTTTTTCTTTTGCCTCTTTTAATCTTTGTACAGTTTTTTCTTTGCCTAAAACTTCGGCAATTTCAAAAGGTCCTGCCGAGGCCTCTTTACCAGTAAGTGCAACCCTCAAGGGCCATAAAAGATATCCTCTATCTCCTGGTTCTTTACCAATTTCTGCTGAAAATTTGCTGGCTTGTTCCATTAAGATTTTTTCTAAGTTTTCTTTGTTCCACTCTTCTTTTTTTATTTTTGAAATAACGGCCTCTGATCTTTCTAGCGATTGGAGAATTTCTTTTTCGCTCATTTCTTTCCATTTTAAAAGTCCTTTCTCGTATTCTAAGCTCTTTTTGAAAAAGAAATCTGTTAGAGAAACAATTTCAGAAAGTTTTTTTAATCTTTGTTGATAAAGCGAAACAATTTTTTGGAGAGTTTCAAGGGCTATGATTTCTTTAGTTTCTGAAATTAAAAACTTTTGGGTTGTTTCTTTTAACGGCTCGATCAGTCCAGCCTCTATCAAATATGGAATACAAAGGTTAGTTAATGTATCGAGCGATTTTTGTCTAATGTAAAATCCGTTGAAAAAGTCTAATTTTTTGATATTAAAAACTGCTCCCGACTTTTGGACTTTTTCCAAAGAAAATTCTTTGATTAAAGAAGACATTGAGAAAAATTCTCTATCTCCCCCTGGGTTCCATCCTAAAAGAGCCATAAAGTTTACTAAAGCTTCTGGTAAATAACCCATTTTTCTAAAATCGGAAACTGCCGTAGCTCCATGTCTTTTTGAAAGTTTTGACCTGTCCGGTGCTAAAATCAAAGGTAAATGAGCGTATTGAGGATGATAAAAACCAAAGGCTTTTTGAAGTAAAATTTGCTTTGGCGTGTTGGAAATGTGATCTTCTGCTCTAATAACATGAGTAATTCTCATTTCAAAATCATCAACAACGCAGGCAAAATTATAAAGCGGAGATTGAAAATTTTTAGCGATAACAAAATCCCCTATCAACCTGGCATCGAAACGAATTTTCCCCCTGATCAAATCTTCAAATTCAATTTCCTTTCCCTCTACCTTAAACCTGATCACGTAGGGTTTTCCCATTTCCAAATACTTTTTAACCGTATCTTCTGAAAGATTCCGACATTTGCCAGTATATCTCGGAGGCTCACCGATCGATAGCTGATATTGTCTTTGAGCCTCCAATTCCTCTTTTGTACAAAAACAATAATAAGCTTTGTTTTCTTGCAAAAGTTTTTCTATGTATTTTTTATATATTTCTCTTCTTTCAGATTGCCTGTAAGGTCCATAATTTCCTCCGACGTCTGGCCCTTCGTCCCATTCAATTCCTAACCATTTTAAAGACTCCATAATTTCTTTTTCAAATTCAGGTTTTGACCTTTCAACGTCTGTATCTTCTATTCTCAAAACAAAAACTCCATTATATTTTTTGGCAAAGAGATAGTTAAAAAGAGCGGTTCTTGCCCCTCCAATATGCAATTTTCCGCTGGGAGCTGGCGCAAACCTTACTCTAACCTCTCCAGGTTGAGAAAATTTAAATTGTGGATCCATTTTATCTTAATTTTGCAAAAAATTTTTAGCCAGTCAAGAATTTGAAAATATAATTTGCTATTTTTTTTGCCGCCTCTGGCATACTAAACTGTTTTGCTTTCTCCCCCATTTTCTGAAGCCTCTCAGGTTCTGAAAAAAGCAACCTTAAAGTAGCCAAAAGAAATCTTGGAGAAAGGTTTTCTTCTTCCATCACAATCGCCCCGCCCTCTTTTGCAAAAGCGTAGGCATTTGCCAGTTGATGGTCTTGGGCTGCTTCTGGCAAAGGAATAAGAATTGATGGTTTGCCACAATAGGCAATCTCAAAAATCGTTCCGGCCCCAGCCCTAGCTATTATCAAATCCGAAGCTACAAAGGCTGCCCCTAAATCTTCTTCTTCTAAGAAAGGGTAAGGATGATAGTATTTTAGCCATTCTTTATCGACAAGTACCTCTGCTTCTGCTTTGACTTGCTGAAAATTTTTTTCTCCTGTTTGATGAATGATTTCAAACCCCTTCACCAACTCTTTTAAAATTCCCAATATCTGATCGTTGATGCGTTGAGCACCCTGAGAACCACCCAAAACTAAAATTACTGGCCTTCCACCCAAAAGTTTCAAGCGAGAAAATGCTTTTTCTTTTGATATTTGAAAAATTTCATTTCTGATTGGGTTGCCAGATAAAATCATTTTCCCTTTTTTGAAACCTTCGGTTTGGGGAAAGGAAATAAAAATTTTTGAGGCGAAAATCCCTAAAATTTTGTTGGCCAAACCTCGGCGGCAATCTGATTCATGTAAAAAAACTGGTGTGCCCAAAAGCCATCCAGCCAGTACTACCGGGAAAGATCCATATCCTCCTTTTGAAAAAATGAGATCTGGATTAAGAAAAAAAAGATAACAAAAAGCTTGCAAAAAACCAAGGGGTATTTTAACAAAAAGGTCAAAAGAATTTGCCAGGGGGCTCAATAAGGTTAAATAGCGTCGTAGTTTGCCGGCCAAAATCCATTTGGGCCTTATCCCTTCTTTAAGCAAAGTTTTTTTTGCAAAATCATCTTTCGGCCCAAGATAATAAAACTCAAAATTCCCAGAGAGTTTTTTTAGTTCTCTGACAATTGCAACGATGGGAAAAACATGACCTCCAGTTCCTCCACCAGTGAAAACAATTTTCATTTTTTTGTAATTTTTAACAAAAGCGAAGTGCCAATTATTTCTGAAACTAAATGAGAACCACCATAACTAATGAAAGGAAGAGGAATTCCAGAAAGTGGTAACACACCAATGTTCGATCCGATGTGAAAAAAAGCCTGAAAAACAATCCAAAAGCTAATCCCAAATGCCAAAAGTTTAGAAAACTCGTCTCTTTTTTCACTTCCAATTTTAAACGAGCGGAAGAAAAATATCAAATACAAGGAAATAAGAAAAATTGCGCCCAAAAAACCCGTTTCTTCGGCAAAAACAGCAAAGGCTAGGTCAGAAAAGGTTTTTGGTAAAATTCCAAATTTTTGCTGAGAAAGACCCAAGCCTTTGCCAAAAATTTTTCCAGAGCCAATGGCAATTAAAGATTGTCTGATTTGATAACCAATGCCCATAGGATCTATTTCTGGATTCAAAAACACCAAAATTCGAGAAAGACGATAGGGAGCGGAAATGACAATCGGAGAGAAAATCAAAAGACTCATTAAAATCAAAAAGATTGTTTGCCAAAGAGGGGTTTTTGCTAAAAAAAACATTACTAGGGAAGTTATCATTATTATTCCCAAGGTTGATATATCGGGCTGGAAAATAAAAATTAAACATATGGCCGAGAGCAAAACAACAAAGGCTAAAAATGTCTGAAAAATTCCAAAATCTTTTGGAGAAGAAAGCCAGGCAGCAAGATAAATACAAAAGGCCAATTTTAAAAATTCAGAAGGTTGAAAAACAATTGGCCCAACTTTTATCCATCTGGCTCCTCCACCAAGTTTCAATCTAAATGTTGGAAGGAAAACTAAGCTAGACAAACCCAAAAAAAATAAAAGGCCAAACAGTGAATACTTTTTTAAGAGTTTGAAATCGACTTTAAAAGCAATGGTCCCCAAAAAAATTCCGGGCAAAATTCCAAAAAGAAGCTGGTGGATTAAATAATAAAAAGGGGTTCCAAACTTTTCTAAAGAAATTGGGCTAGAAACGCTTGCTAAAATTAAAATTCCTAAAAACAAAAGAACAACAAAAACAAAAAGTAAAAAAAAATCAACTCTTTTTTCCATAATATTTAACGTACTTTTTAAACAAATTCCCCCTATCTCTATAATCTCGAAAAAGGCCAAAGGAAGGTGAGGCTGGGCTTAAAAGACAAATTTTTCCTTTTTGTGTCATTTCGAAGGCTAACTTTACAGCGTCTTTCATATTCTGGACTAAGACGGCTTTTGGAAGTTTTGAATCATCTTTAATTAAAGATAAGATTTGGCGCCAAATTTTATCTCCTGTTTGGGGAAATAAAATTAGATTTTTAATTTTTCTCTTTAAAATTTCTTTTGCTAATTTTTTAAAATCCAAACCTCTATCGAAACCTCCTAAAATTAGTGTTTCAACTCTTTTGCCGAGAGAATCTAAAGCGGCAATGGTTGTTTCTGGAATGGTAGACAAAGAATCATTATAAAATTCAATACCCTTGAATTTACCAACGTATTCTAACCGATGGGGCAATGGTTTGAAGTTTTCAATGACTTTTTTTATGGTAAGAGATTTTGCCCCAAAAATTTGCCCAACGGCAGCTGCAGCAGCTATGTTTAAACAGTAAAATTTACCAGCAAAGGGGAATTTTTTGATTTTTAGTTTTTTGAGAATTATTTGGCTTGGGGTAATTGGAATTTTTTTTGCTCTAGAAAGCTTGGCAACTTTTGAAACGTTTTTGTCTTGAGCGTTGTAAATTAAATAATCTTTTTCAGTTTGCCACAAACAAATGTTTGCCTTGGCCATTAAATATTCTTGAAAATCTTTGTAATAATCCAAATGCTCAGGGTAAATATTTAAAAAAACAGCTACATGAGGAGAGGTTTTTAAATCGTAAAGTTGATGAGAAGAAAGTTCAAAAACAAAAATGTCGTTTTCTTTGCACCTTAAAAGAAAACTCAAAACCGGCTTGCCAATGTTCCCTACCAAATGAACTTTCAAGCCCTGGGCCTTGAGAATTTTGTAAATTAATGTTGAGGTAGTACTTTTTCCTTTTGTAGCCGTCACTCCCACGATTTTTCCTTTGCAATTTTCAAAAAAAATTTTAGTTTCGGAAGTAATTTTTCTTTGCCTGTAAGCTTGTTCAATCTCTGGTAAGTGAATGGGAATACCGGGAGATTTGATAATCAAATCATATTCTTTCAAGGCCTTGAGATAATCTTTCCCCAAGTGCAATTTAACATTCTTTTTCAAAAGTTCATCTTTTAAAGAAAGTTCTGAAAGTGGTTTTTGGTCGGCGATACCAAAAATTTTATTTGGAAAAAGTTTTCTCAAAAATTTTAAAGTTTCTCTCCCCTCTTTACCAAACCCTAAAATTAAAATCTTTTTTTCTCCAAGTTCTTCTAACATTTTTCCTTAATTAATTTTAGCAAATTCTTTTAACAAAACTGGCAATTTTCCCCCACTGTCCTTCCATCTTTCAAGACTCATTTTGAAAGCTAAACGACTTTCTTTTTTTGTTCCAACACATTCAAACGGTTTGAATTTTTTCTTTCCTATTAACTGAAGCATCGTTGGTAATAGAGATTTATCTTCAAAAAGGTTTCCTTTAAAAATTTTGAAAACTTTTTCTCCCAAAAATGGATACAAACTAGCAAAAACAAAAAGGCACTTTGGGCATTTTTTGCACCAATTTTTCAATGGTTTTTTTGTGCCAGAATTGGTTTGGAAGGCAACGTTGCAACTCAAAAAAGAATGAAAATATTGGGGAAATTGAGAAAAAAGAGCGCAAACTTCAAGCTCATTAAATGGTCTCAAAAAAGAAAAGTAGTTTAAATTTTTTATTAAATATTTTTTTAAATATTCCCTAAACTTTCTTTCGAATTCCTCGCTTTTTGAATATTGATGGTTTATCATTTTCCCCAAATATTTCACATTTCCTTCGTTGGCACTCTTTTCGTTAGAAAAGGCAACAAACTTGCATTCTTTAAGGGCTGCCACCAAAATTGCCAAAAAGCTCAAATAAGCTGTGAAGGGAGTGTGACCGTTTAAAAACCCTCTTTTGTTGAGCAAAAAAAGTTTTTTGTCAATTTTTCTTTTCGCAAAGACTTTTTCTTTTGCGCCAGAAATTTCAATTATTTTCTTTTGCGGCCACTGGGGATTGAGACAAAACAAAACTAAATTCTTTTTAAATTTTTTCAAGTATTCAATCGTCACTATTGAATCTTTCCCTCCTCCAACTGGCACTAAAAATCTATTTTCTTTCAAATTTTTCAAAAGCTGACTTTTTTTGCGATCGCAAAAAAAATTAGCGTTTTCAATCTTGAGAAAATTTTTCCCTCTAAAATCGATTTTGTTTTCAAAGAAAAATTGCCCCATTCCTTTTAAAATTAATTCTTTCCACCACCTAATTT
>CAZQIO010000005.1:27517-33546 GCA_964593405.1 uncultured Candidatus Saccharibacteria bacterium | reverse complement strand
TCTGAATAACCAGATTTTTTGATCCCCAAACTTGGAAAGGGAATCTGGGCGGTACCGGTTTTTCCTGCTACAAAATATCCTGGAATTTTTGCCCTTTTGGCAAAACCATTTTCAACCGTACTCACTAACATTTTTGTTAATTGAAGAGCTGTTTCTTTTGCAATTATTGATTCTTTTTGAATTTTTGGTTCAATTTTAATTTCTTTGCCGTCTTTGATAATTTTTTCAACCAAATATGGTCTAACTAATTTTCCTCCGTTGGCAATTGCGCAAATTGCTCTAGCAAGTTGAATTGGGGTCATCTCGATTCCTTGGCCAAAAGAAGCGGTGGCAAAATTTACTTCATAGCCTTTTTTAAATTCTTTATTCTCAGAATAAATCTCTGGCAAATCAATTTCCGTTGGCTCAAAAATTCCAAATCTAGCAATATAATCCAAAAAAACATGATGAGGAAGTAATTTTTCTACGAAAACTGCCCCTGTGTTAATTGATTTTTCTAAAACTCCAGTCATTGTTTGTTTTCCCCAAATTCGATTATCATAATTTCTAATAACATAACCTCCAACTTCTACTTTACCAGTATCAACATAGGTGGTCTCGGGCGTAATTTTTCCTTCGTTCAAGCCGGCTGCCATAGTAATTGGTTTGAAAGTAGAACCTGGTTCAAACAATTTTTGGGTTACTCCGTTTTTAAAAATTTCTAAATTATCAGCAAAATTTTGATAAGAATTTGGATCAAAGTTTGGAAAATTGGCCATTGCCAAAATTTTCCCAGAATCTGGTTCCATCACAACAATCTGACCGCCCTCTATATCAAAATCTTTTTTAGCTTTATCTAGTAATTTTTCTGCCTCAAGTTGAATTTTGTAATCTAAAGTCAAAACCAAATCATTTCCCTCCGACAATATCTCATCAAAGTACTTTTCCAATCCGTACTGTCCCTTTTTTTGAGTATTTACAAACCCAACCACGTTTGAGGCTAAATTTTTTTGAGGATAATACCTTACCCTTTCAATGCCTAAAAAAACTCCTTCCAACTTTGCTTTTTTGATTTTTTCTACCTCTTCCAAAGTAAGCTTTCTTTTTATTACTGAATAAGAGGTTTTATTTTTCAATTTTTCTAAAACAAAATTTTTTTCCAAATTTAAAATCTGGCTTAAAATTTCAGCTGTTTTTTGTTCATCCTTTAACTTTTCGCCAAGAACAAATACAAAAAAATAATCTCTGTTTAAAGCTAGGGGTTCTCCGTCTTTAAAAAAAATTTCGCCCCTTTCTTTTGTGTTTTCTTCAATTTGTCCTCTTAAACCAAAAGCTAAGGCTCTAAAATACTCCCCCCGAACAATTTGTAAAAAAAACAACCTAATTCCTAAAACCAAGGCAAAACAAAAAACAAGAAAAATTATTAAAAATTCTCGCCAGTTTTTCATTTTGCCAAAACTGTACCTTCAAAAACCTGAATGTATTTTACATTTTTCGCTTCCACAAAACCTTCTTTTTGCAAAAATTCATCCAAATTTATCGTTTGGTTGAAACTAAACAACTCGTCTTCTAGTTTTTGATTTTCGTTTTCAATTTTGTTAATTTCTTTTTCTGCCTTTTTTATTAAATAGTGTTTTTCAGCAAATTTTAGAATTTGAAAAATTGTCAAACTAAAGAAAACTAGAGAAAAAATTGAAAGCAAAATATTAATCTTTTTTAAATTGTCTTGGCGCATTAAATTTTAACTGCTGCTCTTAATTTTGCTGACCTTGATCGAGGGTTTTTTAAAATTTCTTCTTTTTTTGGAGATATAGGTTTTTTTGTTAAAATTCTTAACTTTCCTTCTCTTTCTTGTTCTTTGAAAAAGTTTTTTACAATTTTGTCTTCCAGAGAATGAAAAGAAATTACCACCAATTTTCCTTTTTTGTCTAGCATTTCCATTGCCTCTTTTAGTCCCTTTTTAAGATTTTCTAATTCTTCATTGACAACGATCCTTAGGGCCAAAAATGTTTTCGTGGCAAAGTGAATTTTTCTTTTTTTGTAAAAACTTGGTACAGCTTTTTCAATAATTTTTACCAACTCTGTTGTTGTCTCAATTTTCTTTTTTTCTCTTTCTTTGCAAATTGCTTTTGCAATCTTTTTTGCAAATTTTTCCTGGCCAAATTCTCTTAAAATCTTTTCAATTTCTTCTTTCGTCCAATTGTTGACCACCTCAGCTGCCGTTAGTTTAGTCAAATCAGCATCGTATCTCATGATCAGAGGTTCTTTCCTCAAAAAAGAAAATCCTCTTTTAGACTTTTCTAAATGCCAGGAAGAAATTCCAAGGTCAAAGAAGATTCCAGCAATTGGCCTAAAATTTTCTCTTTCGATTATTTTTTTTAAGTTCAAAAAGGAATCTCTCACTAAAATCAGTCTCTCGTGTTTAATTTTTTCCTTTGCTATTTTGTAAAGTTCTGGGTCTATTTCGATTCCTAAAACTTTTCCATTTGGTTTTGTTTTTTCCAGAATCGCCAAAGCATGTCCACCTCCGCCAAAAGTACAATCTACAAAATTTTCGTTCGGTTTTGGGTTCAAATATTCCAAAACCTCATTCAAAAGAACAGGAAAATGAATTTCAAATTTAAAATTCGAATTTTTCATTTCTCTTTATACCCCCAATTCTTTCAATCTTTCTGCAATATCTCCAACTTCTTTTTCCGTTTTTTCTTTGTATTCATTCCATTTTTCCAAATCCCAAATCTCTACTCGATTATAAATACCGACGATTGCCACTTTCTTTTTTAAAAGAGCGTAATCTTTTAAATAGTCTGGAATTAAAATTCTTCCTAAGTTGTCAAATTCCACCTCCATCGCTCCGGCAAGCATCAACCTGGCAAATCCCCTAGCATCTCCTTGCGATAAAGGAAGTTTACTCAGTTTTTCGGCCAACTTTTGCCATTCTTTTGCTGGATACAAAAATAAACACTGATCCAAGCCTTTAGTAATGACAGCTTTTTTTCCAAAAATCTTTCTAAATTTTGGAGGAATGGCCAACCTTTTCTTTTCATCAATTGAATAAATGTATTCGCCGTAAAAAGCCATAGTTATTCACAGAAACCTTAACTTTTCCCCATACTTATCCACAATTTTCCACCTATTTTCACTTTATTCCATTCAAAACCTAAAGTCAACAAAAAATAAAAAAGGGCAAAATGAATTCAAAAAAGCCCTTTTTTCCACAAGAAATTCACAGGAGAACTTTTTAGGGATTGATAATTAAAGAGAAGGTTTCTGGATCAATTTTTACTCTGCTTCCTCTTTTTAATTCATTTGCTAAAATTGCTCTAGCGATAACGTTAGCCACTTTATCTTGAATGACCCTTTGCATATTTCTTGCGCCGAAAGTAATATCGTAGCTTAAATCGACAATTTTTTCTTTAAGCTCTTGAGTAATAATAAAATCAATATCTTTTTGGGCTAATTGTTTTTGAATTTTTCTCAATTGTAATTCTGCGACCTCTAAAAGATTTTCTCGACTCAAAGGTTTAAAAACAACAACGGCATCAAACCTGTTTATTAATTCCGGTCTAAAAATTCCTTTTTCAAAGACAAAATCCAATAACTTTTTTTTGACACTTCCCCACTCTTTTAGAGTTGGATCTTTCAGAGCATCCAGGATTATTTGATAGCCAGCGTTAGAGGTAGCGACAATAATCGTATTTTTAAAATCTACCCTTCTTCCCATTCCGTCAGTTAAATGTCCTTCATCAAAAACCTGCAAAAACAAATTCAAAATGTTTGGATGGGCCTTTTCAAATTCATCCAACAAAATCAAAGAAAATGGTCTTTCCCTGACTGGAGTCGTTAACAATCCCTCTCCACCTTCCCACCCCAAAATTCTTTTAATATCGCTTATGTTTTGAAACTCTGACATATCTAGCCTTATCATATTTTTTTCAGAACCATAATAAATTTCTGCTAAAGCCTTTGCCGTTTCTGTCTTTCCCACTCCGGTTGGACCCAAAAACAGAAAACAACCAATCGGTCCTTTCCTTAATTTCAATTCTGCCATTGCTCTTCTCAAGGCGTCTGAAATTTCCTTTATTGCTTCTTCTTGATCAACAATCCTCTCATGTAAAAGTTTCTCCAAATTCAAAAGAGTTTTTCTTTCTATTTCGCTCATTTCTCCAACTGGAATTTTTGTTCTTCTTTCAATAACTTTTTCTACATCTCCTGGCAAAACAGTTTTTTGTTTTCTTTGAGAAACCAAAATTGCCGACTCATCCAAAACTTCGATTGCTTTTTCTGGGAATGGCATTGCCGGCATGTATTTTTCACAAAGTTCAATAATTTTTTTGATTGCCAAAAATGTAAAAAATATTTTGTATTTTTTTTCGAGCCTCAAGGCTCTATCTTCCAAAATCAAAAGAGTTTCTTGCAAAGAAACTTCTTTCACTTCTATCTTCTCAAAAGCCTCGAGTAATAGAGGAACTTTTTCTAAATTCTTGTGTAATCCTTCAAAAGTTGTAATTCCAATACACCAAAAATTTGGAGAGGTGACATAATTTCCCAAAATTCCGGAAATTTCAATCGCCCCCACTGTTCTTTCTGTTTTAACACCAACGTACTGATGAAGATTGTCGATGACCAAAATCACATTGCCGGCAAAAAGAACCTCAGAGAAAATTTTGTCCAAAACCATTTCTGCCTCTTCTATTGTTTGAGTTTCGGCAATTATTTTTGGTAAATCCAAAATAACTACTCTTTTAAAATTCAATTCTGGTAAACTTTGGCCCAGGGCACATTTGTTGGCCAAAAATTCAATCATTGATCTTCTTCCGCTTCCTGGTTCTCCTACTATTAAAACATCGTTTTTTTCAGGTGAGATTAAGATTTTTTCCATCGTTTCTACTTCCTCGGCATGGGCGAAAATTCTCCGAAAGCCTTGCTTTTTCATAATTTTTGTTACGTCTGTCGAAAAACGATCAAGCAAAATTGTGTATCCTGCCGTCCATTCTCTAGCTAAACTTCCAAACCTTAAAAGGTTTTCAAATTTCCAAAACTTTTTTCTTTCTAAAAATTCCTGCTCTAAGTATTCAACCCATTGCCACACTTGCTGGATATCTTCTGTTTTTATTTGGTTTTCGATCAAAAAATTTTTAAAAATTATGTTCTTTTTAGAAAGCAAAACAAATAAATCTCCAGGGCTTATTTTTTCTTTTTTTTGGTTTGAAAGTTCAAAAATTATTTCTTTTATTTCATCATCCTTTCTCTTGTCTTCCAAAAGCCTATTTTTTAGTTCTCTTAAATTGAGGAAAAGTCTTGAAAACAAAAATCTAATTTTAAAGTTTTTCTCGTCCAGTAAAAAATAAAGGAAAAAAGAAGAATTGGTATTTTTCAATCTGAGGCAGTTGTAAATTGCCTTGGCTATTGAAAAATCTATTAGGTCAAAAATCTCACCGGTTTTTGGCGGATTTTTTAATTTTTTTTCAAAAAAAGCGTCTTTCAAAAGAGAGATAATGAAAAAAAGAAAAGATAAAATAAGCGCTCCCAAAATTTTCTTTTCAAAAATGAAAATGTAAAAAAGGCTAAAAAACAAGGAAAGGAAAAGAAAAAGTTTCTTTTCCAGTTTTCTTAATTTGAAAATCGGCAAAAATTCAAGCCAAACTGTTTTTGCAATTTTTGATTTTTTAAATTCCAAATAAAAATTTGATTCCATACCAAAAACCAAAAAATAAAATTAATGGCAAAAAGACCCAACAAAAAAGACAGACAATACCAAAAACTAAAACTAAAACTTCAAAAAAAATTCCAAAAAAAATCACCAAAAGCCGCACCGAAGCGCCGACCATTCGAGAAATTAAATTTGACAAAAATGTAACAAAGTACACCCAAGGATCAAAATACTTGGGATAAGTCCAAAAATATTTGTGCCAATAAGAAAATAATGTTTTTATCAAAAACGGGATTGAGAAAAAATGAAGTCCAAACTTTAAAAAATTTTTGATTGCCTTTAGAATCTCTTTTGAAACGTCACAATAATGCCAAGAAAAATAAGAAAAAATTAAATC
>CAZQIO010000005.1:19300-27507 GCA_964593405.1 uncultured Candidatus Saccharibacteria bacterium | reverse complement strand
GTAAAAATTCTGCCGGAAAAATTTCTTTCAATTGCTCAGCGACAATTTCTTCAAACTGCTTTTGGATTTCTGGCTGGCTAGTTGGAATTTTCCCCTTTGGCAAAGTTAATGCCTCCAGATTTTTATTTTCGATCTTAAAAAGTTCTGGCAAAGGAGATTTCCCAATCAAAATGTTAAAAGAAAAATAAAGTGCCAAAAGTATTATTCCTAATCCGCCAATTACCAAAAACCAACCAAAAATTTTTGTCTCTAACATCAATTTTTATTTTACCAAATTTTAAAAACTCTCAAAGTACAAAAATTACCCAACGAATTTTCCCAAATTGATCTTTGAAAAATTCAAATTTTGAATATTTTTCTTTTTGTAAAATTTTCTCAAGTTCATCTTTTTGTAAAGGATCAATTTCAAGAAAAACTTTACCTTCAGCTTTTAAATGAAATTTTGCCTCTTTCAAAAATTTTTTAATGTATTTTAGCCCTCCTTTTCCTCCATACCAAGAAATTTTTGGTTCTTTATTTTTCACCGATTCTTGAACCTGCCACAATCTTTCTTTTGCTACATATGGAGGGTTGGCAAAAATGAAGTGGTATTTTTTATTTTTAAGCTTTTCAAACATATCGGATTGATAGATCTTGTATCTTTTTTGAGAGATTTTATTGATTTTTAAATTAATCTTTATTTGCTCTACTGCTCTTTTGTCAATGTCTACAAAATCGACTTTTGAGTTTTTAATATTTTTTAAAATTAAAATTCCAATAAAACCTGATCCTGCAAAAATATCTAAAAATTTTGGCTCTTTCAAAGCTCGAGTTTTAATTTCCTTTTTGCATTTTTTTATTGCCCTTTTTACCCAAAATTTAGTCTCTGGCCTTGGCCTGAAAACCCCCTTTGAAATATCAATTTTGCAATTTAAAAACTTCATTTTGGAATTATAATTTGTCCCTCTTTTTTATCACCAATTGCTACACATTTTCCTTTCAAATAAAGCCAGCCAGTAAAAGCTGCAGTTATGGCATCGAGTTCGTCGGCATTAGGATTTTCCTTTAAAATTTTAATTCCCAATTTTTCAAGTCCTTTTTTCAGTTTTTCAAAACCTTTTTGTTTTCTCGGAATTTTTAAAATGTCTTGGGTTGCCCCTGGATAAACTTCAATCACTTTAAATTTTTTCTCTAAAATTTTTCTCAATTTAATTCCCCTCTCTGTCAATTTTCTCATTGGTCCCAAAGTTATTGGAAAAAATTTTATTTTATATCGCCAAAGCTCTCGGTCGCATTCTCTAAAATGAATGTTTTCTTTTCTTTTCAAACTTTTCCTTCCTTTTGGCAAACTCAAAGGAGCATCGATTGCGATTAATTTTGGTTTTATTTTATTTATCAAATTTAAAATCTCTTTGTCTTCAAAAACGCAAAAGCAGTCAGCTTCTAATTTTTCGTTAAGAATGCAAATTCCTGTTTTTCTTTTTGGACTTCCTGCTAAATCGATGCCTAAAACAACCACTGAAAGATTAAGACAAAAATGCTTCTTTTGAAGACTGGACACAGGGGCATTTTCTTTCTTTTGGTACAGCTTTAATTATTTCTAAAATTAATTCTTTCATTTTCTCAGTATTCTTTTTAAAAATGCTTAAAACTTCTTTGGCTGTCACCGGTTTAATGTCCTTTCTTCCTTTCAAGCCCGCATCATAATCTGTAACCAAAGAAATTGCCAAATAACAAATTTCTGCTTCTTTGGCTAAAATTACTTCTGGATATTGAGTCATATTAATTAAATGGGCAATTTTTGAATAATATTGAGATTCAGCCCGAGTTGAAAAACGAGGTCCCTCAATTACAACTACCGTTCCTTTGGGATGAAAAGACAATTTTAGTTTTTTACAACATTTAATTGCTATTTCCCTCAACTGAGGACAATAAGGATCGGCACTGGAAATGTGAGCAACTTTTGGACCTTCAAAAAAAGTATCTTTTCTTTTTTTCGTTCTATCGATAAATTGATCAACAATAACAAAATCGCCCGGCTTCATTTTTGGATTTAAGCTTCCAACTGCACAAGGAGCAATGATTCTTTCAACCCCCAATTTTTTAAGAGCAAAAACATTGGCTCGATAATTTATTTTATGAGGCGGAATTTGATGTTTTCTTCCATGTCTTGGCAAAAAAGCAATTTTTTTGCCAAAAATCTTTGAGATTGAAATTTTATCCGATGGCTTTCCATAAGGTGTGGAAATTGAAATTTCTTTTCCTTTTAAAAATTGGTAAAAACCAGATCCACCAATGACACCAATTTCTGCTTTCATTTTAAAGTTGAATTAGAGATTTCACTTTATAGCCTTTTAACTTTTTTCTCCCTTTTAAATCCTTCAATTTCCCCCAATTTCTTTTTTGGACCAATCAGGAATTGATCTTTTGGCTTTTTTAAGTTTCTCTATTTTCATTTTCCCCTAAAAACTATCAATAAAAGTTTATCAAAAAGAAAAATAAAAACAAAAGAAAAGAAAATCCCTCCAAAAACATCAAGTGGGGTGTGAAATCCAGTATAAATTACTGAAAAGCCAACCAAAAATGCCAAAACCAAAAGCCACTTCCCTATTTTTTTATTTCTCAAAAATATTGGTAAAGCAAGACCGAAAGCTAACATTGTTGTTGTTGAGGGAAAAGAATAAGGGCTGGGGTGCCAGGGGCCAATAATTCTCACTCCTTCAATTAAAGTAAAAGGTCTAGGAACATGAAAAAGTGGTTTTAAAATTGAATGACCAAACCAATAGAGGAAAAATCCAGAAAATAAAGAATAAAGTCCTAAAAATTTTTCTTTTTTAAAAAACAAAAGCCAAAGGGGCACTAAAACCAAAAGAGAAAACAGAGGAATAAAAACAAAAAGGACAACAGTGTCCAAAATGGGATTGGCAATTTTTTGATTTAAAAAAATAAAGATTTTCTCGTTCAGGTTCATTTTCTCACAATTTTAATTTCTTTTTTTCTAATGTCAATTATCGTTGATGGTTTGCCCTCTATTTTTCCGGCATCAAGATAAAAATCAACTTTAAAACCAAAATATTTTTTTGCTTCTTCAATCGTTGTTGCTGGTTTTTTGCCCGCCAAATTTGCGCTTGGTGCAACAAGGGGGCCGGTTTTTTCCAAAAGGTTTCTCAACCATTTTGGCTTTGGTAATCTAAGAGCCAAGGATTTTTTTCCTCGATGCAAGTACTCAAATTTTTTTGATTTACAATCAAAAATTAAACTAACTGCTCCTGGCCAAAATTTTTTTATTAATCTTCTTTGAAAAGGTTTAATTTTTATTCCAAATTTTTTTAAATCAGAAAGGTCAGAAATTAAAATAATGAAAGGCTTTGTCTTTTCTCTCTTTCTTATCTCATAAATTCTTTCGACTGTTTTTTCGTTAAAAGCTGATCCCAAAACTCCATAAATTGTATCGGTTGGCATTACTGCAATTTTGCCCTCTTTTAAAATTTCAATTAATTTTTTTGGAACCCTCATTTTTCAAAAATATTTGTAATCAAATAACGATATTTTAACCTCGGCCTTTCTTTCCAGGCCAAATAAAAATTTTTTCTCCAAATTTTCTTCCAGAGAGTCATTTTTGGTAAAAACAAAAATCCATCTTTGTAACCAATATACCTTGTTTGGAAATTTGAATGCAAAAAAGCAACGTAGGCTGCAACAAAAGCCGACCTTTGATTTTTGCTTTGACAAAAAATTTTCCCTTTTAAAAAACTAAAATTTTCCAAAAGAGCCAAAACCAACCTTGAAGAAGTTTCAATAAGATTAATATCTAACACAAACCCATCTTTTTCTAATTTTTTTCTCAATTTTAAAGAAAATTCGCAAACTTTTGGGATTAAGGCTGGTGGAATGGGATTGACTTTGAAATCTCTAAATATTTTTCTTGAAAAAAATTTTTCAAAAAGTCTCATTTCCCCCTTCCCCCTTCCTATTGTCAAAGGAGAATCGATCGCTATCGTTTTTGTATTTCCCAAAAAAGGTTTTAATTTTTTGTAAACTTCTTTGCCAAAAATGTCCGAACAAAGATTGCAAAGATTTTCTTTTGGCAAAACTCCTTGTTCTATCTTTTCTAAAATACAAATTGCCGAGGTTCTTTTGTTTTCTTTCCCAAGATCGATGCCAACAAAGTATTCTTTCATCTTATTTCTTTTATTGCCTCTTCTGGTTTTACTCTGGGTGGGGCTTTTGGGGTTTGGGCTGGCAAACCAACTGGCACCAAAACTATTGGTCTTTCATTTTTTGGTAAATTCAAGATTTTGATCACTTTTTCTTCATCAAAAGCCCCAACCCAGCAACTGCCAAGGCCTTCAGCAGTAGCTAAAAGCATTAAATTTTCAATCGAGGCTGCAACATCACAAATTGTGTAAAGGTTTTTTCCTCTCTCTCCATACCAGGAAATTTTCTCTAAATCGCAACAACCAACTACAACCAAGGGAGCTTCTGAAATGAAATCTTGATTTAGGGCAGCTTCGGCCAATTTTTCCTTCAACTCTTCATTAAAGACAAAATAAAATTTTCTTGCCTGTAAATTTCCGGCAGAAGGAGCCCAAATTAAAGCCTCTTTTAGCCTTTCGATTTTTTCTCTTGGGATTTGGCTATCTTTGAAACGTCTAACACTTCTTCTTTTTAAAATTGCCTCAAAAACCTCCATTAATTTATTACAGTTCCAATAAATTTTTGACCTTTAAAGAATTTTTCTAAGTTTTTGAAATTTTTTCCGTTTAAAATCACAATCTCAATTTTTTCTTTTTTTGCTAAAGAAGCAGCCACCGGATCGAAGGGGAGGTTAGCTCCTGGAATCCATTTTTTGCCTACTATTTTTAAATATTCGTCAAAAGAAATTTTTTCTATTGGTTTGGCTTTTTTGAATTTTTTTGGGTCTTTGTCAAAAATACAATCTATGTTTGTAAGGTTAATCACTCTTTTTGCTCCAAAATTTTTGGCTATCAAAACGGCATCAAAGTCTGTTGATCTACCAGGCTTCCATCCTCCACCAATCAAAATTTTCTTTTTGGTTTTAATTTTTTCTGTTGGGTTGATAATAATTTTTGAGAAAGCCAATTGACCAAAGATTGACTTTACCAAAACAGCATTCAAAAGGGTGGCAAAAATACCAATCCAATCTAATTCTTTGTAATCAAAAACCAAAAGCTCTTTGGCTGCTCTCTGATACTTTCTTGCTAAATTCCCTCCTCCAACCAAAATCGCAAATTTTTTTCCTTTTTTTATCCATTTTTCAATGAAATTTTTAAAATTTTTTAAAAATTCAACATCAACATCATCTGGACAAACTAAAGAGCCTCCTAAAGATAAAACTTCAATCATACCTTACTTGAAAATCATCAAAATCACCTTTGAATTCTTCCCATTCAACACTCACTTTTTCAACTCTTGCTAAAGGAGGACCCTCACGGGCCCATTCAATTAATTCTTTAATTTTTTCTTCTTCGCCCTCAACTAAAATTTCAACCCTTCCATCTTTCGTATTTTTTACCCAACCTTTCAAACCTAATTTCTTTGCCACACTTTCTGTAGTAGCTCTAAAAAAGACTCCTTGAACTAGGCCCGATACAAAAATGTGACATCTTTTTTTCATTGTTTAAAATTTTATCAAATTCTTTCTAATTTGAAAAAGGCCTTTGCAATCTCTCCGACCAAAATTAAAGGAAGGACAAAAATAAAAGAAAGTAAAAATCTTGATTGGTTAAGGGATAAAAATTAAAAAGGTAAACAAAAAATGGAACTTTTAGAACAAGAAGGGTTAAAAACAAAGAAAAAATTGTCGCAACGTTTAACTATTTGTTTGAGAATGGTTTTCCTCTCAAAATTGAGCCTTGAGTGCTGACCAAATAGGCAGAAATGAGTTCAGAAATAATGAATGTTGCAACTCAAAAGAAAAATCAAAAACTTTCTTATGTTTTCAAAAATTATTCTTCCTTTGGGCAGCTTCTTTTGCGACATCAATACCAGAAATTCCATTGCTATTCCAATATCTGCCCTTTTTAAAGCCGGAGCGTCGTTAATTCCATCTCCAGTCATTGCTACAATAACCCCCTTTTTCCTTAAGGCCTCAACAATTCTTAATTTGTGAAATGGGGGAACTCCAGCAAAGAGGCACTTTTCAACGCTTTCTATTAGTTTTTCATCACTCATTCGATAATGATTGGCAAAATACCGGCCGAATAACATTTAGCCACTGCTTCTTTTGCTTCTTCTCTTGGGGATCCAAATCGTTTATTTTTGGTTTTTCTTTTGGAAGTTGCTCTTTTTGCAATTCTTTGAAGGCCAAAGCCAAAATTCTCAAGCCCCCCTTGCCATTTTATTCGAAACTTTCAAAATCCTTTTTTTTATCTTCAAAAGTTATTTTCCTTATTTTGTTTTTTTCAAAAATTCTGTTTGTAATTTTCAAAACCGATTCTGGCGCCCTTTTTGTGAAAAGAAAACACTTCCCCTTCCTTCCCAATACAAAGTGCTCATTCTTTTTCTAACTTCATCAAAAGGTATTTCCCAAAATTTTGGCAACTTTTTTGATCCATTTTTGCTTTGGCTGCCAAAACAACCAAAGCTCCTTCTGTAGGGTCTCCATCAATTCTAAAAACCTTTCCTCTTTTATTAATGTGGATTTGTTGCACAAAAGGCCGATTTTAAGTGCCATTTCAAAAACCGGATTTCTTTTGAATTCTCCAAACCTCAAAAGAAAAGTACCCTTTGGTTCATAGCCTACACTTTCAACGAAAATGTATTCTCGGTTAACATAAATTTCTCTTGTAGTCATCCGGTAATTTTTTTACAATGGCCCCTTTTCCTTGCCATTTTCCAGACACCAACAGACAAAATGCTCGTTACTACTGCCGGCAAGGCCTCTGGAACGGCAGCTACTGCCAAGCTTGTTCCCCAAATGAGCATTTCTAGCACACTTTGGCCTCTCATTACTCCAAAAAAAGCAGCTAAAAAACAAATCGTCAAAGCCAAAACTCCCAATAATTTTCCAATCTTTTCCAACCTTAAGCTTGGCAATTTTTCCAAACTCAGTTTCTTTCCCAATTGCCACTACCACTGCTTTTCCTTGGCCTCGAGTAACTACCGTTCCACAAAAAACCATATTTTCTCTTTCTCCCAACGGAACGTCTTTTTTCAAAAGTCTTTTTGCCTCCTTTTTTGTTGGCAACGATTCTTCGGTTAAAATTGATTCGTTAACTTCCATTCCCATTGTTTCGATTAATCTGGCGTCGGCTGGAATTTTATCTCCGGCTCTCAATAGAATAATATCTCCAGGAACCAATTCTTTAGCTGGAATTTTTTTGATTTTTCCCTCTCTGACAACGTTTGCAGTGGGAGCTCCAATTTTTAAAAAGCTTCAAGTGCCTTTTGTAATCTATACTCAAGGTAGCCACCAACAAAATAACAATCAACAAGTTTGAAAATTGAGAAAAGAAAATTTTTAAAGGAGAAATTTTCTTTTTTGTTTCAATTTCATTAAACCAAAACCTTTTCCTTCTATCTAAAACTTCTTTCTCTGATTGAATTTTTTATTCTTTGCTGAATTTTTATCATTTTCCTCTTTGAGATTTTCTTTACTTTTGGAGGAATGTAAAAAAATTTGTCATTTTTGAAACGAGGAATTAAATGTAAATGAGCATGCCAAACTTCGTCTCCCAAGACGGGAGCTATCACCCAATCTGTGTCCATTGCTCTTTGAATTCCCTTAACAACTTTCTTTGCAAATTCGAAAAAATCTCCAAGGTAGGGTATTTCCCACAAATATCGAAAATGTTTTTTTGGAATTGCTAATGTGTGACCCAAATTTCTTGGTTTTTCATCTAAAAAGGCTAAAAATCTTTTGTTTTCTAAAATTTTTAAACATTTCTTTTTCCCTTTGACGATTTTACAAAAAACGCATTCTTTCCCATTCTTGTCTATTTCTCCCCTTAAAATCCTGCTCGAAGATATTGGTTTTCCATCTTCTGCTAAAACAAAATTAATCTTTACAATTTTAATTGGTTTTTTCCCCAATTTTTTTCTTTCTCTATTTATTTTTTGTGCGTTTTTTAGGGTTTCTGGAGAAACGACAATAAAATCAAAATCTTTCTTTAGAGTTTGGCCGAAAATGTCTTTAATTTTGAAAATTTTTGCGCTTTTTTTGAATTTTTCTCTGATGAAATTTTCCAAATTTTCCTTTCTCTCTG
>CAZQIO010000005.1:0-19290 GCA_964593405.1 uncultured Candidatus Saccharibacteria bacterium | reverse complement strand
TCTGAAAAATTGGTAACTTTTCTCTTTTTTAATTTTTTTGCAAACTCATCCGAACTCAAACCAACAAAAACATCTCCAAGAGAGAAAGCTTTCTTTAGTAGAGTTTCGTGTCCTTTGTGTAAAATGTCAAAAGTTCCGCCAACGACTACTTTTGGCATCTTTAAAAACCTAATTTTTCAATTTCTTTTTTGCTCAAGCCGGGCGAAGAAACGGTTAAATACCATCTGCTTTCAAACAAATCTGCCTTTTCTAAAATTGGATCAATTTTCCTTGAAACTCTGGCACAATCTTCAACTGAAACCCCACCTTTTTTATCAATAGTAATTATCAATTCTTTCGCTTTCCCCTTTTGTTTTATTTCAACTTTTTTAAATTCATATCCCATTTTTTCTATTTCTCTCCTTATCAAATTTTCAATTTTCTCTTTTAATTCCATTTAAATTTTGTTCCAGTGCAAAATTTCTTTTAAAGACCTTTTGGGAACATGCAAAGTTCCTTTTTCATTCCTCCAATATTCCCCTCTACCTTCTTCAACAACCGGTTTCTCTGCCGGATAACCCAAAGCAATTACCAAATCAAGATAATAATGAGAAGGTAAATTAAAAATTTGGCTTATTTTTTCTCTTTCAATGGCGCCCATAATGCAACACCCTATTCCCTCTTCCCAGGCTGTCAAAACAATATTTTCCACTGCCAGGCCAACGTCGTGTTCAAAGTTATTTTCTTTTATTTTTTTATTAACTAAAACTAAAATGTAAGCTACTGGCCTGTTTTCTTTTTTCCTCAATTTTTCTATCTTCCCACCAAAATGAACATTTTCAAAAATTTTGTCACAGAGATTTTCATCATCAACGACTAAATATTCAAGGGGCTGTAAGTTTCTGGCAGAAGGTGCCAATCTTGCCGCATTAATTAACTTTTTCAAAATTCTTTTTGGAATCTTTTTTGGTTTAAAAAGCCGAATCGTTCTTCTTTTTAAAATTGCTTGATAAACTCTCATTCTTTTAAAATTCTTTTGATTTTTATTCCCCTCTCTTTCAAATTTTTCTCAACAAAAGGGAAAAATATTAGAAATTCGAGTTCCAAATCTTGGGCTAAAATAGGATCAATTTCAGAAAGTTTTTTTCCAATTTCTTTCAAATCTTTGTCGTTATAAAGGTCAATCATTATCGCTGCCCGACAAGGCACTTTATATTTTACCAAAAATTCTAAAGCCCTCAATTGATAATAAAAAAATTCTGGTTTTGCACCAGTGATTTGTGAAAACATTCTTTCGTTTGCCCCTTTTAGAGAGACTCTGACAAATAAATTTTCAAATTTTGAAAGTTCTTTTGCAAAATCCTCATCTATTAAAATTCCGTTGGTTTCTAAAATGAAAGTTAAATCTTTTGGAATTTGAGAAATAACCTTTATTAAATGTTCCTTACACAAAGTGGGCTCGTTTCCTGAAATTCTGACGTTTTTGTATCCTTTTTGCCTTGCAATTCTAATTAATCTTTCAGCAACCTCTTTTGGTGAAAAAAATTTTCCAACTTTTTCTGGATTTTTTCTCGGATAAAAACTCCAACAATAAGCACAATCTAAAATACAACCTACACAATCTCCGCTGGCCACTCCACCATAAAAATTTCCTCCCCTAAATCTATAATATTTTCGGTTTTTACCCTTACAAACAATTTTTCTTAATCTTTCTGCTTCTTTTATTGGATCTATCATTTTACTTTTGCTCCAGGAGGAACTTTCTTTTCAGGAATCAAAATTACTGGTTTTCCCTCAAAATCGGCTGCCAAAAGCATTCCCTGGCTTTCAATTCCCATTAATTTTTTTGGTTCCAAATTTGCAACGACTACAATTTCTTTCCCGATTAACTCATCGACTGAGTATTCTTTGGCAATGCCAGCAACAATTTGTCTTTTTTCTGAGCCCAAATCAACGATCAATTTCAAAAGTTTTTCTGACCCTTCAATTTTCTCTGCTTTTACTATCTCCCCCACCCTCAAATCGATTTTTTGAAAATTTTCAAATTTTATCACTAAGGTTGAAATAATTCTTCTGGCAAAAATTGAACCTTTTTAACTTCCGGAAATTGTTTTGCAGTGGCTTCAATTTGAAACCACAAAATTCCCACCCTGCAAGCGCCACCAACAGTTTTATTTTCAGGATCTTCAAATTCTAAAATCAAAGTCCCATCTTCTTTTAAATTGGCAGATTTTAGTTTAAAACCCTCCAAAGGATACTCAGTGGTAATTCCTTGAGCAATTTCTTTTTCAGTTAAATTCTCTTTTCCTCTCAATAAAAGATTTATCGTATCTTTAATCGGGCTCATTGTAATTGGAATTTCCCTCTCTATCGCTACTAAACCATCTCTTGAACATTTTGTGTTGCCTAATTCGTCTTTGTCTTTTTCTGGGTTGTAATAGTAAAGTAAAACTTTTCGATAGTTTATTTTTTCAAATTGTACTGGTATTTCAAAAATTTTCTGATTTTCTGCCAATCCCGAAGGGTTGGCGCTCAAAAATCTTAGTTTTCCTCTTTCAGTTTCTGGAACTGGAAACTCCATTTCACCTTCAAAGGGAACAAAATTTTCTGTCATCCAATCTTCTTTGGAAGTTAAAATTGTTCTACCTAAGAGGTTTTCATTAGCGTCATAAAGTTCAGCTGAAAATTGAGCCTCAAAAAACCAAATTCCTCTTGCCTGCCCTGAAATTTTTAGAGGACTTTTAATTTTTTCATTTTCTTTTGGTGATTCTACTAAAATTCCCTCGGTAGTAGGTTTTAAACAAACGCTATAAGATTTACTTTCTCTCCACTCAATTAAACCCTGGCAGCATTTTTGATCTGTGGGTCCAATTAAAGGATTTCTGTTTACCTTTTCTCCTTCTTTGGCACAAGCAATTTTTGGTAATTTGGTTTCTTTTTCTTTTTTCCCCAAGTAAAATCCAAAAGCCCCCAAAACAAAAATCAAAAAAATTAAAATGATAATTTTTTTGCTCATTTATTTATATTTTGCTTTTGACCTTAAATTATTGAAAAATTTCGTACTCTTTCTCGTTTTTTACCCCAATTTTCAGTTCAATCGCTCTTTTAATCTGGGGCAGTTTCCAAGGATCGATGTTTTTTAAAGAATTTCCTTTGAAAGATTGAATAATTTTTATTCCCTCAACATCGATTGCAACTCTGTCGTCCGATGCCAAAATCAAGTTTGGCTCTCTAATTTCTCCTTTTGCTGGTCCTCGATTAATAAAACATTTTCTAGCATCCATAATGATCAAATCTGGGTTAAAAATTGTGTTTAGTTCGGCAATTTTTTCTTGGAGGTTGGAAAGATGTAATTTTATTCTTTCTATTGGTTTCATAAAACCGACAGCCAATTTCAAAGCTCCAGTAAATTGAGCGTACTTGTGAGTTTTCAAACAAGGTAGCAAAACGATCTTATCTGGCCTTTCTAAAATTTCAGTAACCGAAACTGATTTTAAATATTTTGCTTTAGGAACTTCTTTTTTTATCCATTCCCATTCTTCAAAAACATAAACTCTGGCTGGTGTTTTTAAATTTTGAAGCTCAAAAATTCCCAACTTTTCCATTATCTTTCTTGTATTCAAAGTCATTGTTGAACTATCACCTACCATTACCAATTTTGGTTCTCTTTCATAAATTAGTTCAACGACAGTCTTTAAAAATTCAAAGTCGGTTGAAGCAGGAAAAGGGTCTGCGGTGTTGAAATTTGGTTTGACTAAAACAACATCTCCTTTTTGGATGAATCTTTCAAACCCACCCAAAAAGGAAACAGCTTTCAAAATCGCCTCCCTTAAATTTCCTTCAAATTTTACTTTGGCTACTTTTTTCATTTAGTTTTAAATTTGTTTCAACATTTTTAAGACTCGTGAATATTGCTTTTTTAAATCAGGTGAAGCGCTTAACAAAAATTCTTCACATTGTTTAATTAATTGATCTATAATTTGCTTGCTTATTTTCAAAAACTCTTTTTTTAAAAATTCTCTTAAATTTTCTTTATTATCGCTCATATTTTTTGCCATAAAAAGTAAAACTTCCGGATGTATAGCTACTATTAAAAATGGAAGTTGTTTTTGATCCCCCAGTGTAATTTCAAACTCATCCCTACTCTTTTTCAAACAAATACTATACTTTACTGACGCTCCGTTTTTAATTTTTTCTAACTCTCTTATTACTATTCTAAACTTTTCTGGCGCATCAGTGGTAACATCGACAGCAGCAATCGGAACTCCAGAGGATTTGTCCAAAATTAATTGATCAACTCCTTTTCAATTTCATTTGTAGCATACACTCCTTCAAATTTTTTCATGTCAATTCTACAATCTTCCCCAACCGGAAAGCCTTGTTGGGAAAGCTCTCTTGCTATCTCTTTCAAAGAAGAAGAAAGGGATTCTAAAAGCTCTGCGCTTTTTGCTCCCTTTCTTGACCAGTTTCTTTTTCGATTAGATAATCTTCCTGGTTCATATCTCATGTTACACTGTTACTAAAACATCTACTTTATTTTTCTTTACCATCAAAATACCTTCTCGAATCGAAAATTCTTTTTTTTCTTTTCCCAAAATAACAATTTTCCCTTCTTTCAAAACAGTAATTAATGGAATGTGATTTGGCAAAATCGTAAGCTGGCCATCTTTTGCTGGCACCAAAATTCCTTCGGCTTTTCCTTGGTAAATGATTTGGTCTAGAGCAACAATATTAATTTCCATAATTTAAATTATCGTTCCTTTCATATAAAATTCATCTTCTGGTTTGTCATCAAATTCTCCGTTAATTATCCTTTTGAAATTGTCAATCGTCTTTTCAAGCGGAACATAAACTCCTTTTTTCCCAGTGAAAACTTCGGCAACATGAAATGGCTGTGAGAGAAATTTTTGGATTTTTCTTGCTCTCTGGACCAAAACTTTATCTTCTTCTGAAAGCTCTTCCATACCCAAAATCGAAATGATATCTTTCAATTCTCTGTATCTTTTCAAAATTCTTTTGACTTCGTTTGCCACAAAATAATGTTCCTCTCCTACTATTTCTGGAATCAAAATTTTAGAGTAACTTTCTAAAGGATCGACTGCTGGATAGATTCCAAGATCGGCCAATTCTCTAGAAAGGACAATGGAAGCATCCAAATGCCCAAAAACAGAAACTACTCCAGGATCGGTGAGGTCATCGGCTGGTACATAAACTGCCTGAACCGAAGTAATGGAACCGTGTTCAGTTGAAGTAATCCTTTCTTCGATTTCTGAAATCTCAGAAAAAAGAGTTGGTTGATATCCGGTTTGGGAAGGAATTCTTCCCAGCAAGGCAGAGACTTCACAACCTGCCAAAACATAACGAAAAATGTTGTCGGCAAAAAACAAGACATCTTTTTTCTCTACGTCTCTGAAATATTCAGCAATCGTCAAAGCAGAAAAGCCAATCCTAAACCTTACCCCTGGAGGTTCGTTCATTTGTCCAAACAAAAGAACGCAATTTTTCAAAACTCCCAACTTTTCCATTTCCAGCAGAATATCGTTTCCCTCTCTTGACCTTTCTCCAATGCCAGCAAAAACCGAATAGCCCTTGTGAACTTCGGCAACGTTTCTGATTAATTCAGCAATCAAAACAGTTTTTCCAACTCCTGCTCCACCAAACAGGCCAGCCTTTCCTCCTTTTGGAATGGGGGCTAAAAGATCGATAGCCTTGAGACCGGTTTCTAAAACTTCAATTTTTGTCTTTTGTTTTTTTAACTGAGGAGGTTTTCTATAAATTGGCCACCTCTCTTTGGTTTTGATCTCTCCCTTCTCGTCGATTGGTTGACCCAAAACATTCAACACTCTTCCCAAAACTTCTTTTCCCACCGGCACAGTAATAGGGTTTTTTGTATCTTCTACCTCATCTCCCCTTTTTAGTCCTTCAGTAGAACCCATTGCCAAACATCTTACCCTTTTTTCTCCAAGATGTTGCGCAACCTCCAAAACGAGTTTATTTTTCTTCACTACCAAAGCAGTCAAAATTTCTGGCACTTCTTTTTCAAATTCAACGTCGACTACCGGACCTAAAACTTGAACTATTTTTGGCATGTTATTTTGTTGCTTCTTTAGCAAAAGTTATTTCACAAACTTCGGCCGTAATTTGGGCTTGCCTGGCTTTATTGTAATCTAAAATTAATTTGTTTAAAATTTCCTTGGCGTTTTCTGTCGCTCTTTTCATTGCCATCATTCTTGCTGAATGTTCGGCGGCGTTAGTCTCTAAAACTGTGTGGTGAACAACTTGGCGAATCAATTGTGGTACCACGTTTTCAAAAATTTCTTTTGGGGAAGGTTCTAGCAAAATAAAAGGAAGGGGCTTTATTTTTTCGTTTGGTCTTGAATAACTTTTTAAAATTTCATTAATAGCTTCAACCTCCAAAGGCAAAATTTGAATTTTTCTTGGAATCTGAGAAAAAGCTGAAACAAAGTCAGTAAAAAAAAGAAAAACTTCTCCAAAAAGGTTTTTCAAATAAGCCTCAATGATTTTATCTGCAATTGGTTTTGTTTCGTGCAGCTCTCCAAAATCGCCAATATCAGTAATTTTTTCAAAAATTTTGTAACCCTTTTTTTGAAAAAACTTGATCGTTTTTTTCCCAACAGCAAAAATTTCTACTTTTTCTCTCCCCATCTTTTGAATTTCTCTTTCTGCAAAAGTCAAAATGTTTTTGTTGAAAGCTCCGCAAAAACCTCTATCAGAAGCTACCACCACGGCCAATATTTTTTTGGTTGGTCTTTTAATGAAAAAGATCGATTTTTTAATTTCTTTTTGGAATTTTCCCAAAACTTCTAAAATTTCCAAGATCGTTGTAGCAAAAGGACGTGAATTTAAAGCTAACCTTTGAGCCTTTTTCATTTTTACAGCTGAAATCAACTCTAAAGCGCTCGTTATTTTGTTTAAGTTTTGAATTGTGGCAATTTTTCCTTTTATCTCTCTTGTTTTAAACATATTTTTTTAGCAACTCTTTGGTAATATTTTCAATTTCTTTTTTTGTTTCTTCACTCAATTGGCCAGTTTGACGAATGGCTTTGAAAATTTCTGGTTTTTTCGTTTCGATTGTTTGGTATAATTTTTTTTCAAAATCTCTGATTTTCTCTAACTCCAATCCGTCTAAAAGACCGCTGACTGCAACAAAGATTGCCACTACCTGTTTTTCAAAAGGAATTGGAGAAAGTCTGTCTTGTTTTAAAATTTCCCTGATTCTTGCTCCTCTATCTAATTTTTTCTTTGTTTCGGGATCAACCTCTTCTGCAAACTCCAAAAAGTGTTCCAACTCCAAAAATTGAGCCAATTCAAGCTTGAGCGTTGCCGCTACCGATTTCATTGCTTTTGTTTGAGCTGCCGAACCAACTCTTGAAACTGAAAGACCAATGTTCATTTCCGGCCTTTGACCCTTCAAATAGAGAGATGCATCAAAGTAAATTTGACCATCGCAGATTGAAATGACGTTTGTCGGAATGTAACCTGTAATGTCGCCAGCTTGAGTTTCTAAAATGGGAATGGCGGTCAAAGAACCTCCACCAAGTTTTTGATTTAACTTCGCTGCTCTTTCTAACAACCTTGAATGCAAATAAAAAATATCTCCAGGGTAAGCTTCCCTTCCTGGTGGCCTTCTCAACACAAGAGAAATTTCTCTCCAGGCATAAGCGTGTTGAGTTAAATCATCATAGACAACTAAGCTATCCATGCCCTTTCTCATAAAATATTCGCCCTGAGCACAACCGGCATAAGGCGCCAAATACCAAAGCGAAGTTGGCATTGAGGCTGAAGCCACGACTAAAATTGTGTAATCTAAAGCCCTTCTTTCTCTCAGCAATTCAACAATTCTGGCAACCTCTGCCGTCTTTTTTCCGATAGCAACATAAACACAAATTGGCCTTTTTGGTTCTTCTTTTTGATTTAAAATGGTACACAAAGCATAATTTGTTTTTTCAGTAATTCTATCTCCCAAGAACAACTCTCTTTGGCCCCTACCAATCGGAGTTAAGGCATCGATGATTTTAATACCAGTGTGCAAAGGAAAATTAACAGGTTCTCTTTCAACAACCGAAGGCCCAATTCTTTCTAAAGGGAAAAATTCCTTTGCTTTTATTTCACCTTTTCCGTCCAAAGGATTTCCGAGAGGATCGATTACCCTTCCTATTAACTCTTCACCAACCGGACAAGAAAGAACTCTTTTTTCTCTTTTGACAATATCCCCTTCTTTAATTTTTGAAAAATCTCCCAAAACGATTACCCCTACAAATTCTTCTTCCAAGCTTAAAGCTATTCCCTTAATTCCTGTCCTCTCAAAATTGACAACTTCAAAATTTTCAACTCCCAAAAGTCCTGCCACCCTTGCAACCCCATCTTTTACTTGTATTACTTTTCCGTACTCTTCGATTTCCCCGCTAATTTCTAATTTCTCAACTTCTTTTTTTAACTTTTGATAAATGTCCATAATTTTTTTAGCGCCCCTTTTATAGTACCATCGAAAATGTAATTTTCATCTTTGATTAAAATTCCTCCGATGATGTTTTCGTCAACAACAAAATCGATTTTTCTTTCTTTTTCTATTTTAAATTTTTCCCTTATTCTATCTTCTATCTCTTTCAAAAAATTTTCTTCAAAATTTCTGGCTAAAACCACCAAAACAGCCTCTTTCTCTCTCTTTTTTTCTCTTTCTTTCTTTTTCAAAAATTCAAAAATTTCCAAAATTTCCCTCAAAATCTCTTGCCTTTTTTGATCAAACTCTAATTTCATTTTCTTTGAGCAATTTCTTTATAATCTCTTTGTCCTTTTCTTTTGTCAATTTTTCCTTGAGAAATTTTTCAACTATTAAAAAAACCAGTTCCAAATTTTTTTGATAAAAATCGTTTTTCATTGCCTCAATTTCGTTTAAGGCTGTCTTTTTTGCCTTGGCAATGATTTCTTCCTTTGTCTTTTGGGCCTCTTCCAAAATGGCCTCCGTGGTTTTTTTTGCCCTTTTTTCCGCCTCCCTAATAATAGCTTGTGCCATCTTTTCTGCCTCTTTTAAAATTTTTTCTTTTTCTTTTTCGATGCTCAACAATTTTTCTTTGATTTCTTTCTCTTTCGAAAAAACTAAATCAATCTTTTCTTTCCTTTGCTCTAAAATTCTCAAAAAGGGTCCAAAAACAAACCTTTTCATCAAGTAAAAAAGTACCAAAAAGTTGAGTATTTGGCCAATTAAAATTTTCCAGTTTATTCCCAAGGCTTCAAAAATCTCCATGATTTGTTTACTTGACAAAAATTAGCAAAAGCGAAACTACCAAAACGTAAATGGCAATGGCTTCAGCAAAAGCAATCGACAAAATCATTCCGGTTTGAATTTTAGAGGCAGCTTCTGGATTTCTTCCTATGGCCTCCACACCCTTTGAACCGATTAAACCAATGGCAATAGCTGGCATTAAAACACCAATAGAAATTGCAATAGCTGGTGCAAATATTGCCTCCATAATTTTTATTTTTTATTTTTTTGACCTTTTTTCAAAATTGGCAACAAAAAATAATACAAATCAAAGATGGAAAAAATTATACCCAAAATTGTACCAAAAATCAAAAAGGTTGGGAAGGTCTTTAGTTTTTTGTCCAAAAAAATTCCCAAAGCTAAAAAAGAAACTATTGGCAAAGAAATTAAAAAACCCAACTCCGCCCCCAGGGCTATTGTATAAAAAAAATTATTCTTTTTCGTGGGCTGTTGCTGTTCCATAGAAAATGACGATCAGAGAAGAAAAAATTAAAGCCTGAACAAACCCAACGAAAATTTCCAAAATCAAAAAAGGAATTGGCAACAAAAATGAAAACAAATGAGAAATGACCAAAAGCAAAATTTCACCAGCTAACAAATTGCCAAACAAACGTAAAGCCAAAGAAAACGTTCTAATAATTTCTCCCAAAGCTTCTAAAATTCCAACAAAAAAATAAATTGGATTTTTAAAGTTTAAAAATTTTTTCAAATAATGAAAAAAGCCCAACTCTTCAATTGCCAAAACTTGAACCAAACCCATTGCAAAAATGGCCAAACCTAAAGTAAAAGAAAGGTCTGAGCTTGGAGATCTCAAAAAATGAAAAACCCCAACTCCTGGCAAAATTTCCAAAAGGTTTGAAAGAAAAACAAAAAGAAAAGAAAAGGCTGCCAGAGGAAAAATTTTCAAAGCTTTTTCTCGGCTCCCATAAATTCCTTCAATGTAATTTAAAATCGATTCTAAGATCCATTCCGAAAAATTTTGAAAAAAATTCGGTAAAAAACTTTTTTTCTTGAAAGAAAAATAAAACAAAAAAAACAAAAACATTCCAACAAAAAAGGAAATTAAAAAAGTGTTGGTGATTGGAAAATGCAAAATTTCAAAAACTTTTGTGGCTGAAATTTCAATCTCTGGCAATTCCATATAAAAGAATAATATCAAACCTTTTGCAAATGGACAATGGTTTGGAGAGGGACTCTTTTTGTGTTATTATTTTTTCAATGCCGGCCAATTTGCCACCACAATTTTTTGAGCTTCAAAAGAAACTAAATCAAACAAAAGACCCTCAGGAAAAAATTGAAATTTTAAAGCAGATGCTCGCTGTCTGTCCAAAACACAAAGGCACAGAAAGAGTTCAAGAAGAAATAAAAAGAAAGATTGCAAAATTAAAAAAAGCAGTTCCGAAAAAAATAAAAAGAGAACAAATGTTTTTTGTGGAAAAAGAGGGGGCGGGTCAGGTTTTAATTTTTGGCTTTCCAAATTCTGGGAAAACTTCTCTTTTGAACTCTCTTTGCCAAACCAATTTTAAAGTTGGTGATTGGCCTTTTACTACCAAATTTCCAACTCCGGCAATGATGAAGTTTGAAAATTTGCTAATTCAAATTGTTGATTTACCTCCAATCACTAAAGATTTCAAACCAGGCTGGATAAAAAACTTGGCAAAACAGGCAGATTTGATTTTAGTCTTGTTGGATTTGGCAGAAAAAACAGAAGAGCAACTAAAAGAGATTCAAGAGATTTTAAGAGAATGGGAAATTGAAAAAGAAAAGGTGTTGATAGTTGGTAACAAAATTGATCATCATTTGGCAAAAGAGGTGCCTCAGGTATTTTCTGTTTCGGCAAAAGAGAAAATAGGGATTGAGGAATTGAAAAAGAAAATCTTTGAAGCTTTAAAAATTGTCAGGGTTTATACAAAAAAACCAAAAGAGAAAATTGATTTTGAAAACCCTTTCGTTTTGAAAAAGGGGACAAAATTAATTGAGCTTGTTGAAGAAATTAATAAAGAGTGGTCTCAAAAATTCAGGGGAGCAAAACTTTACGATAAAGATTTAAAAACCTTTCGAATTGTTGGAAGAGATTATGTTTTAAAAGACGGAGACATTATTGAAATTAAAGTTTAAACTTTATGGAAAGAATTTTTGCTATTTTGCACAACATAAGGAGTTGTTTTAATGTCGGGTCAATTTTTAGGAGTGCCGACGCCGTTGGGATTGAAAAAATTTATCTGACCGGCTACACCCCAACACCAAAAACCAATCCAGAAAAGATTAAAAAGACAGCTTTGGGGGCTGAAAATTTTGTCCCTTGGGTCAAAAAAGCCAATGTCAAAAAAGCAATCGAGGAATTAAAAAGAGAAAAAGTAAAAATTGTTGCTCTTGAAACTGAAAAATCAGCTCTTCCCTACTACAAATTTAAACCAGAATTTCCCTTGGCAATTTTGGTCGGAAATGAAATCAGGGGAATTGACAAAAGAACCTTAAAAAAAGCTGACCTTGTTTTGAGAATCCCAATGCTTGGAAAAAAAGAATCGTTAAACGTTGCCATTGCTTTTTCAATTGTCGCTTTTTACATTAGATTTTTCCCTAAATCTAAAATTTAATTTGTCAACTTATTTTTGCCATGGCTTTAATAAGTTGATAAATATAATTTTGAGTTTAGGGTTGATTTTTAGGGTCAATTTCGAAAGAGGGACCGTGGCCAGGATAAATTTTCATTCCCTTTTTGATCATTTTTTTCAATTTTTTTAGCGTTTCTTTTAAATCATTTTCTGAACCTCCTGGCAAATCAGTTCTTCCGACTCCATCTTCAAAGATTGTGTCGCCAACGAAAACAAAATTTTCGCCAAAAATTGCAATCGATCCAAGAGAATGACCGGGAGTATGGACGATTTTTAAATATTCATTTCCGATTTTAATTTCTTCTCCTCCTTCTAAAAATTGGTCTGGTTCAAATTTGATAAATTCTTTCTCTCCTTTGTGAATTAAAATTTTTGCTCCAGTTTTTTCTTTTAATTTAAGAGCGGCCAGGCTGTGATCTAAATGGTAATGGGTCAAAATAATGTAGGAAAGTTTTTTTCCTTCCAATTCTTTTAAAATTTTATTGAGACCCGCCCCCGGATCTATTACGATTGCCTCTTTTTCTGCAATTAAAATGTAACAATTTGTCAAAAGGGGGCCAACGACCAAAGTTTTAATCTCCATATTTTTAAATTTAAACTACCTTCCCTTCCAAAAATGTCTTTGTCCTTTTTATGTGTTTTATTCCAACTAAAATCGCGCTTGGGAAAATTATTTTGAAGGTTTTTGGAAAAAACAAATAAAGAAAAACTGCGCAAAAGAAAATTCCAATTACCCTTCCCAAAACTTGAGAAATTAGAGCTTTTATTTCAAATTTTCTTTTGGTGAAAATTTCAACCAAAAAAATGCAAAACCCGAGTAAAAAAAGAGAAAAAAGAAGGGCTTTCCAATTTAAATAAAGCAAAATTCCAGCTAAAGTTGCCAATCCTCTACCTCCTCTAAATTTCAAAAATATTGACCAATTGTGACCAAAGACTACGAAAAAAGAAGCTAAAATTTGAAAGAGAGGTTTTTGTGGAAAAAATTTTTCAGCCAAAAAAATTGCAAAAAATCCTTTCCCAGTATCCCCTATTAAAGCTAAAATTGCAGCCTCTATTTTTTTGGTTGCCCGCCAGACATTCGCTGTCCCAACGTTTCCAGAACCTACCTGAAAAAGATTTTTTCCGTAGGCTTTGGCTATCAAAAAACTAAAAGGCAAAGAACCTAAAAAATAACAAAAAATTGAAATTAAAAGCAAATCAATCATTTTTGGCTGGCTTTATTTTTTGACACTTTGGTTTTATTTTTTTGGGTTGTTTTTTCGGTTCCCAAATTTTCTCTTTTTCAAGAATATGAATAGTTTTTATACCAAACTCTTCAAGTTTTT
Source organism: uncultured Candidatus Saccharibacteria bacterium (assembly GCA_964593405.1). Lineage (GTDB taxonomy): Bacteria > Patescibacteriota > Minisyncoccia > Minisyncoccales > GBS-2 > CAZQIO01. The sequence continues at coordinate 6,088 of CAZQIO010000005.1, read as the reverse complement.
GTGAAATAAAGGCTCTGTGGCACTTCCAGGGAAATTTTTCTGCACAAATTATTGCTACTCGGGCAAGGCTTAAAAGTTCAATCAATTTTTTTAAACCTTTTTCAAACTCTTTCGTTTTCATGTAATTTTCATACCCTCCTTCCCTAAACCCTCCCAGCTCTTTAAGGTGAAAATACTCAATTTTTTGTTCTTTTAAAAATTTCTCCAAATTTTCTTTTTGAAAATGAGGAAAAAGCCTTGAAGTTGGAAAATGTCTGACGTCAACGACGAGATTTATTTTATAATTTTTTAAAATTTCTAAAAATTCTTCTTTGGTTCTGTTTGAGGTGCCAAGGCTAAAAATTTCCATTTTTGTAATTTTCCAAAGCAATTTTTAAAATTTTAATTGCCTCTTTTAATTTCTCTGGAGACAAAACAAAAGCTATTCTTACTTTGTCTTTGCCATCTTTTGGGTCCAAATAAAAACCAGAGCCTGGAGCGACCATGATCGTTTTTTTCTTGAAAGAGAAATCTTTCAAAAGCCATTGGGCAAAGTGATCAGAATCTTTGATCGGAAGCTGAGCCATCACATAAAAAGCCCCTTCTGGTTTTAAACAAAAAACTCCATCAATTTTTTTTAAAGATTCAAAAACAACATCTCTTCTCCTTTGGTATTCATTTGCAATTTTTTGAGTGTACTTTTTTGAATTTTTAAGGAGTGAAATTACAGAATTTGCTTCAGCATCCGGTAAAGATAACCTTGCCTGGGCAAATTTTGTCACAGCCTCTATTATTTTTTTGTTTTTTGAAGCCAAAACGCCGATTCTGGCACCGCAGGCACTGAGTTTTTTTGAAACAGAGTCCAAAACAATTACCCTCTCTTTTGCTTCTTTAAAGTTTGCCATCGAATAGTGTTTTTTCCCGTCAAATACAAATTCTCTATAAGCTTCATCAGAGATTATAAAGAGGTTGTGTTTTTTTGCAATTTTTATTATCTTTTCCAATTCCTCTTTAGAATAAACAGTGCCGGTTGGGTTTGATGGATTGCAAATTAAAATTCCTCTTGTTTTTTTATCTATTTTTCTTTCAATTTCCTCTTCTTTTGGTAAATGAAAACCGTTTTTGGCAGAAAGCTTTACCCCTTTAAGCTTTATTCCGGCAATAAAAGCAAGGCCTAAATAGTTTGGATAAAAAGGCTCAAATAAAATTATGTTTTCTCCGGGATTGCAAATTGCACAAAGGGCAAAGAGGATAGCTTCTGAGGCCCCGACTGTGGCAACAATTTCTGAAATGTCAAAATCAATTTTGTTTTGCTTAAAATAAATTTGCCAGGCCTCTCTCAATTCAAGAGGGCCAAGGGAATTGGTATAAACTAATCTCTTTTCTTTAAAGTTTTTCAAGTTTTCTAAAATTTCATTTGGAGTTTTAAAATCTGGCTGGCCAATGTGCAATTCAAAAACTTCAATCCCTCTTTTTTTTGCCTCCTCCAAATAGGGAACAAATTTTCTGATTGGTGAAAATGGGGCATTTTGTCCCCTTTCTGAAATTTTTAACTCTTTTTTATCCATAAATTATTTTTGTTCCAACTTTTTTGCCCTTTAAACATTTTTCTAAATTCCCTTTTTTGCCACCGATAATAAAAACATCGATCCCAAGCTTTGCCATTTCAATAGCTTCCTTTACTTTTTGTTTCATTCCTCCGGTCACATCGATTTTTTCTGAAGCGCCTAAATATTTTTTTATTTTTTTAAAATTTTTTGGGCAAATTTCTGGAATGATTTTGCCTTCAAAATCAAAAACTCCTTCAACGTTGCTCATTAAAATTATTTTATCTGGTTTTAACTTTTTTGCCAAGAATTTAAAGATTTCCTCCGTTGATAAAATGACGCACCCCTTTTTTTGATCAGAAACAACATCACCAAAAACAACCGGAACGAGGTCGTGTTTTAAATAATTTAGAATTGGTTGTAAATTGAAGGCAGAAATTTTTCCATTTTTTGTCGCAATAGCAGCTGATGGCTGAAAAGAAATGGCATTTATTTTGGCTTTGATTAGTTCTTTAACTAAAATTCGATTCAGAGTCGAAGCATCGTCTTCAACTATGCAATGGCCAATTTTGCTTTTTTCATTCAAATATCCCATTTTTGTTTTAAATTTTTGTGCCGAAACATGAGCAAAAGAGCCAGCTCCATTTCCAAGCAAAAGTTTAATTTTAAATTTTTTCTTGCACCTTCCAATTTCCTCTACGACCTCTCTTAATTTTTTCCTGTTTAAAGTGTAAGGTTTTTTCTTTGTGATTAAAGAGCCACCTATTTTAATGAAAATTAGATTTTTCATTGTAAAGTTGGAGGCTTTTAGCGCTTTTCTCTAAATTGAACGCCATTTCCCTTTCTTGATTATAAAATTGATAATTAAATTCAGCATCTTTTTAAAATGTGCAGGTTTTGAATATCTGTGATCTGCGCCTTTTTGCTCTGTTTAACTGGAACAGATTACCCTGCTTCTCCCTGAACAATGAGAGTAGGGATTTTGATTTTTTGGCAGCTTCGTATCTGTTGTTCTCTTTGTAATCCCTCTCCACTCGTATAAAAGACAAAACCTTTTGAATCTTTGAAATAGAGTTTTTCTTCCATTTGTGGACGGTGGAGGATTTGAACCTCCGACCTCCTGGTTGTGATCCAGGCGCTCTGCCGCTGAGCTAACCGTCCTTCATTATAAATATTATCACAGAAATTTAAACTTCAAAACAGCCCTTTTCGGGCTGTTTTGAACAAAGTGATATTTTTTTATTTTTTTGAGCAAAATCTTTCCTTGGCAATCTTTAACTGGAGAGCTTTTTTCGAGACAAATTCTTGCCATTTTGTCTTTCCTAACAATGTCCATTCTTTATAGTCTGCAAGGTAATCTCTAAACATTAGCTTTGCAACAATTAGCATCAAAAGTAGTGAAAGAGAAATTTTAGAGATCAACTTTCCGTTAATTCCAGTCGGCGCTGCCGTTGCCGCTCCTAAGACTCCAACTCTTCTTACAGAAATTGTCGCTGAATCAGAGGCAGAAAGGGAAGTTCCGTTGTAATAAAGCGTTGCCACGTTGACCAAGGGGGTAGTACCAAAACCAAACTGTTCGGCAGGAGCTAAATCGGCCAAGAAAGTAATCGTTTTTGTCTGGTTGGCTTGCAAATTTCCAAGAGACAATCCGGCAGCTAAATTTCCGCTTGTGCTCACGCCATCAACCTTTAATGAATCGGGCCTCATTGAAATTTTGTTTGGTAAAACATCCACCACAGTGACATTGTTGGCACCAGAGCCAGAATAAATCACAATCTGAAATTCTAACACATCGCCAGGAGAAGCAACAACTGAGTTAGAAAAGTAAGTTTGTCCGAGAGAAAGATTTCTCACTCTCTTTTGAATTGTTGGAGAAACAGCACCCCATGTCTGCTGAACAGAAACAACAACCGAATCTGAAGCAGAACCACCAGCTCCAACACAAGTTAAAGTGTAGGTTTTTGAAGAAGTTAAGTTAGTGAAAGTTTCAGAACCAAAAGTTGCTTTTTGACCTGACCAATCGCCAGAAGCGTAACAATAATTGGCATTGCTTGAAGTCCAGCTTAAAGTGACAGAGCCACCGTAAGGAATAGAAACTGGACCATCGGACCCATTAGCTTTAATGTCAACAGAAACTTCACCGCAAGGGGTAGTGAAAGTTTTGTCTTCACCATACTTTGTGTCGTCGTAGTTTTGGTGCTTTGCTACTGCTCGGTAATGATAGGTTGTACAGGGCTCTAAACCAGAGACAGTAGCAGAAAAGGCGCCAGTGCCATATTTTTGTTGGTGAGGAGTTTCCATTCCGTAAGAGCTTGTCTTTCCATATTGAAACCAAACTTCCAACCAAGGATCTCCGCCGTCGTCCGTTACCTCACCATAAAAAGTAGCAGTCACTCCAAGTGAAACACTCACCCAAACCAGCGAGCTTAAAACTCCCAATAAAATCCCTATAATTTTTTTGTTTTGTTTAACTTTCATTGTATTTTCTTTGAAATTTTTCTTTTGCAACCTTTAATTGTAAGAGTTTTTCGCTTTTGAATTTTTGATATTCTTTTTTCTTTTGATCCATTAATTTTTCCCAGAATATTAAGCGAGACTTCAAGGCAGTGGTTAATAATGCTGCAATCAGAAGGGGCAAAACAAGATGGGAAAGAATATTTTTAACCAGACCAGTCGGTGCTTGGGTAGCCACTCCCAATACCCTTGCTTTTATCTGTGATTGATTTGAAGAAGTAGAGCAGAGAGTTGTTTTGCTCATTTCTGCTCCGTAACTCGGTCCGGCTTTGTTTTCCATTGCCGCTCGGTAATAGTAGGTAGTGCAAGGCTGTAAGTTCGAAACAGTAATGCAGTATTTTCCAGTCTGAGTCATAGTTTTCTTTTCTGTCTTGAAAGTGTAATTTCCAGAAGAAGTTCCGTATTCAAACCAAACTTTTACCTCTGTGTCTCCGCCCATATCAACTACTCCTCCAACAAAGGTGATGCTATTTGGTCCGTTAACAGTCGTTCTTTCTGGACAATTTTCTGCCAAAACTTTGCCTTTACCCAAAAGAGCAATCAAACCAACCATTAAAACAATTGATAGTTTTTTAATTTTTTCCTTCATCATTTTTGATTATACCACATTTCAAAATCTTTGTCAATACCTTTTAGTAAGTGACAACCACTCCTCTCGTTATTACACTTAATGTCGGAGCCTGCAATATTACTTGAACTCTGTCATAATTTGAATTTCCGGTGGCACTTGAGGTACAACTCAAGTGAAATTCATAAACTCCTGGTTTGTCAAGGGTGAGGTGCTCGCTTCCAAAGGTTGCTTTTGTTCCACTCCAATTGATATTGCTTCCTGTCGGCTTTTGAGTTGTTTGGGCAAAGCAACTGTTGGCATTCTGAGAAGTCCAAGAAAGCAAAATAGTTCTTTGAGAATAAGAAATAGTGACCGAATCACTGGAAGAGTTGTTAACTCGCAAATCAACCGATACTAAGCAAGGTGTGGTAAAGGATTTAATTTCTCCATAAGTTTTGTCGTTGTAGTTTTTGTGTTGGGCAACTGCTCGGTAATAATAAGTTGTACAATCTTCCAGGCCAGATACTGTAGCCGAAAACTCACCCCTTCCATTTTTTTGTTGTTTTGGTGTTTCTTGAGATAGTGGCAATTTTTCCCCATACTCAAACCAAACTAGCAATTCAGGATCTCCTCCATCGTCTGTTACCTCACCATAAAAGGTGGCAGTGGCGGCAAGAACACTCTCAAAGACTGTTGCTAGGGCGAAAATAAGGCTGATAATTTTTAGTTTGTTTTTTTTCATGTTTTTTTCTTTTATGGTTTTTAATATGTGACAACAACGCCTTTAGTTATAACTGCCAAAGAGGGAGTTCTCAAATTAACTTCAACGCTATCTGCTATTGAGGTGCCGCTTTGTGAATTGGTGCAAATTAGTCTAAATCCAAAAGTTCCTGGTCTATCAAGAGTTAAAGATTCGCTACCTGAAGTTAGTTTTCCTCCTGACCAATCAATAATGCTTCCTTGAGGTTTTAAGTAAGTTTGGGCTGTACAAGCGTTCACTCCTTGAGAAGTCCAAGACAAATTGATTGTCCTTTGGCTAAAGAGGAGAGAAAGTGGGCCGTCAGATCCGTTAACTTTTAGGTCAACAGATGGAGATGGTGGAGGCAAGACGCATTGGCCATTCAAACATATTTGTCCATTTTGGGAACAATCTTCAACATTAACCCAAATTTCTTCAACAACGCAACGGGGTTCGCAATCGTCTGGAGAAATAACAGCCGGGCAGATTCTTCCTGGAGGGCAAGGATAGCACCAAGGATAGGCTGGGCCCTCACACTTTCCTTCTAATTTTTTTCTTTGAACTACGTTGCCATAACATCGATACTCGTTTGTCCACTGAGACAATCTTGTGCAATCTTCTATCACTCTCCAGGCAGACCATTTGTAGCAACCAGTTTGCGGATCTTTCACACAAACTTTTTCTCGAATAGCCTTGCCATCGATAGTGCAATCTCTGAAAACCTCATTTGGATAGCACTCGTCTTGGCAAGGAGGTGGG
>CAZQIO010000004.1:0-33788 GCA_964593405.1 uncultured Candidatus Saccharibacteria bacterium | reverse complement strand
CCTCGCCCTTACCTGTTCATCCCGCTGGCGCGGGATGAAGTAATTTTGCTCGGCGCAAGTCCGCTTTCTCCATCCTCGCTAACGCTCGGATGGAGGCCTCAATATAACCTTTTAATTTTTAGCGAGGCAAATTGCGAGCGAGAGCATTGCGCAGCCGAGCTCCGTAAAAACTTGAATTTCAACGGGGGCATTTGTGAGGCTCGGCGAGTAACTTCGCGCGGCCGGGAAAAAACTTGAACTGCTACAAAACGACCGACGCCGTGCTCTCGCGAGCAATTGCCGAAGCGTTCACACTATCTCTTCTGCCAATGCTGCGACTTTTTCAAAACCTTTTTCCTTAACTTCTCTTGCAATCGGTCCAATGATTCTCGTTCCTTTGGGATCTTTTGTTTTTGGGTCAATGATCACACAGGCGTTGTCATCAAACCTAACATAAGTTCCATCTTTCCTCCTGATTTCTTTTTTTGTTCTGACAATTACCGCTCTAACTATATCGTGCTTTTTAATTTCTCTCCTGGGCTCTGCCTCCTTGACAACGCAAACTACAACATCCCCAACTCTTCCATATTTTTGATTTGGTCTTCCCAAAACACCAATTACCTGGACAATTTTTACTCCTGTGTTGTCTGCCACTTTTAATTTTGTTTTCATTTGAACCATATTAGTGGTCAAGTTTTTCGCTCGCCCTCTCTGGCAGATTCCTGCCAGCGGTCGCCTTCGGCGACCTTCGGGCTCGCTCTTTAAAAACCGTGGGGTTCCCCGACTCCCTTCCTCAATGGGATGTTCTTTCAGTTGTTCTTTCTAAAATTTTAACCACTCTCCACTTTTTTGTTTTTGAAATTGGTCGGCATTCTTCGATTAAAACTTTATCCCCAACTTTACATTCTTGCCTTTCATCGTGGGCATGATATTTTTTTCTAACTTTTATTGTTTTTTTGTAAAGGGGATGCCTTTTTACTTTCTCAACCAAAACAGTGACGGTTTTTTGCATTTTGTCTGAAATTACAATTCCGACAAATTGTTTTTTTGGCATGTTATTTTTTTATACCTCTTTCTCTAAGGATAGTTAAAATCCTGGCAATGTCTTTTTTTGTCTCTTTTATTTTTTTGTAATTTTTCAATTTTCCCAATGCCAAATCAAACTTTAAATTTTGAAGTTCTTTTCTCTTTTCATCCAAAATTTTTTCCAACTCCTCTTTTTCTTTTTTTCTTAATTCCACTGCTTTCATTTTTTTACAAACTTTGTTTTTAGGGGAAGTTTTGCCCTTGCTTTCCTCAAAGCTTCTCTTGCAGAATTTTCATCGATTCCGTCTATTTCAAACAAAATCCTTCCTGCTTTGACCGGAGCAACCCAACCTACCACATCTCCCTTTCCTCCTCCCATTGAAAACTCAACTCCTTTTGAAGTAATTGGTTTGTCAGGAAAAATTCTAATCCAAAGTTTCCCTTCTTTTTTTAAATATTTCAAAATTATTTTTCTGGCTGCTTCGATTTGTTTTTCAGTGACCCATTTTGACTCTAGGGCTTTCAAGCCAAAAGAACCAAAGCAAAGTTTGTTTGCCCTAGTTTCTACTCCCTGAAACCCTCTGTCTCTTTGTTGCTTTCTGTATTTTGTTTTGCTTGGAATTAAAGCCATATTTTATTCAAATTTTTCTCCCTTGTAAATCCAAACTTTGGCTCCAACAGTTCCGTAAGTGCAAAAAGCGGTCGCTTCCCCATAATCAATGTCAGACCTTAAAGTTTGCCTTGGCAGCCTTCCCCATTGCAACCACTCTTTTCTGGCAATTTCTACTCCATCTAATCTTCCTTGAAGTTGAACCCTCACTCCTTGAACTCCCTTTTGAGAAGAAACCCTGGCCAAAGCCTGCTTTAAAACTCTTCGATAAGGAACTCTTTTTTCAATTTGTTGTGCCATCCACTTTGCAACCAAAGTTGCAGAAAGCCAAGGGTTTTTGACTTCCCTGACTTCAATTCTTAATTCTCCTTTTCTTTTTAAAATTTTATTTTCTATTTCCTCTTTCAATTTTTCTACATCTTGCCCTCCCCTTCCGATTATCAAACCTGGCCTTGGCGTGTTAATAATCAAATTTATTTTTCCTGGCGATCTTTCAATTTCAATTCTTTCTAGAGCTAGGGGGTCAAATTTCTCTTTCAAAAATTCTCTAATTTTAAAATCCTCCTCCAGCCAGGAGGCAAAATTTTTCTCATAAAATCCTCGAGAATCCCAACTTTCCATTCTCCCCAACCTTAATCCTTTTGGATGGGCTTTGAAAGCCATGTTATTTTTTTATTTCTTCTAAAACAATTGTCACATGGGACATTTTCTTTTGGCGAATGTCGGCCCTGCCCCTTGCCCTTGGGAAAATTCTTTTTAACCTTGGTCCTTCTCCAACTAAAATTTTTGAAACAAACAAATTTTCTTTTTTCAAATTAAAATTATGTTCTGCGTTGGCTATTGCAGATTTCAAAAGTTTCAAAATTGGCAGGGCCGCTCTTTTTGTCGTAAAATTCAAAATCCTTTCTGCTTCTTCAACTTTTTTCCCTCTAATTAAATCGGCAACTAATCTTACTTTCCTTGGTGCAATTCTCAAATATCTCAAGTGAGCTTTTACCTCCATACGTGTTCATTACGCTTCATTGTTGACCTTTTTCTTTTTCCTCTTTCAATTTTTCTGCCATTTTTGCTTTCTCTTTTGCTTCCAATTCTCTTTGCATTCTTCCACCGTGTCTAACAAACTTCGTTGTTGGAGCAAACTCTCCGAGCTTGTGGCCAACCATTTCTTCTCTGACTTTAACTGGAATAAAATCCCTTCCGTTGTGGACTAAAAAGGTTATTCCAACAAACTCTGGAATTATTGTGCAATCTCTGGCCCAAGTCTTAATCGGTGTATCTTTCTTTTCTGCTTTCAACTTTAAAACCTTTTTTAAAAGTTTTTGATCAACGTATGGACCTTTTTTTAGTGATCTTGGCATGTTATTTTGCCCTTTCAATTATCAATTTGTCTGTCCATTTTTTCTTTCTTGTTTTGACAAATTTTGCCGGCTTTCCCCAAGGAGTTTTTGGATAGGGCATGCCAATTGGAGCCTTTCCTTTCCCCCCACCATGTGGATGATCTACTGGGTTCATTGCCTTTCCTCTAACAGTTGGCCTCCAACCTTTCAATCTTACTCTTCCTGCCTTTCCAATATCTTCGTATTTGTGATCTGGGTGGGAAACTTGACCTATTGTTGCAAAGCATTCAGAAAAAACCTTTCTCTTTTCCTTAGATGGCAATTCCAAAATTGTGTATTCTCCTTCTTGGCCCAAAACTTTGGCAGAGGTTCCAGCCGCTCTGACAATTTTTCCACCCTTTCCAGGAATTAACTCAACATTGAAAACCTGAGTTCCAATGGGAATATTCTTTAGTTTCATTCTGTTTCCGATTTTAATTTCTGCCTTTTCAGCACAAATTATTTCTTCCCCGACTTTTATTCCGTGGGGGGCCAAAACATAACGCTTGTCCCCATCTTCATATTCAACCAAAGCCAAAAGAGCAGTTCTGTTTGGGTCGTACTCTATTGCTAAAACTTTTCCAGGAATTCCAATTTTTTCTTGGCCAAAATCAACAATTCGATAAAGCCTTTTTACTCCACCACCTCTGTGCCTGACAGTAATTTGGCCTGTCTGGGTTGATCTTCCAGCCTTTTTCTTTTTTGGGGCCAAAAGTTTTTTCTCTGGCTCTTTTTTTGTTATGATTTTTTTTATTTCCTTTGTTAACATATTATTCAAAAATTTCTATTTTTTGTCCCTTTTTCAATTTAACGATTGCCTTTTTGTATCCTTTTTTTTCTCCCAAAAAACCCCTAAAAACTCTTTTTTTTGATGGAACCTTAATTATCCTCACTTTTTCAACCTCAACTCCAAAAGTTTCTTCAATTTTCCTTTTAATTTCAGATTTTGTCACATCTTTTTCAACTTCAAAAGTGTATTGCCCCAATTTTGCGAGCTCTTTTGCTTTTTCTGTTAAAATTGGCCTTTTGATTATTTCTCTCATTTTAAAAACGTTTCTTTTATTTTTTCAATCGACTTTTTTGGCATTAGCAAAAATTTGTGATTTAAAATTTCAAGACAATTCAAATTCCTAGCTTCCATTATTGAAACTTTTGGTAAATTCCTAGCTGCCAAAATCAAACTTTCATCTTTTTGTGGTATTGCCACTAAAACGCTTCCTCTTTTGAAATTTTCAATTTTTTCTCTCAAATTTTTTAAAATTTTTGCAAAAAGTTTTGTCTTTGGTTTTTCCAATTTTAAATCGTCAAGCAAAATCAATTCTTTATCCTTTGCTTTTTGAGATAAAACCATCAAAAGGGCCTTTCTTTTCATTTTCTTTGGAACCCGCTTTTTTAAAATCCTTTCTTTCCTTGGACCGTGAGCTACTCCTCCGTGCCTAAAAATCGGAGCCCTAATGTCGCCGTGCCTTGCCCTTCCCATGTGTTTTTGGGGCCAAATTTTCCTTCCAGAACCTGAAACCTCTTTTCTCGTTTTTGTGTGAGCAATTGGGGCTCTTTTGTTTGCCATCTGAGAAACTGTCACTTGCCAAACCAAATCTGGATTAAATTTGACTTCAAAAATCTCTTTTGGTAGCTCAATTTTCTCAACTAAATTTCCATCTTGGTTGTAAACTTCGTATTCCATTTTATTTTTCTGTTTTAATTTCAAGTAATGTCCCCCTGGATCCCGGGACTGAACCTTTAATGTATAACAAATTTTTTTCTGGATCTACTTTGACAATTTCTAAATTTTTAATCGTCACTCTTTTTTGCCCAGCATGTCCTGGCATTTTTTTGCCTTTAATAACTCTTGAAGGAGTTGAAGAGCCTGCAGACCCTATCGTCCTTTCTTCGTGCTTTGTTCCATGAGTTGCCGGTCTTCCAGCAAACCCCCATCTTTTCACTCCTCCGGCAAATCCTTTTCCTTTTGAAATTCCAGAAACTGTCACTAAATCTCCCTCTTTGAAAACAGAAACATTAATTTCTTGGCCAACTTTGAAATCTTCAATTTTCAGAGTTTTCCCCCGAAATTCTTTCAAATACCTAAACGGTTTTTTTCTTTTTGACTTTGTAATTTTTTTTTCTTTCAATTTTTCAAAACCAATTTGGATAGCTTCATAACCATCTTTTTCTTTAGTTTTAATTTGAGTAACAAAACATGGTCCTGCCAAAACTTCGGTCACAGGCACAACTTCTCCATCTTCTTTGAAAACTTGAGTCATTCTGATTTTTTTTCCTAATATAAATTTCATGGTTTTAAACAAAAATGTCGGGATTAACCCGACATTTTTCAGGTTAATGCCCGCTAAAATTACATCTTAATTTCAATATCGACCCCTGCTGGCAAAGCAAGGTTTTGCAAAGCGTCAATCATTCTTTGGGTTAAACCTTCAACCTCGATCAATCTTTTGTGAATCCTAATTTCAAACTGCTCTCGAGAGTCTTTATGAACAAATGCATCTCGATTGACAGTGTAGCGATGAATTTCGGTAGGCAGAGGGATTGGTCCTTTAACCTGACCTCCGTATCTTTCAATGATTTCAATTATCTGTCTTGCCGAAGCATCGATAACTTTGTGGTCGTAAGCTTTTAATTTTATTCTAATTTTTGGTTTTTTGACTTCTTCTTTTTGCCTTTCCATTGCTTATTTGATAATTTTTGTAACTATTCCAGCCCCAATTGTTTTTCCACCTTCTCTAATAGCAAAACTTTGTTTTTCTTCCAATGCCACCGGAGCGATCAATTTAATTTTTAAATTAACAGTATCTCCCGGCATAACCATTTCTGTTCCTTCTGGCAATGTCACTTCTCCAGTTACATCGGCAGTTCTAAAGTAAAATTGGGGTTTGTAGCCAGAAAAAAATGGAGTGTGCCTTCCTCCTTCTTCCTTTGTCAAAACATAAACCTGGGCTTCAAATTCTGTGTGGGGAGTGATGCTTCCTGGCTTTGCTAAAACTTGTCCCCTTTCAACATCTTCTCTTTTTATCCCTCTCAACAAGATTCCAACATTATCTCCCGCCCTTCCCTCGTCAAGAACTTTTCTGAACATTTCAATCGACACGACAGTTGTTTTGATGGTTGGTCTGAGTCCTACTATTTCTACTTCTTCATTAGGATGAATTACTCCTCTTTCAATTCTCCCAGTCACTACTGTTCCTCTCCCGGTAATCAAATGGACGTCTTCAATTGGCATCAAAAACGGTTTCTCAATTTCTCTCTTTGGCTCTGGAATATAAGAATCGACGGCTTCCACCAACTCCAAAATTGGTTTGACCGCCGGATCATCCAGCGATTTTGCCTCCAAAGCTTTAAGGGCCGAACCTTTAATTACCGGTACTTCGTCCCCTGGATAGTCATACTTTTTCAAAAGTTCTCTTACTTCACTTTCAACCAAACTGATCAACTCCGGAGAGTCAACCGCATCGCATTTGTTGATAAAAACTACAATCGCTGGAATTCCAACTTGTTTTGCCAACAAAACGTGTTCTCTTGTTTGGGGCATTACTCCGTCGACTGCTGAAACGACCAGGATTGCTCCATCCATTTGGGCAGCGCCCGTAATCATATTTTTGACATAGTCTGCGTGACCAGGACAATCGATATGAGCGTAATGTCTTTTTTCGGTTTCATATTCGACGTGAGAAACCATTATTGTTAATCCCCTGGCCTTTTCTTCTGGTGCTGCATTCAAATCCTCAACGGAAACCTCTTGAGAAGCCAAACCTTTCAACCTTAAAACATGAGTGATAGCAGCGGTAGTTGTGCTTTTTCCATGGGCAACGTGGCCGATTGTCCCAATGTTCAAGTGGGGTTTTGTTCTTACGAATTTTTCTTTTTCTGCCATAAGTTTTTATTTTTTTGTTTTTTTGACCTTTAATAAAAAAAATTTTAACTTTATTTTCTTTTTCCTTCAATAATTTCTTTTTGAATATGCGGTGGGACTTCTTCGTAACTGTCAAATTCCATTGTAAAGGATGCTCTTCCCTTTGTCAAGGAACGCAAATCGGTAGCATAGCCAAACATTTCTGCTAAAGGAACTTTGGCTAAAATTATTTTTGTTTGCATTCTATCTATTGTTTCTTCAATTTTTCCTCTTCTTTTGGAAAGATCGGCAATAACATCGCCAAAATATTCTTGAGGAGTAACCACTTCCACTTTCATTATCGGCTCCAGTAAGGTTGGGTTTGCTTTCTTTGCTGCTTCTTGAAGAGCAATTGCCCCAGCAATTTTAAAAGCAAGCTCTGAAGAATCAACTTCATGAAAAGAACCGTCAAACAAAGTTACTTTCAAATCAACGAGCGGATATCCTGCCAACACTCCTTTTTCCATTGCCTCTTTGACTCCTTTTTCAACAGCCGGAATGAATTCTTTAGGAATTATCCCTCCTTTAATTGCGTCGACAAATTCAAAACCTTCTCCCCTCTTTTTTGGTTCAATTTTGATTACCACATGACCGTACTGTCCCCTTCCGCCAGATTGTCTGATGTATTTTCCTTCAGCTTCGGCCGTTCCTTTTATTGTTTCTTTGTAAGCTACCTGTGGCTTGCCAAGTTTTCCTTCAACGTTAAATTCTCTCTTTAATCTATCAGCAATAATTTCCAAATGCAACTCCCCCATCCCAGAAATTATTAGCTCTCCAGTCTCTGAATCGTATCTTGTTTTAAAGGTTGGATCTTCGTCTGAAAGCTTTTTTAAGGCCTGGCTCAATCTTTCTTGATCTTTCTTTGTTTTTGGTTCAATTTTTGCAGAAATGACAGGCTCTGGAAAGGTTGGCTTTTCTAAAACGATTGGATATTTTTCATCGCAAAGGGTGTGCCCGGTTAGGGTGTTTTTCAAACCAACGGTGGCCAAAATATCTCCGGCAAAAGCTTCTTCAACTTCCTCCCTTTTGTCGGCGTGCATTCTCAAGATTCTTCCAATTCTCTCTTTTTCCCCTGTCGTTGTGTTTAAAACATAAGATCCCTTTTTTAAATTCCCAGAATAAACTCTAAAGAAAGTTAGAGTTCCAACGTAAGGGTCGGCCTGAATTTTAAAAGCTAAGGCACAAAAGGGTTCTGTTTCTAGGGGTTTTCTTTCGACAATTTCTCCAGTTCTTGGGTCTGTTCCTTTTACAGGTGGCAAATCTATCGGACTGGGAAGGTACCAACAGATTGCATCCAAAAGTGGCAAAACCCCAATTCTTTTGAAAAGGGAACCGAAAAAGACCGGGAAAAATTTACAAGAAATTGTTGCCTTTCTGATTGCCCTCCTAATATCTTGTGGCAAAATTTCTTTTCCAGAAAGATATTTTTCCAAAAGGGCATCATCCTCTGTGGCAATTTTTTCCAAAAGTTTTTCTCTCCACTCTTTAGCTAAGGGTAACATTTCTTTTGGAATTTCAAGTTCCCTTCTTATTTCTCCCTCTTTTCCCTCAAACTTTAATGCCTTCATTTCAATCAAATCCACCAAACCTTCAAAATTTTCTTCTTTTCCAATTGGCAATTGCAAAGGCAAAGCATTCGGAGTTAACCTTTGCCAGATTGATTCTAAATTCATTTGAAAGTCAGCACCGATTTTGTCCATTTTGTTGACAAAACAAATTCTTGGAACTGAAAAGTTGTTTGCCTGGTGCCAGACAGTTTCTGACTGAGATTGAACCCCAGCAGAACCATCAAAAACGACAATCGCTCCATCCAAAACCCTCAAAGATCTTTGAACTTCGGCGGTAAAGTCAATGTGGCCTGGGGTGTCGATAATGTTGATTTCGTATTCTTTCCCCTCAACTTTCCAATAGCAAGAAGTTGCCGCTGCCATAATTGTCATTGCCCTTTCTCTCTCTTGAATCATCCAATCTAGGGGAGTGGTTCCTTTTTCTAAAGTTCCGATTTTGTGAATTTTACCTGTGTAATACAAAACGCAGGTAGTTGTCGTAGTTTTACCTGCTGAAATGTGGGCAATAAATCCAATATTTCTTACTCTTTCTATTGGGTATTTTCTGGGCATAGATTTTTACCAAGCAAAATGGGCAAAGGCTTTGTTTGCCTCTGCAATTTTGTGGAGATCTTCTTTCTTTTTGACAGCAAAACCCTCGTTGTTGGCTGCGGCGATTAATTCTTCTGCTAATTTTTCTTTCATTGGTTTTCCTCGCTTCATCCTTGCTCCAAGAATTATCCATTTCATTGCTAAAGCAACTTTTCTTTCTGGGGGCACTTCTCTTGGTACTTGATAAGTCGCTCCCCCAATTCTTGTTGCTCTAACTTCTAAAGAGGGGGAAGCGTTTTCAATGGCTTTTTGGAAAATTTCCAAAGGATCTTTTTTGGTTTTTTCCTTTATAATGTCAAAAGCCCCATAGACTATTTTTCTGGCTATGGTTTTTTTCCCATCTTTCATCACATAATTTATGAATTTTGAGACCAGCTGGCTGTTGTATTTTGGATCTGGCGGTATTTCCCTTTTAACTCTATGTTTTCTTCTCCCCATAAATTTTCTTTACTCAAACTTTAACCTCTTTATTATTCTTTTTCTCAACCTATTTTTTGGCAACATTCTATAAACTGCTAATCTTAAAAGTTCAGCTGGATTTTCATTAAAAATTTTTTTCATTGGAATTTCTTTCAACCCGCCAATGTATCCAGAATGTCTGTAATATTTTTTCTTTTCCAATTTTTTCCCGCTAATTTTCATTTTCTCAACATTTCTGACAATAACAATATCTCCCATGTCTTTCGATGGGTCAAAATTTGGGTTTTTTTTACCTAAAAGCAAAACAGCAATTTCGCTAGCTAACCTACCCAAAACTTTTCCTGTTGCATCGATAATGTGAGTTTTTCTTTCCATAATAGTTATTTTACCAATCTCACTAATGCCATTTTGGCTCCATCTGACCTTCTCTGACCAAGTTTTAAAATCTGCACAAACCCTCCATTTCTGTCTTTGTATCTCGGTCCGATTTCTTTAAAAAGTTTTTTCACAACTTCCCTATCAAAAAATCTTCGCAAATATCTCAAATTTGTCAAATTTTCATTCTTTGCCCTGGCAATAAATTTTTCACAAAAACTCTTTAAAGCTTTGGCTTTGGCCTCTGTAGTTTTGATTGCTTCTCTTAAAAATAATTCTCTGGCCAAGCTTTTCAACAAAGCTCTTCTTTGATCTCTTTTTCGACTAAGTTTTTTCCCCTTTTTCCTTTTCCTCATGTTCTTTTGGGCTGATGCTTTCTCTAAGCATCTTGTAATGATCAATCAAAATATCGCAGGCCTGAACGAATGCTTCTTCTGGAGTGATTGTTCCATCTGTTTCGATCTCTAAAAACAATTTATCAAAATCCGTTCTTTCTCCAACTCTCATTGGTTCAACTCTCATTGCTACTCTTTTGACCGGGGAGAAAATGGCATCGACGGGAATAGTTCCAATTTCCAATTTTTCTTTTCTCCGTCTTTCGTCCCTTGAACGATAACCAACTCCTTTTTCAACTAAAATTTCCATTTCCAATTCTGCCTTTTTTGAAGTTAAGGTAGCAATGTGGCAATTTTTATTTACCAATTCCAATTGGGAAGGTAATTGAAAGTCTCCTCCAACAACCTCTCTTTCGCCCTTAACTTTCAAAACCGCTCTTTGGGGTTCTTGGCCAATCATTTTGAATCGTAATTGTTTCACGTTTAGCATTATAGTAACCACATCCTCCAAAACTCCTGGCAAGGTCGTAAACTCGTGAGGAACTCCTTTAATTTTCATTTCTGTCACTGCCGCTCCTTCCAAAGAAGAAAGCAAAACTCTTCTTAGGGCAATGCCAATGGTGGTGCCATAACCTGGCCATAAAGCTTCAATTTCAAAGACAGCACAATTTTTATCTTTTTTTGTAATTTTTGGCGCTCTTGGTAAAGGAATCATTGTTTTTAACGAGAATAAAATTCAAAGACTGCTGATACGTCTACTGGCGGTAAATATTCTTCGACAGTAGGCTCTGAAACAACTTTTCCTTCTAACTTTTCAACATCTAAACTCAACCATTTTGGAAGTGGATGCCTTTTTAATTTTTCTTTTAAATTTTTAATGACGACCTTTTTTTGTTTTTGTGGTTTCACAGAAATTGTGTCTCCAACTTTCACTCTGAAAGAAGGAATGTTTACAGCTTTTCCGTTAACTAAAAAATAACCATGGGAAACGAGTTGTCTTGCTTGGTCTCTTGATTCTCCAAAGCCAAGTCTAAAAACTACATTATCCAATCTCTTTTCAAGCAAAGAAAGCAAATATAAAGAAGCATCTTCAATTTTTTTCCTTTTTCTCAATGTTTCTTTGACATATCTTTTCAATTGGGCCTCATTCAATCCGTACCAGTATTTCAATTTTTGCTTTTCTCTTAATTGTCTTGCATATTCTGAAGGAGGAGAGGGCCTTCTTTTTCCTCTTTGTCCAGGAGGATAAGGTCTTTTAACCATTGCGCACTTTTGCGAAAAACATCTCTCTCCTCTCAAGAAAAGTTTCACTCCCAATCTTCTACAGATTCTACATTTTGCTTTTTTCATTTTAGTTTTTACACCCTTCTTACTTTTGGAGGCCTTGGACCGTCATGGGGTATTGGTGTAACATCTTTGATTAAAACAATGTTGATTCCTTTAACAGCTAAAGTTCTTAGAGCAGACTCTCGACCAGCGCCAACTCCTTTCACATAAACTTCGACTTTTTCCATCCCCAATTGTTTTATTGCTTCAGCTATGGTTTCTGCCACTTTTGAGGCAGCGTAGGGGGTACCTTCTTTCGTTCCTGAAAAACCTTCTCTTCCAGCTGAGCTCCAAAAAATTGTGTTCCCCTTAAGATCTGTTAAGGTCATTATGGTGTTGTTGTAGGAAGAAAAAATATAAACTCTTCCCTCTTTAATAGGGGTTTTTACCTTTAGTTTTAACTCCTTTTTCTTTTCCAGCTTTTCTGCCTCTTTGATCAATTCCTGTTCGCTTTTTTTGGCAACTCGTTTTTTTCCCATTATTTTGGCTGTGGTGGGGGTTTTCTACCGCTTCCAACCGTTTTTCTAACATTCCCTCTGACAGTTCTTGAATTTGTCCTTGTCCTTTGTCCTCTTACCGGCAATCCTTTAATATGCCTTATTCCTCGCCAACAACCAATGTCTTTTAATCTTTTAATATTCATCATCTTCTCTCTTCTTAAGTCTCCTTCGACTTTGTAGTTTTTTTCAATAATTTCTTTCAACTTGTTTATTTCTTCTGGGCTTAAATCTTTTGCCTTCAATTCCGGATTGATTTTGGCCTCCCTCAGAATTTTCCAACTCAAAGTCTTCCCTATTCCATAAATATAAGTCAGGGCGATCCATATTTTTTTATTTTCTGGTATTTCAACACCGGAAATTCTTGGCATGAATTTAACAATTTAACCTTGGCGTTGTTTGTGTTTTGGGTTTTGACAAATGATATAAATTCGTCCTTTTCTCCGGACGATTTTACATTTTTGACAAATTTTTTTTACAGAAGCCCTTACTTTCATTCTATTGACGCAAAATTATTCTTCCTCTTTTTTCATCATAAGGAGACAATTCTACCACAACTTTGTCTCCAGGCAAAATTTTAATTTTGTAAAGCCTAAGTTTTCCCCCCACGTGACAAAGCACTTCCCTTTTGTCTTCCAATTCTACTCTAAAAGTGGCGTTTGGCAAACTTTCAATAACTATGCCTTTTTTTAATATCCTTTTCATTCAAGCAATAATTACTAATTTATCAGAAAGTTAAATTTTAGTCAACAAGGGGGAAAGTAATTTTAATTTGATTGATGTTGGCCGGGACCTTTTTTGCCCAAAAAGGAGCAATTTCGATTTTCACCCTTAGAAATTGTTCTTGGCTCATTAAAAACAATTTTGCCTCTTGAATGGTTTTATCAGCGATAGCTTTTTTCAAAAGGTTTTGATCAAAATCGAAAAAGGTCTTTGCGAAAATCTCCAGAGAAAGATTTGCTTTTTTGGCATCAAAATTAACAGATTCTGTTTTTGGTGTAATTTTTAAACTTGGCCAATAAATTGCTTGATTTGGTTTTAAAGCTATTTCTTTGAGATATTCTTCAACAAATTTATTCAATGTCTTTTCTTCAAAGCAAAAGGCCTTAATTTTCACTTTTATTTTAAAACTGAATTTTTCAACCTCATCTCCCTCTTTAAAATTGGAACTCTTTTCTAACACCTCAACAAAAATTCCATCTTTTAGCACTGAAACTCCTTCTGGAAGTTTCGATTTTAGAAAATCACTGGCTAACTTATTTGCTTTTTCGATTAAGGCCTTTTCTGCCATTTCTAAATCTGCTTTTTCAATTTTTGGAAATTCTCCTCCTCCTTTCATCGGTTCAAAAGATTTTGCATAATATTTAAAGTATCTTTCAGTTCCTTTGAAGGCAACTACCGAAAATTCTGAGGGACCGATGTTATAATCTGCTCCTCCTTCGGCAGCTTCTACTTCAACTTCAACTTGGCTTGGCTTGATTTTTCCTCCTTCAATTTTTGCTCCCGGGACAAAAATTTTATCTTTTGACTTAAAAAGTTTCCCCTGAGAAGACATAAATCTCGTGCCGGCTGCCCAAACTTCATCTTTAGTTGTGTATTCGTTAAAAAGAACGATTTTCCCATGAGCCTTTTTTAAAACTTTGCCAGTGGCTGAAAACTCATCTGAAAATTCAGTTTCGGTTTCAAAAATTTTTCCTGGAATTGTTTTTTCTTTTTGATTGATACTCTCTGATTTAGCATCTAGCCTAATTTTTTCTTCAACTTTCAATTCTTCAATTTTTGGCCAAATTTTAATTTCAACCTGAGAAAACTTTATTGATAAAAAATAGCCAAAAATTCCAAAAAGTAAAATTAAAAAAATTGGAGAAAATTTAAAAAAGAAGGGGGGGAGCTTCAAAGTAAATTTTCTTTTTGTGATTTTTTTTGGTGAAGGTTTCTTTTCTGGATATTTTTTGGATGGTAAAATGTCAATTACTTTTTTCTCCATTTTTAATTTCCGAAAGTAAAATTGCTCTAATTCTCCTTATCCCAGAACCTGCCGCTTCTTCTTTTACTATTTTAAATTTTCCGAGCTCTCCGGTTTGTTTTACATGGGGGCCAGCACAAATTTCTTTTGAAAAGAAACCAGAGGGTTCTCCAGGATCTTTTATTTCGTAAACCGTTACTTTCTCTGGATACTTTTCTTTGAAAAAGGCCAAGGCTCCAGATTCTATCGCTTCCTTTAACGACATTTCCCTTTTCACAACTGGTAAATTTTCTTTTATTTTTTGGTTAACTAAGTTTTCAATCTTTTCTATTTCTTCTTTTGTCAATTTTCTAGAAAAAGAAAAGTCAAACCTCAATCTCTCTGAAGTAATATCAGAACCCATTTGTTTAACCTCTTTTCCCAAAATTTTTCTCAAGGCAGCGTGAAGTAAATGGGTAGCAGTGTGTAGTTTTGTTGCTTCGTAAGTTGGGGTTTTTCCGATTCCGCCAAATTTTTTCTCTGCTCCAACTCTTGAAATTTCTTTGTGTTTTTCAAATTCCTCAAAAAATCCTTTTTCATCAACCAAAAGCCCCTCTTCCTTTGCCATTTCCTTTGTCAACTCAAGTGGAAATCCATAACTTTGATAAAGGTCAAACAAAATTTTGCCAGGAATTTCTTTCAAATTCTCTTTTTTGCATTTTTTAATTGCCAATTTAAATTGTTTTAGGCCAAGATTGATAGTTTTTTCAAACTTTTCTTGTTCGTTTTGAATCACCGTCAAAATTTCAGATTGAGCTTTTTTGAGTTCTGGGTAGACATTTTCATAAATTTCGATCACTTTTTTTGCAAGGTTAATTAAAAAGTTTTGTGGCAAATTCAAAATTTTTCCATAACGAATTGCCCTTCTCAAAATTCTCCTCAAAACATAACCTCGTTCAACGTTGGATGGAAAAACCCCCTCTGAGATTAAAAAAACGGCAGCTTTTGTATGATCGGCAAGAATTCGATAGGCTTTTTGGTTTTGATCAAAAGGTATCAAAGACAATCTTTCGATTTCTTGAATGATTGGAAAAAACAATTCGGTTTCAAAAACAGATTTTTTGTTTTGCAAAACAGCTGCCAACCTTTCCAAACCTGCTCCAGTATCTACATTTTTGAGAGGCAAAAGAGAAAGGTTTCCTTTTTCATCTTTGTAATATTCCATAAAGACCAAATTCCAAATTTCCAAAAATCTATCGCAATCGCATCCTGGTCGGCATTCTTTTCTTTGGCAGCCAACTTTCTCTCCGAGATCAAAATAAATTTCAGTACAAGGACCGCAGGGCCCAGTTGGTCCTCCTATCCAAAAGTTATCCTCCATGCCAAGCTCCACGATTCTCTCTTTTGGAATTCCCAATTTTTGCCAAATCTTTTTTGACTCTGTATCTTTTGGAACTCCCTTTTCTCCTTTAAAGACACTCACCCAAATTCTCTCTTTTTCGATTTTATAAGCTTGAGTTAAAAGCTCAAACGCCCAACTGATCGCCTCTTCTTTCCAATAGTCCCCGATTGACCAATTTCCCAACATCTCAAAAAATGTTAATGACCTTCCGTTTGTCCCAACTTTTTCAATGTCTACTGTCCGAAAGCATTTTTGAAAATTCACAATTCTCCTGCTGGGAGGTTCTTTTTCTCCCAAAAAATACGGTTTGAATTGAACCATTCCAGCGTTGACAAACAAAAGAGTTGGGTCTGGAAAAGTTAAAGGAGTGCCAGGAATTTCAATGTGGTTTTTTTCTTTGAAAAATTGAACAAAAGTTTCTCTGATTTTTGAGGCTAACATTTTAGTTTCAACTGTAGCGGTCGGCGACGCTTGATGCAACAAAAGATTCTGGTTTTATTTTTGGCTCAAAACCATTCCCTCTAATTAAGCCTATTACTTCCTTGATCATATCCTTGGTTGCTCCACCTTCTCCAATGTCAGCATGAATGTAGCGCAATTGATAATTAAGGTTTTTGTTCTTGGTTTTTTCTTCTAATTTTTCTTTAAGACAAAGGGCTAATTGGCAAGAAAGGAAAACTTCTTCTAAGATTCTTTGCTTCCAATTGTAAAATTTTCTGTTTTTGTAACTAATTTTTTTCAAAAAAAATCTCCCTCCTGCTCCCACTCTTAAAACAACTATCGCCACTGGAAAGTTTGGTTCTTGGCCAGAAGAAGAGTCGCAGCCAACGATAATATCATAAAACCTCTCTGGTTTTTCAGAGATATAATTTATGATTTCGTCAACCACATTTTCAAATTGCAAATTCCCCTTTGTTGGATTGTAAAAACTTCCTTTTAAAATGTCCATTATCTTTAATTTAACAAATTAAAAAAACAAATCAAGAAAGTTTTAAAATTTAAGACAAAAGGTCTTTTAAAATTTTTTCGAGAAGAATTGGGTTGGCCCTCCCTTTGGTTGCAGCCATAGCTTTTCCTATTAGGAATTGAATGGCCTGAGTTTTTCCAGCCCTAAAATCAGCCACCGCTTTTTGATTTTCCAAAATTACTTTTTGAACAACTTCTCTTAACAATTTCTCATCAAAAATTTGCACCAATTGTCTTTCTTCAAGAATTTTTAGAGGATCTTTCCCGTTCTTGAACATTTCTTCCAAAAGAATTTTGGCAATTTTTGAGGAAACTTTTCCTTCTTCTACAAGACAAACAAATTTTGCGAAGTTTTCTGGAGAAATTAAAATTTCGGACTCGACAAAGGGAAGGCCTTTCAAAAGACCCAAAAAATCTGAAATTAAATAATTTGAGGCAATTTGGATTAAACGAAAAAGTTTTAATTTTGGTAAATTTGGAGGGAATTCAGAAACGATTTTCTCAAAATATTCTCCAAAGTCTTTGTTTTTTACAAAAATTTCAATAGCCTCTTTTGATAAACCATATTCTCTTTTTAGCCTTTCTCTCTTTTGTTGCGGCAATTCTGGAATCTCTTTTTTAATTTCTTCGATCATTTCTTCAGAAATTTCCAAAGGAGGCAAATCTGGCTCTGGAAAATATCTGTAATCTTGAGCTTCTTCTTTCTCTCTTTGGGGAAAGGTTTTGCCACCAACATCGTCCCAACCTCTTGTTTCTTGAATTACTTTTTTGCCAGAATTTAAAATTTCACTTTGTCTTTTTATTTCATAATCAATTGCTCTTTCTAGCGCTTTGAATGAATTCAAATTTTTAATCTCAACTTTTGTGCCCAACTCTCCTTCTCTTTTGGCCAAAGAAACATTGGCCTCAACCCGAAATTCCCCTTTTTCCATATTAGCATCAGAAACGTCCAAATAACGCAAAATCAGCTGAAGTTCTTCAGCAAATTTTTTCGCTTCCTTGGCTGACCTAATGTCTGGTTCTGTAACCAATTCCAACAAAGGAATACCCGCTCTGTTGAAATCAACCAAAGAACAATCTTTCTCATGAATTAATTTCCCCGTATCTTCTTCTAGGTGGACCCTTCTAATTCTAATTTTTCTTTCTTCTATTTTTAAAAATCCATTTTTGCAAAGTGGTTTTTGGTATTGAGATATTTGGTATCCTTTCGGCAAATCAGGATAAAAATAATTTTTTCTCTCAAAAAATGAATGTCTCTCTATTTCACAATTTAAAGCCAAACCTACTTTAATAGCCTTTCTCACCGCCTCTTTGTTAATTACTGGCAATGTTCCTGGATGACCCAAACAAATTGGGCAAATGTTAAAATTTGGATGTTTTTCGTTTGGGTCGTTTTTGCAAGAGCAAAACATTTTCGTTTTAGTTTTCAGCTCAATGTGAATTTCCAGGCCAATTGTTGGAATATACTTTTCCATTATTTTTTTCATTTCTTTTTTAATTTTTGAGCTCTAATAAACTCCTCAACTATTTCAACTCCAGAGGATGTACCAACAATATCAGCGCCAGCTTTGATAGCTTTCTTTACATCTTTTAAAGTTTTAATGTTGCCAGAAGCCTTAATCAAAAGTCCGGGAGCTCCCTTTTTCATTAACGTTAAATGGTAAAATTTCTCTTTCAATTCCCTATGCTCTAGAGGATCTTTTTCGGTTGCGGTTTTAACGCAAATTGCTCCAGCCTCTTTGCAGATTTTTGACGCTTGAACGATTTCATCGTCAGTTAAATATCCAGAACCGATTATTACTTTGGTTGGCAAAATCTGGCAAATTTTTTTTAAATCTTTCAAGATTTTTTCCCATCTTCCGTGCTTTGCATCGACAATATTCATTACAACATCTAATTCATCTGCTCCATCTTTTTTTGCCTTTTTGCACATTGCCACTCTTTTTTTGTGAGGACTGTCGCCAATCGGTGGGTCAATTAGGGCAATCGTTTTTATTCCAGTTCCTTTTAAATTTTTGGCAACCAATTTCACCCACTTTAACCTAACACAAACTCCCCGAAAGCCATATTTTTTTGCTTCTTCACAAGTTTTCAAAATTTCCTCTTTTTTAGCATCGATTTTAATGTTTGTGTGGTCTATGATTTTTGCTAAATTTTCAATTTTGGCCATAATTTTTTAAGGGTAATTTTTCTAATTTCTTTTGCAATTTCTTCAATCGGCCTTTCTCCATTAATCACAAAAACATTTGTGAATTTTTTTGCCAAAATCTCATAATTTTTCCAAACTTTCTTTAAAATTTTTTCCTTTTCAAAAAGGGTGATTTCAAACCTGTCTTTTTTTATTCTTTCAATGCAAACTTTTGGCGAAACTTTCAAAAAAAAGGTCAAATCGGGAAGTAAAAATTTATCGTTGATTTTAATTAACCAATCTAAATCTTTAATTTCCAAATTTCCGTAGGCAAAAGTTGAGAAAAAATATCTATCGGAAATTACGTTAATTCCCCTTTTCAAAAGAGGGACCACTTCTTTTTCTAAATGATAGGCCCTGTCTGCCGAAAACAAAAGTTGCAAACAAATTTGAGAAGATTTCCAGTCATGAGTTAGCTGACTCTTGATTAGCCCCCCAATCAATCCAGAGGTTGGTTCTTTTGTAATGTGGGTGTTCTTTCCGATTTTGTTTAAATAGTCTGCCAAAATTTTAACCTGAGTTGAATTTCCTGCACCGTCCAAAGAATCAAAAACGATGAATTTTCCTAAATAAGGGTTTTTTTCCATACCAAAATTTTATCAAAATTTTTTCCTTTGACAAAATAAAGCCAGTTAAAAAGAAACGGTTTTTAAATATTCCTTTTTCCAATTTTTTTCCTCCTTTTTGTAAAATTTTTCCAGCTCAAAAATTAAGCTCTCTAAAATTTTTATTCTTTTTTTAATTTCTGAAGCTGAAAGGTCAAGGCATCCCCCCTTGATTATTTTTTTTTCAAAATTTTTTGGTTTAATTTTTATTTTTTTCCTTTCTTCAAATATTTTCCTTTCTGATGGCAAATACATTTTGTTTAGAACGTAAAAGAAAAACAAAATCTCCTGAGCGCATCTCATTAAAAAGTAAACTGCCGACGGGAAATCTTTTTTTAACAAAGCGTATTTTGCCCGAGAGAGTTGATATTTTGAATGGAAAACATTTGCCCTCAATTCAAATTGGCGAATGTCCTCTGGGTATTTTTTTGCCTTCTTTTTTAATTTTTTTAAAATTCCTTTTGGGTCATAGAAAATTTTCCCGTTTAAAATTAGACATCTTGAAAAAATCCAATCTTGATCTCTAAATCTTTTTTCTAAATCTTTCTGAGTTAAAAAAGTAATGTGCAATGGGTCGAATGGGTCAGAAAGAGTTTTTTTAACCTTTCTTTTTGTCAAGACATAAAGGTCAATGTCTGAAAATTGATGGGCTTCTTTTCTGGCAAAAGATCCTGCCAAAAAAATTCCAATAACGTTTTTTTTCTTTTTTAAATTTTCAACGATTTTTTTTAGGTTTGAAATTTTTTCCATTTAAAAGCAATAGTGAATTTTTTGGAAATTTTTTTTGAAAGCTACTACCTTCTTTTTTACTTTTGCTGGATTTTTTTTCTCGATCAAAATTTCTTTGAAAAATTTGGCTATCTCTTTCATTTCGTTTTCTTTCATTCCGATTCTGGTTACCTCTTGGGTGCCAATTCTAATTCCTGAAGGATTTTTGGTTGCATCTTTTGGTTTATCTTTTGGTAAAGCCATTTTGTTAACAATAATGTTTGCTCTTTCGAGTTTTTTTGCCACCACCTCTCCCCCACCAAATTTTTTGACATCAACGATAACTTGGTGAGATTGAGTAAACCCAAAACTTTCTCCTAAAACATCAAAACCAAAATTGAAAAGGTTTTCTGCCAAAATTTTTGCATTTTTTATTGTTTGTTTTGCATAATTTTTGCCAAACTTTTTCATTTCCAAAGCGGTGATGGCAAGGGCCGGCAAGCGGAAAATGTGATGGTTTGAAATTGTTCCTGGAAAAATTGTCCTTTGAATTTTCCGCCAAAGTTCAATCGGAAAATCTTTTTTTGCCAAAATAATTCCTCCTTGGGGACCGGGAAATGTTTTGTGGGTAGAAGAAGTAATAATGTCTGCTCCTTCTTTGAAGGGGTCTTGGAAGGTTTTTCCAAAAATTAAACCAAAGACATGGGAAGCATCATAAACTATTATTGCTTCAGTTTCTTTTCTAATTTCTCTGATTGGTTCTGGTCTCAAAAACATTGACCTTCCGAGCATGATTAGCTTTGGTTTTGTTTTTTTGATCAAGGGAATCGCTCTTTCCAAATCAATTTGAAAATTTTTCTCATCAAATGGCAAATCAATGCTTTTTAGACCGCAAATCCCGGCAATTCCAAAATGGCTTGAAGAGACATGGCCGCCAAAAGTTAGCCCTGGTGCTAAAAAGAAATCTCCTGGGTTTAAAAAAGAACGATAGACTATTAAATTGGCCACTGCCCCAGAGATTGCTCTTGTGTCAACAAAAGGAGTGGAAAATTTTTGAGAAAAAATTTTGTTGCAAATTTTTTCAATTTCGTTTGCAAATTTTGTTCCTTGGTAGTGAGAGATGAATTTTCCGTTTTTTGTTGAGTGTTCGTTGTATCTTCCCAAAAAATCAGAAATTAAATATTTTTTGGCCAAAGGAGAAAGTAAATTTTCGCTGGCAATTAAATTGAGACAATTTTTTCTCCAAAGGTTGTGTTTTTTGACGGTTTCTTTGATTTTTAAAATCAATTTCATTTTAAGTGAGAACGAAAGATTTGAGTTTGGCAAAAAATGGGATTTTAAGCAAAAGTTCAATTGCAATTTTCTCTAATTTGTAGCAAAGAGAAATTCCGGCCCCAATGAAAATTCTTTCTAAAATCGTGCGGGGGATGGCCTCAACCCAAAAATGAGCTGGAATTGAAAGCAAATAAAGATAAATTACAGAGCCTACGGCATGATCAACAAAAGCTGTGGCTAAAGCATTTGAAAACAAATTCAGTTTTGGGATTTTAAAGAAAAACAAAATTAAAGGAATTGTCCAAAAAAGGGAATAAAACCAAACTTTGCGCCCAATTGGGTGCAAAATAAACATTAAAATGCAAATTAAAGGCAAGAGCAAAGCTTTCTTTTCTTTTTTGAAAATTTTGGCAAAAAAAATGCCTCCAAAAACTATTGGAAAAAAAGTGAAAATATCTTTTGTTCCCTCAAATTTGAAAATTCCCAAAATTGTGCCAAAAATCTGAGTTAAAAATATTATAGATGTTCCCAAAAACCCTCCAAAAATTTTTGGCAAAGTTGGACCCAAAAAGACAGCCAGAGAAAATTTCATTTTTGTCCCCAAAATTGGGGCAAATTTAATTTGGCTCAAAATCAAAAATAAAAAAGACAAAAAGGTAGCAAAAAAGATTCTCAAAATTTCTTTTTTTACTTTTAACCTTCCCATTTTGCAAACCTCAAAAAGACCTTTTCTTGAGCTTCAATTATTTTTTCCAAATTAAATTTTTTAGGGAAAATGCCAGCCTCAAACTCTTTAATAGTCGGAATGAAAATTTCTGAATCTTTGTTTTTGAATGGGCAATCTGTTGGAAATCTGGCTTCGTTTTCAGGACAAAGGCCTCTCATTATCGCTCGGCAACCTAAAAACCCCCTCATTATTGGTAATTTTTTTATCAAATTAAAATAAATTTGGG
Organism: uncultured Candidatus Saccharibacteria bacterium; assembly: GCA_964593405.1. Lineage (GTDB taxonomy): Bacteria > Patescibacteriota > Minisyncoccia > Minisyncoccales > GBS-2 > CAZQIO01. Next base: position 11,742 of record CAZQIO010000004.1, on the reverse strand, counting down.
AAGCCAAACATTTGAACTCAGGAGAGGCTCTCACGCAAAGTCGCAATCCCAAAAGGTTTAGCAAAGATCTCAAATTGATTGTTACATGATAAATTCCGACTGCCTGGCAAAATGGCAAAATGTATCTGGCAGATTCTTTAGGAAGTCCTTCTTTTAAAAAATTCTCATAATTTTGAAGGTTTTCTTTTATACTTTTTAAAAAAATTTCTCTTTGAATTTTCGTTTTTTTGTCTTTCGGTTTCAAAAAATGCCAAGGCAAAATTATTTCATAAAAAGAAAATTTTTTGCCAAACCCCTCTGAAACTTTAATGTATCTTGTTGAATAACCGGTGTGACTTGCTATTCTGTGCTCTAAAAATTCAGGGCTGCAACCTTTTGTCATTTTCAAATCAAATTTAACTATTACGTGCTCGATCGCTGAAGTGTAATCGTTTTTCAAAATCATTTCAAAAACTTTTTCATTTTTGATTTCTGGAGGAACCCCGCTCACCCTGGCACAATAGACAACTTCTTGCCAGGCTTTTTTTCCTCCCTGAACCTTGAAATTCCAAATTTTTGGTTTGACAATTTTTATTTTCACAAACTTTGGAAGCCTTCTTTAATGTTTAAATCTTTTCCGTATTGGAACTTGTCATCTAAAATGTCTTTTTCTTGCCATTCTTTAACCCAATCTTTAACATAAAAAACTTTGTATTTTCCATCTCTGGTGGCACAAATTACCCTGTTCAAACCGGCGTTAATGATCATTTTTTTGCAAATAAAACACGGAAAAGAATCCACCGGCTTTCCTTCTCTGTCTGTTGCCCAAATGTAAAGGTCGCCTCCCAAAACAGAGCTTCCAGACCTGGCTGCGTTAATTATGGCGTTTTGCTCTGCATGGACAGAGCGACAAATTTCATAGTTTCTTCCGTGAGGAATTTTCAATTTGTCCCTCAAACATTCTCCTCTTTCAAAACAATCTTTTGTCTTTCTCGGAGCCCCAATATAACCTGTGGCAACGATGACATCGTCTTTGACAATAATCGCTCCTCCTTTGTTTCTGAAACAGGTCGACCTTTTACCAATCTCTCTGGCTATTGCCAAATAATATTCGTCTTTTTCTGGCCTCTTTTCCATGTTTAATCAACGACTTCAATCCCCATGCTTTTTGCCTGTCCTTCAATAATTTTCATTGCCTTTTCAATATCTTTAGTGTTCAAATCTGGCAATTTAATTTTGGCAATTTCTCTCAATTGCTCCCGGGTAATTTTCCCAACAATTCTCTTTCCAGCTTCTGGAGAGGCTTTGTCAATTCCGGCTGCCCTTTTTAAAAGCTGGGAAGTAGAAGGTTGTTTTATTCTCATTTCAAAAGTTTTGTCTTCGAAAACCAAAACCTCAACAGGAATTAAAAAACCAACCTTGTCTTTTGTTGCAAGGTTGAATTTGTCGCAAAATTCTTTGAGGTTTATTCCGTGAGGAGCTAAAGCAGGTCCTACCGGTGGAGCTGGAGTTGCCTTTCCTGCTTCAATTTCAAGTTTTAGTCTTGCCTTAATTTTTTTCATAATTTTTTAATTTGCAAATAATCCAAATCGACCGGAGTGTCCCGGCCAAACAAATTAACCAAAACCTTTACCCTCCCTTTTTCCTCATCAATTTCAGCAACCTTTCCGTCAAAATCCTTAAATGGCCCATCGATAATTTTCACTAAATCGCCAACTTTAACTTCAATTTTATATTCTGGTTCTTTAATTTCCATTCTTTTCAAAAGAGCCTTTATTTCCTCATCAGAAACAGGGATTGGAGTGGTGCCAGAACCAACAAAGCCAGTAACGTTTGGAGTGTTTCTGACAACATACCAAGAATCATCATCGACGATCATTTCGACCAAAACATAACCTGGATAAATTTTTTCTTCAACAACTTCCCTCTTTCCCCCTTTAATTTTTATTTTTTTCTCTTTTGGAACTAAAACATTAAAAATTTTGTCTTCCATTCCCAAAGATTTAACTCTTTGCATTAAGTTTTTTGCCACCGCGTCTTCATAACCAGAATAAGTGTGGATAACGTACCATTTTCTCTCTTTTGGGATTTTTTGTTTTGGCATGAATTTAAACTAAAAGAAAAATTTTCGCAAAAAGATTGAAAAAATATAATCTATGGCACCGAGATAAATTGCCACTACTAAAGAAATTGTAATCACAACCGCCAAATATTGTAAAGTCTCTTTTTTTGTCGGCCAGGAAACCTTTTTCAGCTCTAAAAAAGATTCTCTCAAAAATTGGAAAATTTTCCTAAAAAATTTCATGTTAAATATCTAGGTTTTTAACCTTTTTTGCCCAGGCCTGAATGAATTTTTTCCTTGGCAAAACATCTTTTCCCATCAAAATGTCAAAAATTTTGTCTGCCTCTTTGGCGTCTTCAATGGTTACTTTGATCAAAACCCTTTTTTCTGGATTCATCGTTGTTTCCCAAAGTTCTTGAGGGTTCATTTCTCCAAGCCCTTTGTATCTCTGAATTGAAACTCCAAAAGTTTTTTTCATTGAGTTTAAAATTTTTTGTTTTTCTTGTTCAGAATAAGCGTACTTTACTTCTTTTCCAGATTGAATTTTGTAAAGGGGTGGTTGGGCAATGTACAAATAACCTTTTTCAATCACTGGTCTAAAGTAGCGATAAAACAAAGTCAAAAGTAAAGTTTTGATGTGATTTCCATCTACATCAGCGTCGCAGGTAATGATTATTCGATGGTATCTTATTTTTTCAATATCAAAATCCTCGGCAATGGCAGTTCCTAAAGCAACGATCAAAGACCTTATTTCTTTTGATGCCAAAACTTTGTCTAACCTTGCCTTCTCAACGTTCAAAATTTTCCCCCTAAGTGGCAAAATTGCCTGAAAACGTCTATCCCTTGCCTGCCTTGAAGATCCGCCGGCAGACTCTCCCTCAACAATGAAAAGTTCAGCCTCGGCCGGGTTTTTTGTTGTGCAATCTGCAAGCTTTCCTGGTAAGGACAACCCTTCCAAAATCCCTTTTCTCAAGACTGTTTCTTTTGCCGCCTTTGCAGCCTTTCTTGCTTTTTGGGCCAAAAGGCACTTTTCAATTATTGCCCTGGCATCTGATGGGTTTTTTTCTAAAAAATCAAAAAGATGCTGAGAGACTACAGTTTCAACTGCAGATTTTGCCTCTGGATTTCCCAATTTCATTTTTGTTTGCCCCTCAAACTGAGGTTCTTTGATCTTTATTGAAACCAAAGCTGTCAACCCTTCTCTAGTATCTTCACCGCTGAAATTCTCATCTCCTTCTTTCAAAAAGCCATTCTTTCTTGCCCAATCGTTCAAAGTTTTTGTCAGGGCTGAACGAAAACCGGTCAAATGAGTTCCCCCTTCTGGGTTGAAAACGTTGTTGGCAAAGGCCTCTTCAAAAGTTTCGTATTCATTAGTGTAGCAAAAGGCAACCTCAACTAAAATGTCGTTTTTTGAATCTGAACAATAAAAGAGATTTTTTTGAATTCTTTCTTGCCCCCTGATCAAATACTTCAAATAAGAAATTAGCCCTCCTTCAAAATAAAAGCAAAAAGTCTTTTTTGGCTTTTCTCTTTTGTCCTCAAAAATTATTTTTAATCCTTTGTTTAAAAACGCCTGCTGTCTCAAAAAGTTTAAAATTTTCTCTGAATCGAACCTAACTTCTTTAAAAATTTCTGGGTCTGGCTGGAAAGTAACTATTGTGCCCCTTTTTTGAGTTTTTTCTAACCTTTCAACTTTAGTTTTTGGTTTGCCCCTTTCGTATTCTTGAAACCAATGATAGCCATCCCTAAAAACGTCAACTCTCATTTTCTCAGAAAGAGCGCAGACTGCTGAAATTCCAACACCGTGAAGCCCACCGCTGCAAACGTAAACTTTTCCAGAAAATTTTGCGCCAGCATGCAAAGTAGTAACTATTGTTTCTAAGGCTGGTTTTTTGGTTTGGGGATGAATGTCAACTGGAATTCCTCTTCCGTTATCTTCTACCCTGGCTTTATTTCCTGGCAAAAGAGAAACTTTGATCTCGTTGCAATAACCCATTATCGCTTCATCGATTGAATTATGGGCAATTATTGGTGAAAAGCCAGCGACAAAATTTTCGCAGCCTGGAATAGAAAGATCGTAAACATAAGGCCTTTTGTATTTGATTTTTTCAATTCGCTTCACTCTTAAAACCCCCAAATCAGAATTCATAAATTCGAGACTTCCCGAATACAAAACCAACTTTTGTTTTCTAAAAAGTGACAAAATTTTAGTTTTGGTCGTCCCTCCGTTTCCGTAAAAACTGAGAGAAAATTCGTGAGGCCAACCCCAAAAAACTTTTGAAACTATTTCTCGAGTCGGAAGATAATTGATATAAGAGGAAGTTGTGTTCCAATAGAAATCGATGGCAAAAGAAGATTTTATTGAATAGGTCTTGTTCAAAGAAGAGAGCAAATAGGCAAATCTCATTGCCATTGCCCAATTCTTAGTTACTAAAATGAATTTCTTTTTTTCATCCTGTAATGGGGAAACTTTAGAAATTAAACATTTTGTCCAAAAATCACTTGGATAACCATCAGCAGCCATAAAAGCAATTAAATATCTTTCTCTCAAGTCTCGTTCCAAATTAAAGATTAAATCCGGAACAATCTTTTTTGAGCTATTCTCCCCTGTTTTAATTATTTCTTTGAAAATCAAACCTACTAAATGAGAATTGATATTCAAGATTCGGGCGGTTGAATGAGCATAATAAAGAGAGGGTTTAAATTTGAATATTTTTTCGATTAACTTTTGGCAATAACTTATTAATTCTTTCTCTTTCGTTCCAAAGCTAAAAACTATTTTGTAATTTCCTTTTTCCTTTTCAATCGTTCCCTCAGCGGCAAAAATTCCTAAAAGTTCAACCAATTCTCGGTTCAATTTTAATTTGGATGGGAGTTTTAAACCTCCTTTGTCCCCCAAAAGGATCGATTGATTTTTAATTTTCTCAATTTCTGCAAGGGAAAGCTTCCTAATAAAATTGAAAGGAAGGTAATCGTATCTAAGATAATCTCGCCAAATAGCCTCTCTTTTTCTCGAGTTTTTGCCTTTCGTAACTTTCACTTTTGGAATGTTTCCCTTTATTTTCTCAGAGATTTCTGAATTTGACTTCAAAAAAGATGCTAAACCATAAATTTTTATCTTTCTTGTTTTTCTTGGAGAAAGTTTTAAAAGTTCATCCACTAAATCAATTTCTCGAATTGGTGTTTTTGGTTCTGGCCAATTTTTAGGAACGATAATCGGAGTGTCAATTTTAATTTCTTCCCCTTTTATTGGAACTACTTTTCCTTCTTTTAAAGTAAATAAGGAATGATAAGGAGTAATTTCAATTTGTCGGTTGTTTTGGAGAGTGATTCGATAGATTTCACTATTTACTTTGTGCCTAATTAAAGAAGAAACTGGATAAAAACCCAATTTTAAAGTCTTTGGGTCAAAAGAAAGGGCCTTCATTTCAATTCCTCTTAAAATCTCTGTTTGACCAGAAAAATCTCTTTCAATTTTTTCTTTATTCTCCTTAAAGGCCTTATCGATTAAACTCCCAATTTCTAAAATTTGAATTTTCCCTCCAATTTCAACTAAAACCGGGGTCCGGTAGGTTAAAGAATTAAAAACAATCTCTTTTAGCAAATGGTGAACGCCCTCTATTCCAGTAGAGCCAATGTACATTGCCGGCCTTTTCCTTACAGGTTCCAGTCCTGATAAAATTTGAATATCTTTTGCTGTATATTCTTCTTTTTTCATTTTTTTCTCACTTCCCAATTTTGATTTTTTTCCAAATTTTCAATTATTTTTTCCCAAATTTGATCTAACTCTTTTGGTAAAATCGCTCTGTCTTTTGCCTGAAAGATAATTCGAAAAGTCAAGCTTTTTCTTTCTGGCTCAATCTCCTCAAAAATATCAAAAAGGTCAATGTCTCTGATTAGCTCTCCCCCACTCCTTTCAATCTCTGAAATTACCGTTTCAACCAAAACATCTTTGGGAACCAAAATGGAAATATCCCGAATTATTGGAGGATAGGGCGAAATTGGTTCAAACTCTTGTTCTTCTGTGGCAAGCTTTGAGAGTAAATCAAAGTCAATATCTACGGCAACCAAATCTTTTTCAATTTCATACTTTTCCAAAATTTTTCTCGAAATCATTCCTAAAAAGCCAACTTCTTTGTCTCCAATTCTAATTTCTGCAGTTTTTCCCTTTTGCCAGATTGTAGATTTTGTTTCTTCTGGTGTTGGTTTGAAAAAGTCAAAATAAAAGTTTGAAATTCCCAATTTTTTAAAGAGAGTATCGATTATCCCTTTTGCCTCGAAAAATTTATTTCCCGAAATTACAAAACTCAAGGCCTTTTTCTCTTTCTTTGTCTGTTTTTCTTTTTTGAAAATTTTGCCGATCTCAAAAATTTTTATCTCAGGGAAATTTTTTTGATTTTTTTGGACGTTTTTTAGCAAATTGACAAGCAAAGTTGGCCTTAAAAATTGGAAATTTGCCGAAACTGGGTTTTCAATTTCGATAGCTTCCTCTTTGAAACCAAAGTTTTCAATATCATCTTTTGAAACAAATGAATAGTTCAAAACTTCAAAAAAACCAATTTCTTTTAAAATGTCTTTGGCCCTTTCTTCCCAAAACAAATCAAAATTTTTCCTTGGTGGGCAAAGCAAAACAGTTGGGAATTTTTTTTCAATCTTTTCATAACCGTAAATTCTTCCAACCTCTTCGATCAAATCTTCTTGAATTGAAACATCCCTTCTAAATGTTGGAACTGTGACTACTAAATTTTTGCTCAGTTCAAAGCCAAGATTTTTCAAAATTGTCACTATTTCTTTGGTTGAGATTTTAATACCCAAAAGAGATTCCAAGTAGTTTTTGTCCAACTTTATTTTTTTTGGCAAAACCTTTTGAGGATAATAATCTAAAATTCCCTTTGCCACCTTTGCCTTACAAATTTGTTGGATCAAAAAGGCTGCCCGGTTTGCTGCAACTTCTGCCAAATTTGGGTCCAAACCATGGGAAAACCTCAGGGCGGCATCAGTTTTCAAATCGATTTTTATTGAAGCCCGCCGAATCAATACTGGATCAAAGTTGGCACTTTCCAAAAGCAAAATTTTTGTCCTTTCTGAAATCCCTGAATTTTTTCCTCCTTTAATTCCAGCAATTCCAATTGGCTTTTTTGAATCTGCAATCACTAAAATGCTTTCATCCAATTTATATTCTTCGTTATCCAAAGTTAAAATTTCTTCTCCCTCTTTGGCCAGTCTGACAATTATTTGTCGGTCCTCAACCTTTTCTAAATCGAAGGCATGGAGGGGTTGGCCGAGCTCGAGCATAACGTAATTTGTAATATCGACGACGTTGTTTATTGGTTTTAGACCGCAAACTTCCAACCTTTCTTTGATAAAATCTGGAGATTCTTCAATTTTTGGTTCAATTAAAACTCTGGCACAATATCTTTGGCAACCTGCCTTAACCTTGATTGAGACAAAATCTTTTGTCTGTAAATTTTCTTCTTCTTTTAATCGCCAATTTTCTGTTTTCATTTTCAAATTTAAAATTGCCCCAATTTCCCTTGCCATCCCAAAATGAGAATAACAATCTGTTCTATTTGGTAAAACATCAATTTCCAATTGCCAATCTTGGCTTTTGCCAACTTTTATTTTGTTGACCTCTTCAACCTCAAAGGCCCTCATTGTTAAAATCTCTGCCAGTTTTTCTGGAGGGGGCAATTTTTTAGTAAAAAAAGATTGTAGCCAATTGTATGAAAACTTCATTTTAGAATTGTTTCAAAAACCTCAAATCTCCTGACCTAAAAAGTCTAATGTCAGGAATTTTGTATTTTAGCATTGCCAACCGATCCATTCCAATTCCAAAAGCAAAGCCTTGCCAATCTTTTGGCAAAAGCCCACAGTTTTTGTAAACTCTTGGATGAACCATCCCAGCTCCCATCAATTCAACCCAGCCAGATTCTTTGCAAGTTGAACAGCCTTTGCCATCGCAAATTGGACAAGAAACGTCTATTTCAAAAGAGGGTTCTGTAAATGGAAAGTAAGATGGCCTTAGTCTAATTTTGATTTCTTTCTCAAAAAATCTGCTCAAAAATTCTTCAACGATTGCCTTAAAATTTGCCACCGAAACTTCTTTTCCAACCATCAACCCTTCAACCTGAAAAAGATCGGTTTCGTGGGAAGCATCGGTAGCCTCTGCTCTAAAAACTCTTCCTGGGGCAATAATTCTCAATGGGGGGTTGTTTTTTTCCATGTATCTTATTTGAACTGCTGAAGTGTGGCTCCTCAAAAGTCCACCGTCTTTCAAGTAAAAAGTTTTCCCCAAAGACAAAATATCTCTGGCTGGATGGTCTGGAGGAATGTTTAGGGCATCAAAATTGTGCCACTCATCTTCAATTTCTGGCCCCTCAACTATTTCAAACCCCATCGATTGGAAAATTTCCCCAATTTTTCTCTTAACTTGAGTTAGAGGATGCAAATGCCCGATTTCAATTTTTTTGCCAGGAATTGTAATATCTATCCATTCTTTTTCTTCCCTTTCTTTTTCAATTTTCTCTTTCAACTCTTTAGCCTTTTTATCAAATTCTTCCAAAAGACTCTCTTTTAACCTAGTTAGCCTTTCTCCATATTCTTTTCTCTTTTTCTTTGGGATTTTTGGCAAAAGCTTAAAAAGGTTTTTTATTTCCCCTTTTTTGCCAAAATATTCTTTGAAAATTTCATCCAATTCCTTCAAATTTTTAGCCCTCTCTATTTTTAGCCTTACTTTTTTCTCTAGGGATTTAAAGTCAACTTTCTTCATAATATTCCATTTTAACCCAAAAATATCCCAAAATCAAGAATTTAAGAATTCAGGGGTCTGACCCCTGTTAAATCAATTTCTTTCGCTTTTTTCTTTCCCGTTGCCAGTCATCGCTATTTATTATTTGGTGAGTTCAACTATTTTTTCTCGCCAAACAAAAACAATTTTTGTCTCCCCAAATTGCTCTACCATTTTCCCTGGTTTAGGGAAAGTGTGGCCATGTAGAAGATATTTTGGTTTTTTCGTTTCAAGATATTTTCTCAAGGCCAAAAACCCCTGGTGGGCTAAATCTTCAGGTTCGTCGTTAATCCCATAAGGTGGACAATGGGTGATCATTACATCCACTCTTGGAAAATTCTTTAAAAGCTCTTCTGCCTCTTCTTGAGAGCACATTATAGCTTCAGGAGAACTTTTGTAGCGAACGCAACCTTCAAAGCCACCAAAGATAAAACCTTTGTATTCAAAAGTTTTCAAATGCAAATTTAAAATCCCCAAACTTTCAAAATATTTCCCGGAATCGTGATTTCCATAAACTCCAATTTTTGGAATTTCAGTAATTTCTGAAAGTTCCCTCAAATCAAAAAAATTCAAATCCCCCAAGGTACAAATTAATTCCACCTTGTTTTTTTCTACCAGAGATTTTAAAGATTGAGTTGGTGATGCGTCCGCAATTGCCAAAATTTTCATAAAAGATATTCCTTGAAATTCTTTGCGTAATTTTACAAAAAAGTCAATTTGTAAAAAACTTCAAACAGCAATTTAGGGACAACTTATCCATTCAATCGGCCAAATCAAAGAAATGATCCGATTTTTATTCAGAAGCAGAAGGAGTGGAGATAGAGTTTGAGCAATCTTTTGTGCCAATAGATTGTTGGGATTTGATTGGTTTTCCTTCTTCTATTCCGCAATTGTTGAAGTCGTTACACGTTCTGGTTTGGGTGAATTGCTCGCCATTGTAAATTTCTTCTGTTAAAAGTTGCGAATCAGAATCCGGCAAAACTCCTTTATGCTGACGTTTGACGCCAACATGACGAGTCAACATGATTGAATTAGGCTTACTTCAAATGGTAAAGGGGGTAATAAAAATTAGGGCATCTTTTAAGCCCTTAAGTTTGTTAATCGAGTTCAAATGATTTTTGTCGTCTTCTTTAATTAAGGCAATCAAAAAGTCTGTATCTACTAAAATTTTCATATTTAAATTTTTTTTAACGCTATCGATCGTAAAGATAAAAATTTACCTTTTCAGATAAATCTTTCGGTCCTCCTTTTATTTTTAATTTAGCCAAATTCGAAAGTTCACTTGCGCTCAGAGTTTTTTCTCTTCGATTAAAGCTCTCTTTAAAATCAAATCCAACTTTTCCCTCAATCGAATGAGCTCTCTGTATTCTTTTTTGGGAAGAGTAATTGTATTTTTCATATTGAAACCGTTGTCAAATTTTATTCGCTGAACAATACTTTGCAGCTTTTAAAAGCAAGCCACTGATTGAGGCCAAACTTCGATCAGTTTAGCTTATTAGCTAATTAGCTTTTTAGCTTGTTAGTTTTTTAATATCTCAACCCTACAGAGGCGCCACTACCTGTGAGATTAACTAATCGGATCAAATCAAAGAAATGAGCCGATTTTTATTAAGAAACAGAAGGAATGAAAACTTGTAAAGGTTTGCAGGGGTCTGACCCCTGTATGGTTTTATTCTAAGCTTAAGGTTTCCATTAATTTTTTTAGGCCTTTTTTAAAGGCTATCCAATCTCCAACCCATTTTTGGCATCCTTCTTTTCCACCCATTACTTCCAACAAAAAGTCTCTTTGGGTTACTGAGGGGAAATTCTTTTCGCCCAGATAATCTAAATAACTCGACCACTTATAACTTTTCAAAAATTCAATCGCTCTTTTTTCGTCTTCCACTTTTAAATCTTTCCAGCCAGGCTCTACTAATTCTACTGGATTTGTGTGAATATAAGTAAAAACTACTCTCAATTGTTCGTCGTTTTCAATAAGAGTGGCACTAAACCTATCTTGGAAAAAATGTCCTCTTAATTTTATTCCGTATTTGTTTTTAAAATAAGCAGCGTAACCTGCGGCAATTTTTTGAATGTATTTACTAATCCCATTATCTTTTAACTGCCTCAAAAGCAAATGAATATGATTTGGCATTAAACAAAAAGCCAAAACCTCAACTAGATGTTCTCTTTCATCCTTCCACTCTGGAATTTTGTCAGGGGTCAGACCCCTGATCATTTTCTTGTATTTTTCGCGGGCTTTTCTCCTTTCTCTGATTAAAACGGGCTTTGTTGTGTTGCATTCATAGATGTAAAAAATCATTCGATAATAATCGTCAACATCGCCAAAAAGAAGTTCGTTTCCCACCCTTCTTAAAACAATATGATAAATTTCTCCATTAATAAATTGTCTCGGTTTTCTAGGCATGGGTCAGACCCCTGTCAGATTTTTAACTTGGGTTTGGGGTTGAGGTGGGAGTGGTAGAAGTGTTGCAACTTTCGTCTACTTGTCCGTCGCAATTGTTATCTTTGCCCTCGCAAATCTCAGAAGCACCGGGATTGATATCCTTGTTATTATCATCACAATCGGTATTATCGGTTACATAGCCAGCTGGCGCTTCGCAGGTTGAGGTGGAATTATTCGGGTCGCCATAACCATCGCCATCTGAATCTAAATAGAAAGTTGAAGTTGTACAAGTTGAAGTTGGCGCCGAATTTTCAGTGTTTTGTCCTCCGCCCAAAGGTTGAGAGTTGTTGGTTGTTTGTTGATTTAGCAATTGTTTTAATTGATCTTTTGTGATGCAGATTGTTTCACCATCCTCGCCTTCAAGGCAAATTTGTTTTGTTTTAATTTTTGGCGTGAAAATTTCTGAAACTTCGGCCAAGGCCTGTTTTATCAATTTTTTAATTCCCTCAAACAAAGATTTATTTTCTT
>CAZQIO010000003.1:15062-35804 GCA_964593405.1 uncultured Candidatus Saccharibacteria bacterium | reverse complement strand
TTGAAAGGATATTTTTCCAAAGGAAGGCCATGATAGATTGTTTTGACAATGTTTATTCCAGGTGCTTGTTTTCTTTGATGCTTTGAGATTGCGACAAAATGAATGTTTGGAAATTTTTTGTAAAGGGTAATCGTTTCTTCTGTTAAGGGATGGTGCAGGGTAGTGACAATTGGTGGTTTTAGAAATTTTGAAAATGGACAAGTGTAAAACTCGCAATGGTCGTGAATGATGTCAAACTCATTTTGCATTTCGATTAGTTTTTGATACATCAAAGAAAAAACGGCGTGGGGAGATCTTAAATTTGCACTCCAAAGGCAAGATGGCCAAACAGGTACCAACTTTGCCTTTGTCTTTGAATCTCCGGAGGCAAAAAGAGTTACTTTGTGCCCCCTCCTTACTAGTTCATCGCAAAGCCAAGAAATCACCAATTCCGTTCCCCCGTAAGTTTTTGGCGGAACAGAAATCCAAGGGGGGGCAATTTGGGCAATCCTCAAAGGCATGTTATAATAAATTGTAGCAAATTATGGAAATTTCCCCAATTGAAGAAATAAAATCAAAATTAGACATTGTCGAGGTAATCTCTTCTTACATTAATTTGAAAAGATGCGGAAGAAATTTTAGGGCCCTTTGTCCTTTCCATTCAGAGAAAAATCCATCATTTTTTGTCTCTCCAGAAAGGCAAATTTGGCATTGTTTTGGATGTTCGCGTGGAGGCGATGTCTTCAAGTTTGTAATGCTCATTGAAGGGATCGAATTTGGCGAGGCTTTGAAAATCTTGGCCCAAAAGGCAGGAGTTGAACTAAAACCTATAAAGCCAGAATTAAAAACTGAAAGAATGAGGCTCTTTGAAATTTGTGAGTTGGCAACAAAGTTTTTTCAAAAGCAATTGGAATCGAAAACTGGAAAAGAAGTTTTAGATTATTTAAAAGGGAGAGGAATTAACGATGAATCAATTCAAAAATGGAGGATTGGCTGGGCCCCAAAAACTTTTGACTCTTTGATCAAATTTTTGGTTTCAAAAGGATACAAAAAAGAGGAAATAGAAAAGGCAGGCTTGGCCATTAAAACAGAGAGCGGAAAATATTACGATAGATTTAGGGGAAGAATAATTTTTCCAATTTTTGATTTAAACTCACAAGTCATTGGTTTTGGAGGAAGAATTTTCAAAGAAGAAGAGGGGGCAAAGTATATTAACACTCCAAACACATTACTGTACGATAAAAGCAAAGTTTTGTATGGTCTGAACGAGGCAAAAGTTGAAATAAGAAAGAGAGATTTTTGTATTTTAGTTGAGGGCTACACAGACGTAATTTTGGCCCATCAAGTAGGGTTTGAGAATACCGTTTCCAGTTGTGGCACATCTCTGAGTCCTTTTCAATTGAGAGTTTTGAAACGATATTCAGATAATCTTTATTTGGCCTTTGATATGGATATTGCCGGAGATTTTGCAACAAAAAGGGGAATAGATCTCGCTCAGTTAAGCGGTTTTAACATTAAAGTGGTTTCTCTTCCTCAAAACAAAGACCCAGCCGATGTTATTTCAGAAAACCCAACGTCCTTCCAGGAGGCAATTTTGAATTCTCTTTCCATTTTGGAATTTTACTTTCAAAGCGCATTTTCCAAATATGATAAAAAAACCTTAGAAGGGAAAAAAGAAATTGCCAAAATGTTGTTGCCAGTTATCAAAAGAATTCCCAACCAAATTGAAAAAGCTCACTGGATTTCAAAGTTGGCAAGGGAACTGGAGGTTAGAGAAGAAAATATTGAGAGAGAACTCGAAAAGATAAAAATTGAAGAAGAAACCCTTGGCATTGAAGCCGAAGAAAGTCTAACAATGTCCCAAAAATCGAGAACCGAAATTTTGCAAGAAAGAATTTTAGTTTTGCTTTTGAAATCTCCTGAAAATATTAAAATAATTAATGAAGAAACAATTTCGTTGTTTGATTCAAAAGCGAGCGAAATTTTACAAAAAATAAAAGCCAATCAAAAATTAACTCCAGAAGAATTTTCACCAGAAACCAAAGAATATTTCAACATTCTTTCATTGAGGGCTGAGTTAGAAGAGATAGATCAGGAAAACATTTTAACAGATTTAAAATTTTGCCTGAAAGAGCTGCAATCGATTAAAATAAAAGAAAAGATAAAAGAAATTTCAGAAAAATTGAGAATGGCTGAGGTGGAAAAAAATTTTGAAAAAGTTCAACAACTAACAGAACAATTACGTCATCTCACTGAAAAGTTAGCCAAATTATGAGAAAAAAGAAAAAAGCAAAAACAAAAAAAATCAAAAAAGAGAAAAAGAAAGTTCAACAAACAAAAGAAGTCTTGTTAAAAGACAGGCTTTTGAATTTGATTAAAAAAGGAAAAGAAAAAGGTTTTCTTACTTTAGATGAAATTTTAGATTATTTTCCAGAAGCTGACAAAGATGTTACAACCTTAGAAACAATCTTTGAACAACTAAAAATCGAAGGAATTAAAGTGACAGAAGAAAGAGAGTTTTTAATTCCAGAAGAAAAAGAGATCTTTCCAAAAGATTCAAAAATAGATCCTGTGCAGTTATATTTAAGAGAAATTGGAGAGACTCCTGTCTTGACTCCGGAAGAAGAAATTGAGTTAGCAAAAAGAATTGAAAAGAATGACAAAAAGGCAAAAGAAAAATTAATAAAAGCTAATTTGAGATTGGTAGTTTCAATTGCCAAAAAGTACATTGGAAGATCTCCCCACATGACTCTTTTGGATTTGATTCAGCAAGGAAACATTGGGCTTTTGAGAGCTGTTGAAAAATTTGACTGGAGAAAAGGATATAAATTCTCAACTTACGCTACTTGGTGGATAAGACAAGCGATCACAAGGGCTTTAGCAGACCAGGCCAGGACGATTAGAATTCCTGTTCATATGGTTGAAATGCTGACAAAGTTCAACCAAATAAAAAGAAGATTGTTACAGGATTTGGGCAGGGAACCTTTGCCGGAAGAAATTGCTGCCGAAATGGGAGTTGAGGTTGATAAAGTCCATCATTTAATGAAAATCTCAGAAGGAACAGTTTCTTTGGAAACTCCAGTTGGTGAAGATGAGGAAGATTCAATTTTGGCAGAATTTGTCGCCGATGAAAAAACTCCTCCACCAGATGTGGAAGTGGCAAGAAGACTTTTAAGAGAGAGGCTGAACGAAATTTTAGATGAACTTAGCCCTAGAGAAAGAAAAATTATAGAAATGAGGTTTGGCTTAAAAGATGGTATTTGCCACACTTTAGAAGAAGTAGGAAAAGAATTTGGAGTGACAAGAGAAAGAATAAGACAAATTGAAGCCAAGGCTCTTGAAAAAATAAGAGAACATAAAAAATTGGAAAAGTTGAAGGGATATTACTAATATGATAGAATGAAGAAGGTCAAAATTTAGACCATATTCCGCGGTAGTTCAACGGTAGAACGCCGGCCTGTTAAGCCGGATGTTGCAGGTTCGAATCCTGCCCGCGGAGCCAGTACTGCCAAAGAACCGGAAAAATATTGGATCAAATAAAATAAAATTACACTACTATTGTGTTTGAAGGAATTAAAAACGGATGGGAGTTAATTAAAGAGTCTATTTGTGTATTTAATCGTCATCCAGAATTTTTGATACCCTTGCTTATTACTTGGCTGATTTATGCCCCGATTATTCTCTATTTAGAATACAAATTTAATTGGGATGTTCTATCCGCTGCTCAAATTTTTTTGTTTGTTTTTGGAATAATTTTTGTTTTCGCTTTTTTACTTGCCTTCTCGTGCTCTGTGCTTTTGGAGCTTATCCAGCAGTTAGAATCAGGGCAGAAGATGAATTTAAAGAAAGCGTTTAGAGACTCCTTAAGATACAACATATTAAAAATTGCTCCAATAGTTATTATCTGGACAATCGTTTGGTTTATCTTATTTATCCTCGAGGCAATATTTTTGAAAGCAAAAGAAAGGAAAAAAGAATCCTTTACAGCAGAAAATGCTGCAAAAACCTTGGCTGGCTATGAAGATTTTTCATTATCTCGCACCTTTTTTGAGGCGTTACAAAAAGGAGTTGGAATGATTGTTTTTCTCATTCTCCCCGCAATTGCCTGGGAGAATCTTAGTTTCGGTAAAGCCATCAAAAAAGGAATTGGTGTTTTCAGGGTTCACCTTTCAGAATTTGTAACTGGATTTGTTCTTACTGAGGCTGTGGCATTAATCATTTTTCTTCCACCTGGAATACTATTTTATATTTCCGACGAGCTAGAAGTAACATTTCCAACTTGGGTTTGGGTAATAACAATTATTTATATTGCTTTTGCCTGGAGTTATTCTATATACCTTGAACAAATGTTTACAGCAGAACTTTATTTGTGGCATTTGAAGTGGGAAAAACAGATTGAGGAAGAAAAAAGACTTGGAAAACCTTTATCAAGACTGAGAGATGTCAGAAAACCATCGGTCCTAGATGAAGTTCCTGAATTGTTAGAAAAATAAGCAAAATCAACTACTTAAACCATTTACTGCCAAGAAAAACTTGAAATTGTCAAAGAATACAACAAACAACTTGCTGGCGAGCGTAAATTACGAGACTTTTGGGTTTATTTGGTGTGTTGAGAGCCTTCGGGCAACTCACTGAACCCTAACTGCGGAGCTACTAACTACTAAGTGTTGTTATCTGGGTAAAAAAATGAAAAACCAGATTGTTCAAAGAAACAATTTTGGTTGTAACGCTACATGCCTTGCTTTTATCACAAATAAAACCTATGAGAAAGTTGTTAAAGATTTAGGTAAAAAGAAAGCAAAATCAAAAGGCTTTTATTGCCAAGAAATTGTTAATTATCTTAAAAAGTCAGGTTACCAGGCAGAATTTCATTACTTAAAATCAAAATGGAAGAAGAAGATTTATCAAGATAAAACAATTGTTTTTATCAATCGAAGTAAAAAGTATCCTTATGGGCATTATCTAGTCCGTTACCGAAATCTTTGGATGGATCCGTGGATTAATTTTCTCAGATTTATGGAATTTTTATCGAATAATCGAAGGGTTGATGAGGTAAAAAGTGAGTAGTACGTGGGGCATCTCCAGGGTAATTTGAAACATTCTCTTTTCACTCCCTCCATTCTTGCGGGGCAAGGCGCAATTTGTTCTCTTAAGAAGACCTCCTTTCCTCATCCATTTCGCTACAAAGTTCATCAAATTTTTCTAAAATTTCCAATAAAACATCAAAAGATTCTTTATCCCTCAAATTTCCCCTCTGAATTGCGAGAATGACTTTTTCTAAAATGTTTTTATAACCCCATTTTTCAAACCTTGACGTTATTTCTTTTAATCCTTCTGCAAACCTTTCAGTAGGTATTTGATTTATTTTTTCTTTAAATCCCTCTAAATCTCCCGTAATTATTCCATATCCTAAATCTTTTTCTAATTCTTGAATTTCCCGCTCATGAGTAGTGCCTTTTTCAATACTTATTAAATATGCTAATCTATACAAGCAAATTTGAAGGACTGTTCTGGTAAGATACCCGGCTCTAAAACCTTCCTCTTTTTTTGTTGTTCCTTTAATTATTTTTTTACTAAAATAATCTATTGCTGACTCATAAACAATATGCATTTTGGTTTCTCCCGTAGGCAATTTGAAAAAGTACCGTATTTCAGACTTCAGATCTCTACATACATACCCAATTAATTGTTTAAGTGGCCCTTGAGCATAAACGACCTCTTCTTCTATTTTTATTGATGAATTTCCAAGCAAACCTTCAAGTGATTTTTCAAGGTTTTTTTAAATCTTCACCCTTATCCTCAGGATTTATTATTTTTACTTCCTTAACAAAAGTGCCTAAGAGATGCAAAACTTCATGAATTATTTTTTCTGCAATTGATTCTGGAGACTCGTTACTTTCTATTATTACTCGAAAATCAAGCTTTTTAGTATATGGATCTATGTAACATTCCCCAGCAGTTTCTCTAACTGTTTTTTTGGTTGAAGTAACAACTCCAAAGATAACGTAGGCATAGAATAGGCTGGTGTCAATTTATTTCCTAAATTTTTAAAAATTTCATCTAGCAAATCTTCTGAGCTTTTGTCCAAATTAAAATTTTCCTTAATATATTCGAAAGCCTCTTTCACCAACTTGTTTATCTTTTCCTCTCTAGTTTCCTGTTCTTTAAGGTTAAAATACTTTTAATTCGACAAGTCCTCTCTCCTTTCCTTCCAAATCCTCACTCCATGAGAATTTATACCACTTATCCAACCATTTTTCATGTTCTCTAATTTTCTCTAATACCTCATTATTTAATATTCCATCTATTACTTATTGTTATTTGACTTCCGCTAAATTTGAATAAATCAAAGAGATGAGCCGATTTGTTTAAAAAGTTTCAGGCTTTTTTAATTTTTTGAGTTCTTCTATTTCTTTTTTTAGTTTCTGAATTTCGTTTTTTAACTCTATCATTTTTAGCTCTCTGCCAATGGTAACTTTTTGAAACTTTTCCAATTCTTCCAATTTCTCTCTCAATTCTTTTGTCTGCGATTTTATCTTTTCTTCCATTTCTTGGTGAATTCTTTTCAAATGGGTAATATCGATCATTGCTAAAAAATATCCTTTCTCTTTTTTTGCCCAAAAAGTGTTTACTATTTTTTCTTTTTTATCTTTGCACAAAAGAGTGAACTCTTCATTCTCTAAAAAATTTTTTTCTTCCAACAAAGAAACTACCTTTTTTAAACCATCCCTTTCTAAAAGAAATTTTTCTATCGGTTCTCCAACTATTTCTAAGAGATCAAACCCACTCAATTTTTCAAAGGCTTTATTTGCCTGAATGATATACAGAGTTGGGGAAATATCACATACTGGAATTGGCAAAAAATTAAAAAGATCGTTTAGATAATCTATGAGTTCGTTTAAATTTTCTTGTAATTTTTGAAGGTTATTTTTTCCCATTTACTCCCAACTAAAATAAAATTCATCAAAAGGATCTCCCCGAAAGACACACTTTCTTTCCTCAATCTTTACCTCCTTTGCACCACTGGCAACCTTGGCAACTTGATAAAAATATCCCATGTGGTAGAAGCACAAAAGCGGGTGAAATTTGTAACCCTTAAGTCTTACGATGGCATATTTTTTTTCTTTATCGTACTCTACAACTTCAAGTTCTCCAAAATCAAAATACTCTTTCCAATATTCAGGTGCCCTTGCCAAGACAACGTCTAAATTCGAGAAAAATTTAGTTAAAATTTTCACAATTGGGGAAAGCTTCATTCCCGCCTGACCCATTTCAAAAACCCCTTTTTCATCCAAGTTTAAAATTTCTTTTATTAACAAAACGATTAAAACAGAAATTGCCTCAGGATACATTCTCGCATGTTTTATTTCCTCCAAATTTATCGGAATTTCCAATTCCTTTAATCTTTCCTTTAATTTTGAAACGGCCTCTTTCCCTCCTTTTCTCTCTAAAAATTCTATATTGCTCAAAATAATCGTTCCCTTTACATTGCCAGGAATAGACAAAATCTTTTTTGCTTCTTCTTTAGTAAGATGATTCATTATTTAGATTATACATTTTTATCGATAGCTCTCAAAGTTTAAATCGCTTTAAAAGAAAAATTTTTTGATAAAATTTCTTTCGTTTGCTTTGGTAGACTTATTTTTTTTCCACTCTCTGTTATAACTCTGCCGGCCTCCCATTTATCGTTTTACTCGAGGCTTTCATATTCTGGTTATTGGTGAATAAAGTCATAAAAGTTTCGATTGGCTTTTGGAAATTGGTTTTAGTGACGGTGCTCGCAAATATTGTAACTTCATTTTTCAAAAAAGTAAATATTAAAGTTTTTGACTTGTTAAAAATTTCTTTTGTAGCAAATTTGATCACTTACTTTCTGCTTGCTTTGTTTTGGTTCACATAAAAAGCTGAAATTTTTCCATTTTGGTGTCATAATGCCATCATTAATCAATTTTTATTTTTTAGCTTTTCTAACTTCAATTTTAAAATCAATCCCGCTGCTCCAAAAAATATTGCGACAAAAGTTGCAACTAGCACAGTCGAAAGAAAATTTTCTTTTGTTGGATTGTGGATTAGTGAAGCTAAACTTTCGTTTTCAATTTTCTCTTCGATTACTTCAATCTTATCTTCTGGTTTTAAAATTTTTATTTTATCTTTAAACTCAAAATAATTGCTTTTTCCGCTCTCTCTTACCCTGACTAAAATATTTGCTTCACCTTCAAAATTTAAATATTGTTTTTTTAATCTCAACTTGAAGTTCCCATTAAAAGAAGGACCAGAAAAAAATTTTTTGAGGTAAAAGTTGGAGCTTTGCCACTTTTTCTCTTTTTCATTAAAAATTTCTGAAAGAATTTTTTCCTTTTCAATTCCAATTTTCAAATCGTAAGTTTTGTTTTCTAAATTTAATATTTTCAAAAAAATCTCAATTTCTTTATTTGCTGAAAAACTTTCTGGAAAAGAGAGAAAAATTTTTGGCTGGGCTGAAACTTTTTGTCCAAAGAAAAAAAGCAACAAAAATAAAGCAATTTTTTGTTTTAGTGCCATTATTTTGTTTTTAACAAAAGTTAGAAAGCGGTCAATTCAATTGACGTTTTCAAATTTTTTTGATATAATTTAGATGGTATGAAGAGAATACTCTCTGCTATTAAAATTTTCTTTCTCCCTTGTTCAGAAAATAGATACCGACCAAAACTTTTAGAAGGAAAGATCTTGGGAAATCTTTTGGTTTTCCTTTTGCTGTTGAAACTTCTTACTCTTCCTTTGATATTTTCTGTTTCAAAAACATTCTATTTTGCTGAAATTACCAAAGCTGTTCTTGTTGAGCTTTTAAATCAAGAAAGAAAATTGAGAGGGCTTCCTCCATTAAAAGAAAACCAAAAACTAGAAACTGCCGCCTTTTTGAAAGCAAAAGATATGTTGGAAAAAAATTATTTTGCTCATCGAAGCCCTGAGGGACTTAGTCCCTGGTATTGGTTTAAAGTAGCAGGGTACAATTTTGCTTTTGCTGGAGAAAATTTAGCCATCGGTTTTTTGGATTCAAAAGAAGTCCATCAGGCCTGGATGGAATCACCCCTTCATCGACAAAACATTCTCAATCCGAAATTTCAAGAAATAGGAATTGCGGTATTAAAAGGAGAATTCAACGGCAACGAGGTCTATGTAGTTGTTCAACATTTTGGGACACCAAAATTAGAAACTAAAATTGCAACCACCACAAAACCAACAACACCTTCTATTTCTCAAGCACCTAAAGCTCCTCAGTTTCAAAAAGAAACTCCTTTGACCCAAACTACTACTTTACCTCAAACTACACCCCAAAAAGAGATAGCAGCGGAACAGCCCACCAATACTAAAGAAGAAATCGTTTCCACACAAACAAACACTTTGGAGGTACTCCAAAAAGAATCTTCAACTTCTTCACAGTCCCTTTCTTTCAAATTTTTAAAATTTTTAACCACAAAATATACTTTTGTATTAAATATCATAATTTATACCATCTTGCTCACTCTAATTTTTTCCCTTTCTTTAGCCTCTCTTTTTGACATTTTTGTCTACAGAAAATTTGTTATCGATTACAAAGATATTATTCCAAGGTTGCTTGGTTTTACTCTTTTACTTTTAATTTTCGTCTCTTTGGATCAACCACAGCTTTTACGCCTCATTCCTCACAAACTCCTAATTTATGGACTCTAGAAAAATTCTTTTCAAATATTTCTTTTTGTTTTTTTTGATTGCTTTTTTAATTTTCAATTGGGTAGAAATTTCTTGGATATTCGATCCTAGTTACTTTTTGAGAGCACTTTCTTTTTATTTCTCTGAAAAATCAAAAAATTTGCTAACTTCTCAAGAACAAGGTCCAAAAAAAGAAACTCTTCAAACAGAACAACAGACAGAAAATAAAAAAGCAGCTGAAGAAACAAAAGAACTCTTGCCAAGGGAACAAGAAATTTTTGAAAAAGAAGATTCAATTGAAATTCCAAAAATTGAAATTCAAGCTCCCTTGGTATTAGTTTCTACAGAAAAGGAAATCAAAAGAGCATTAGATAGGGGAGTGGTGTTATGGCCAAATTCTGCCTTCCCAGGAAGACCAGGACAGACAATTATTTTGGGCCATTCCGCTCCACCTAACTGGCCAAAAATCAAATACGATTGGGTTTTTTCCAATTTAAACCTATTGGAAAAAGGGGATGAAGTTTTTGTTTATTTTCAAAAGAGAAAGTATGTTTATGAGGTTGAAGAAACAATTTTTTTGAATCGAGGACAAGAACTTCCTCAAACTCCACCCGACCAATCATTCTTGTTTTTGATTTCTTGTTGGCCCCCTGGTAGAGACGTCAGAAGGATTGCAATCAAGGCAATCTTGAAAAAGTAAGTGTTAATTTAAATCTCTTAAAAATTCTTTGACCAATTTTTGTGCCTCTTTGAAATTTTTTACCCACTTTATTCTTTTTTCTTTTTTGAACCATCTCATCTGTTTTTTGGCATATTTTTCAATTTCTTTTATCGATCTTTTGATCATTTCTTCCTTGTTAATTTCTCCTTTTAAAAATTGAGCCAAAACTCGATAATGCATACCAAATTCCTCAATCCTTTTGAAAGAAATTCCGCTTTCTTTTAATTTTTTAACCTCTTTTACTAACCCCCTTTTTAGCCATTGAAAAAATCTCTTTTTAATTTTTTCTTTCAATTTTTCAAAAGAAACATCAATTCCAATCATCAAAACTGGGTAGGGGAGAGGTTCTTTTTTTAAAGATGGTACTTTTCCAATTTTTTTTGTAATTTCAATCGCCCTGATTAACCTTCTTTTGTTTTTTTTGTCGATTGTTTTTGCCCTTTTTGGATCTAGCTTTTTTAAAATTTGATAAAGTTTGGCTGCCGATTCTTTTTCCAACCTTTTTCTCAACTTCCAATCTGGAGAAACTTCGGGAATGACCAATCCATCAACTAAAGCTTGAACGTAAAACCAGGTGCCCCCACACAAAATTGGAATTTTCCCCTTTTTTAGAATTTTTTCTATTGTTTTTTGAGCCAATTTTTTGTACTGAGCTACTGTGAATTTTCTTTTTGGTGAAGCGACGCTAAAGAGATAATGCGCAATTCCTTTCATTTCCTTTTTTGTTGGCTTTGCCGTACCAATATCCATTCCTTTGTAAACCTGTCTTGAATCGGCATTGATTATTTCCCCGTTGAATTTTTTTGCCAACCTCACAGCCAAAGTAGACTTTCCAGAAGCAGTCGGCCCCAAAATAACAATCAATCTTTTTCTAAATTGTTCCATATTATTTTGCCATGGCAAAATTTTGCGGCACAATTTTTCCCAAAAGTCCAAAGGGTTTTGCCCTTTGAATTTTTACCTTGACAAAATTTCCAATCAAATCTTCATCTCCTTTAAATTTTATTGTTTTGTAATGCCTTGTCTTTCCGATTAAAAACCCATTCTTTTTTTCTTCTGGCAAAACCAAAACTTCTTTTCCTACAAATTTTTCATTCTTTTTTAAAGCAATTTTCTTTAAAATTTCAGTTAAAACCTTCCATCTTCTTTCCTTTTCTTCTTTTGGCACATCGTCTGGCAATTTTTCTGCTAACGTTCCAGGCCTGGGGGAGTATTGAGCAATGTAAGCCATGTCAAATTTGATTTCTCTGAAAAGCTTCACTGTGTTTTGGAATTGTTTTTTAGTTTCTCCCGGAAACCCAACTATTACATCAGTTGAAATGGCTATTTCTTTTTCGATTCCTTTTCTATACTTTTTAAAAGCTTGGCGAATTTTTTTAATTAGATTTTTGTATTGGGCCACTGTATAGCCCCGCCTCATTTTTTTTAGGATTTCGTCGTCTCCCGATTGGACTGGCAAATTCAAATAAGGTGTTACTTTTTGACACTTGGCCATAGTTTCAATAAGCTCTTTGGAAAAGTTTTTTGGATGGGGGGAGGCAAACCTTATCCAAAAATCTCCCTCAATTTTTGCCACCATTTTCAAAAGTTTTGCAAAGTCTATTTTTGGATTACTTGGAGAGGAATAATCGTTGACGTTTTGTCCCAAAAGCCAAATTTCTTTTGCCCCATTTTTTAGCGCTTCTTTGATTTCCTCGATAATTTCTCGATGGTCTCTGCAAATTAGAGGCCCCCTTACAAAAGGAACGATGCAAAAAGAGCAAAAATTATCACAACCCAAAGAAATAGGTACAAAAACTGAAAAACTTTTTGAGTATTTTGGTTTGATTTTTAAGTATTCACAACCGAATTTTTTAACAAAAGATTGGTCTCTCTGGTTCAAAAGAAAAAAGAATTTTTCTTTTTTTAAGAATTTTGGCCACTCTGGAAGGGCTTTAATTGGCAAAATAAAATCAAAGACATTTTTGAATTTTTCAAAATCTCTTTTTGGGATACAACCTGTAAGCAAGGTTTTGAGCTTTGGGTTTTTTTCTTTGAGTTTTTTAAATTTTTTTGCCAATCCATAAACCCTATCAACCGCAGATTGCCTAACGGAGCACATGTTGACCACTACCAAATCAGCCTCAGTTTCTTTTTCAACTTCTTTTCCTCCTTCATTTTCCAAAACTCTTTTCATTCGCTCTGAGTCTGCCTTTTGCATTTGGCAACCAAACGTTAAAATAAAGTATTTCATAAGTTAAATTATAAAACAAAGGGCCGCCTTGAAAAAGGCGACCCCAATCAGAGATCTTTCTCTCAAGATTTTTTTATCTTTTTCTATCAATTTCAAATTTTAGGAGGGGCTGTGACCTGCACATTCCTTTGTAGTCTACTTCTGTTCCAGCCGCCCTAGCGAAACATTCGTTAGAGTAAGTTTTCCCATCTTTTCCGCAAACTGGATCCCAGACTGTCGGGCAAACCAATTTTTCTTCTTTTTCAATTTCTTTAATTCTTTCGTATTTTAGGTAGCAAGGACACATTTTTGTAGAAACAACATTGCTATTTACACCAAAGAGTATTACTTTTTTACCCACCAAACCTTCTAATTCTTCCTTTTGTTCTTTAGTAGCACAGAGAATTTCACACCCCTTTCCCGTAATTTCAACACAATAACATTTCCCCTCCGCTTCTTCGCATCCTTCCATTGTCCATTTACATTCTTTTATCGTGCCGACAATAGTACTCTTTAATGTAGGAACACATTTGAAAATCGGACATCCATTTTCATCCTTTTCAACTCTTAATACTTCTTCCTCTGGACATTCTCTCATCAAAGGAATTTTACACTTTGCCACATCATTTGGTAGTTCAATCCCGGGATAAAGTTTTTCAATTTTTTCTCTTATTTTTTCTGGAGATTTTTTTATTGCCTCAATCTTTTCAACGATTCTCTCAGCGTTCAAGGCTTCATAGTAGGCGGCAGTAGCCAATCCAAACGCTCTTCCATATTTTTTCTCATTTAATGCTTTCTTTGCCTCGTCCAAATGTTTTTTAGCTAGCTCCAAAAGCCTTCTGGCCGCTTTCCCTCCGTATTCATTTTCAGAAACTTTTACCACTTTTTCCTCAGCTTTTTTAATTTCATCTTCTGCTTTTGTTATTTGAGATTGGGCAGAAGTTGCCAAAACTTCTCTTTCTTTTTCAATTTGTTCAATTTTCCTTTCTTTCACTCTTTCCATTACTTGTCTTAATCTATCTGAAATTTCATTAGCCTCCAATTCAGAAATTATTTCCAAATGTTTCAACTTACTACCAGAAATTTTTTCTAAATATTGTTCAAACTTTGCTTTTTGTTCATCTGACATTCCCTCTAACCTTTCTCTGAATCTTTCCATTATTTCTTCTCTTTTTTGTTCAATCTTTTGCCTCACATCTTCTGGTAGCTTTTCTTTTATTTCATCTAAAAGTTCTAAGGTTTTAAAAGTCTTGAAATCAGACCCTTTCATTTTTTCTAGTTCATCACCCAATCTTTCGGCAATCCTTGCTCTTTCTTCAACCTTTAGCATAACTTGAGCAAATTTTTCCAAGTGAGCATTCCTTCTCTCTCTTATTCTTTCCATCACTTCAGCCGAAACTTGATTTTCCAATCTTTGCAAAATTCTCTGATGAACCAATTGTTGATGAATTAATTTATCAGCAATTTCTTTTAATCTTTCTTTGTTTTCATTGGAGATTTCTGAGATTTGATTTTGGAATTCATCTAGGATCTTTTGAATTAATTTTGGGTCTCTTTTTAATTCAGCCAATTTCTTTGCTTCCAATAACTTTTCGTTAGCCAATCTTAACTTCGTTTCCAGTCTCTTTGTTGTATCAAAGACAAAGAGTAGCTTTGCCTTTCTTACCAAATCTTTCAGTGGGTAAAGTAGGTTTCCTGGTAAAATTTTTGGTTCTGCAACACCAAGTTCTTCAACCACTGCCTGTTCATCTTCTTGAATCGCCTGGAGATCTTGTCCCAAAGCTATCCCAACAAAAACCGAACTTAAAATAAAACTGAAAATCAAAATTTTTAACGCCTTCATTTTCTTTTATTTTTTTATTTTTCGACCTTTTAAAAGAAGGAAATTCACTTTCATTATATTAAACTTGATCAAATTTGTCCAAATTTTCCGTTTCTAATATCTATACATTTCAACCCCTAGTTTTATTTCACTTTTAAAAATTGTTTTTCCTTGGCAATTCTTATAAATTAAATTAATGAGCAAGGACGAAATTTTAGATTTCGTTTTAAAAGAAAATGGATTTTTAGAATTCAACCCCGTTCAAAAAAAAGCAATAGAATTTGGGATTTTAGAAGGGAAAAATTTGGTAGTTTCTTCTCCAACTTCTAGTGGAAAAACGATTTTAGCAGAAATCTCAGGGCTCAATACAGTTTTTAATTTGAAAAAGAAAATGGTTTATCTTTGTCCCTTGGTTGCTTTGGCTAGGGAAAAATATGAAGACTTTAAAAGAAAATATGAAAAGCATGGAATAAAAGTTGCACTTTCAGTCGGAAATTTTGATTCTTCAGATCCTTGGTTGGGAAAATTTGATTGGATTGTTGTCTCTAATGAAAAAATGGATTCTTTAATCAGACACGAAGCCCCATGGATTGAAAAAATAGGTCTTATTGTGGCAGACGAAATTCATCTTTTGGACGATTTTGAAAGGGGGCCAACTTTGGAAATTTTGTTAACGATTTTGAAAGAAATTTTGCCAAATGCCCAATTTTTGGCCTTTTCTGCAACGATAAAAAATGCAGAAGATATTGGAGATTGGTTGGGAGCTGAAGTTCTGAGGTCAAATTTCAGGCCAGTTCCACTTTACAAAGGAATTTTGGTTCAAAACAAAATCAAAATGTTTGGCAGGCAAGATTATGAATTAAGGAAAGATTTGGATTTGGAAGAAGCAATTGTCGAAAATACTCTTTTGATGAAAAAGCAACTAATATTTTTTCTTTCTTCAAGAAGGAACGCTGAAGCTTTGGCTCAAAGGCTATCGAATTTGGTTTTTCACTTTTTAGAAGAAAAAGAGGAAAAAGAACTTCAAAAAATAGCTCAAAAAATTGAAAGGGTTTTAGAAAGCCCAACAGAACAATGCAAAAAACTTGCAGATTGCGTAAAAAAAGGAGTTGCTTTTTACCATTCTGGACTTTTGTTTGGGCAAAGAGTTGAGGTTGAAGAGGCTTACAAGAAAGGTTTGATAAAAGTTATTTGCTCTACAACTAGCCTTGCATACGGAATTAACCTTCCCAATTTTAGAGCAGTAATAAGAGATGTTAAAAGATATTATCCCGGCCTGGGATCTCTCTATTTGCCAGTTTTGGAAGTTGAACAAATGTTTGGGAGATCGGGGAGACCTCAGTTTGATTCGTGGGGAGAAGGAATTTTGGTTGCAAAGAAAAAAGAAGATGAAATAGAACTTAAAGAATATTACATTAAAGGAGAATTAGAAGAAATTTCGAGCAAAATTGCCACAGAATCTGCTTTGAGGTCACATGTCTTATCTTTAATTTCTAGTGGATTTTTCAAAACTCAAAACAAGGCCCTCGAATTTTTAAAAAAGACATTTTTTGGAAAAAAATTTGGCCAAATTGAAATTTTAAAAGAAAAACTAGAGAGCGTGATTTTTCAACTAGAAGATTGGGGATTCATTAAAACCCAAGAAATAAGGGAAAATGGAGAAGTTTTAGATAAAAAATTGATGACAACAAGACTTGGAAAGAGAATTTCTCAGCTCTATATTGATCCTCTAACTGCAAGTGTATTCATTGAAAATTTAAAAGATTGTCAAAAAGCAAACGAATTTTCTTTGCTTTGTCTTTTGGCAAAGGCTGTTGAATTGAAACCCTCGCCAGCAATTTCGGCAAAAGATGCCCTTTTGATTGAGCAGGAAATTTTCAAAAACGAGGAATTCTTTTTCTTTCAAATTCCGGATGAATTTGATGAAGATTACGATGAATTTTTGAGGGAGGCAAAATTGGCAAAAATTTTTATGTCCTGGATCGAAGAAGAGCCAGAGGGGGAAATAATGGAAAAATTCAAAATCACTCCTGGGGAACTTCGATCAAGGCTTGAAATTTCAGACTGGCTTTTTTACTCAATTTTGGAAATTGAAAAACTTATTCCTTTCAAAGAGGAAATTAAAAAAATGATAAAGAAATTGAGAGTGAGAATGAATTACGGAATAAAAGAGGAATTGATTCCCTTGGTGAAATTAGAAGGAATAGGGAGGGTGAGAGCAAGGATTTTGTTTGATGCTGGAATTGAAAATCTTGAAAAAATAAAAAAAGTTAGCGAAGAAGAGTTGGTAAGAATTTTAAAAAGCAAAATTTTGGCTCGAAAAATCAAATCTCAATTACTCTAGCAGAATCTCTAATAAATTCTGTTTTTAAGTTGAAATTATAAGCTCCCTGGAAAGGAAATAAAATTAAATCTCCTTTTTCAATTTTTTTTGCAAAAATTTCGTTTGCCCAGACATCATAAATTGAACAAAGAGAGCCAACCAATTTTATTTTCATTTTCTTTTTTGAAAAATTTGAAATGTTGAGTGGGGCAAATGGATTATTTTTTTGGGAAAATCCAAAATTGTCAGTTCCTCCATCTAAAACTACTAAATTTTCATTTTTTTTCTCCACAACTTTCAAAAAAATGTGAAAGCAATGACTCACTAACCATCTTCCAAATTCAGTAAAGATTTTAATTTTTGGGAAAATTGGTTTCATTTCTCTTTCCCAAAAATTTTCGATTCGATCAAAAAACTTTTCGATTTTTTCTCCTCCCTCTTCTTCAATCAAAAGCCCCCCTCCGATATCAAAAATTTCAAAACTTTCAATTTCTTTCTCTTCTAAATTTTTCAAAAAATAATCTTTTATCTCTTTCAACGCACGAAGGTAAATTTTGCTCTCTTTGTTCCAACTTGAATGGAAATGGATTGCCGAAATTTTTATTCCCTTTTTATTAGCCAAAGATAAAAATTTTTTCAAACTTAACAAAGGAATTCCAAATCTTGCCCAAGATTTCAAAGAAGGAGTCCAAACCCTAATTCCAATTTTTAACCCGCTTTTTAATTTTTTGATTAAATTTAACTCTTCAAAGCTATCTAAATTAATTAAAACTTCATCAAAATTTTTTATCACAAAATCTATTTCCTTTTTTGTTTTTGCCGGCCCATTAAAAACAATTTTTTTTGCCCCAGCTTCTTTTGCCAATTTCATTTCTCTGAGGCTTGCCACTTCCAAGCCAAAACCAAAATTTAAAACAGTTTCCAATATCCCAGAATAAAAATTGGCTTTTAAAGGATAGAAATGAAAAATTCTTGCTTTTCTTTTTTCGCTAGCTCCTTTAAGCCTTTTTATCCTTTCTATCAAAATTCTCCTTTCAAAAAGAAAAGTTGGGGTTTTATTTTGAAATTTTTGATAAAAATTCAAAGGACTTAAAACTTTCATTTTGGTTCAAAAAAATCAAAAACCTTCTTTCCAATTTCTGTCAAATGACCTTTTTCAAAATCAAAAAGGGGAAAGTTGGAAATGATAGAACCATTGTCGCATTTTCTCCAATAAACTCGATTCTCTTCTAACTCATTATAAAAGAAAAGGAAATTTTTTAAACCTAAAAAATCAAACCTATTTTTAAGTTTTTCCTTTTTCAACCCATTCTTTTCAATTTTGTAAAACCCTCCCTTTTTAATATTTTTTGTAAATTTTGGCATTTTTGCCTTTTCAAAATCCAAATATAAAAAAGCCCCCTGATAGTTTGATTTTGGCACTCTCTCTTCCTTTCCTTTAAATTTGGCATTTTTGTTCAAAAAGAGTTCTAAAAAATCTACCCCTCCGTTTAATTCTTCAAAAGAAAAAATTTGGGGAGTGGCAGCGGTTGTCCTTGGATTTGCTTCCAAAAAATGAATCTTTTTTCCCTCCAAAATAAAATCTATGTTTATCCAGCCAAAATACCCCTCTTTTTTTAATGCATGGGAAATTCTTTTCATTTTTTCTTCTAAAATCTCTAAAATTTTCTTTGGAAAAAAATCAAAAGGTAACCATTGCAATCCTCTAAAAATCCCTAACCTAAAATTTTTACCTTCGTCGAGGCATTGACGACAGATGGCAGAAAAATAAATCTCTTTTCCAACAAGAAAAGAAATTCCCAAAGGAATTCCCCTAAAGTATTTTCTGATTAAAAAAGGAGGGTTTATTTTTTTCATTATCTTTTCAAATTCACTCTTTGATTTTGCCAAAAAAGTTCCTTCACCTCCGCTAGATTCTGGCAATTGAATTACTGTCTCTTTAAATGGCGGGTATTTTATTTTTCTAAAAAATATTTTTCCTCCGCTCGAAAGGTTATTTCTTTTCAAAAATCTTTCAAAAAAAATTTTATTTTCAAATTTTTTTTGATCGATTGAAAAATCCCCTAAAATTTTAATTTTCCCTTTCAAAAATTTTTTGATTTTTTTTGAAATTCGAGTCAAGAAAATGTAATCAATCTTATTTTTTTCTAATTCCGAAAGTAAATTCGAATACTTTAATATTTTTTCTGGCCCTTCATAAATAAAATTTCCCCTTTTCAATTCTATTGGTAAAAAATTTTCAAATTTAAGTTCCCTTTTGACTATTCTTTCTTCCTCAGAGTCCTTAGGAAAAATTGGGAAAAGCGAAACCCCATCTTTTTTTAAAAAAACAAGGTCTAAAGTTCTAACAAAAAAAGCAATTCTCTTTTCACTTTCCATAATTTGAAAATAGTTTATTTTTCTAACTTAAAAAGACTAATTGGAGAGAACCATCTACTCTTCCAATGATAATTGTTTTGTAAAAAGTCAATTTTTTTGAAACCCAATTTTATTGCATCATCAATCTCCAATAGGTTCATGAAATTTCCAATTCCTTTGAATTCTTTGACATTGTAGCCACACTTTAAGGCATAATACCTATCTTTAAAAGTTGCAATCAAATCAACTCCAGCAGGTTTTCCTCCAATTTCTATTTTTATCATTCTCACTTTGTAAGATTTTCCTGCCAAATTTATAACCTGCCTGAAAGTTTCCACCCTTTTTGGATCTTCCCAATCTGCTTTTTCTCCTTTCTCTTCAAACCTCTTTTTTGCCAAGTCTATTAAAACATCCAAATCGGAAAAATTGTCGAAAATTATTTTTGGGTTTTGTTTCAAAATCCTGTTTCTATCTTTTCTCAAATCTCTTCTATCATTTTTCTTTAATGTTTTTAACCAATCTTCGTGACATTTAAAATCTTTCAAATCCAAAATATACTTTGACTCTTCTTCTTTAATTTCAAAATCCTTCTTTAGCAAATCTGCCCATTCTTTAACTATCGCGTTGAGCAAAAGTGGCCTTGGAGCAATTTTGATTAAAATTTTGATTGCCTCCAAATCCTTTCCAAAAAAGTAATTTTCTTCTTGCCAATCAGAACCAAACCAAGTAAAAATTTTTCTATTCTTGTCGTACCAAAGGGGCAAAAGGGCAATTTCCTCTTTTTTCTTTTTTGCAACCAAAAAATAGGGTTTGTATTTGTATCCCAACCAAAAACTATACCTGAATTCCCAAGTTTCAAAGAGGTTTCTTTGGGGCGAAAATTTTTGCCAAAGCAAAAAGCAGGAACTTAAATCAGAAAAAACTTCGATAGTGTAAGGTAAAACTTTCAAACTAAAAAAAGAGCTCAATTTTTGCTCTCTTAGCAAAGCCTTCTTTGTTAAAATTTTTTGATTTTTATCCCCAGGGTCTTCCAAACTTTGGCCCATTTTTTATTAGAGAAATATTAGCAACTCAAAAACCATTGTCAAGACCCTTTTCCCTTTTTATCGCCTCCTCAATCATTTTCTCTGCCACCTCCTTCCCTTTAAAATCTTTCAACTTTACCCATTTTCCAGGTTCTAGCCTTTTGTAAGTTTCAAAAAATTCTTTAATTTCCTTTTTTGTGTGCTCTGGCAAATCAGAAACATCTTGAATTTCTTTAAACCTTGGATCAATTTTTTCTACTGGCACTGCCAAAATCTTTGTATCCACTCCTTCTTCGTCTTCCATTTCCAAAATTCCAATTGGTCTTGCTTTGACCAAGCATCCAGGAAAAGTAGGATAGGTTGTTAGCAAAACACAATCTAAAGGATCTCCATCTTCTCCTCTCGTTCCCTTAATAAACCCATACTCAAAAGGAAAATGTTGGGGACCATAAAGAGTCCTGTCCAATTTTATTTGTCCCTCTTTCTCATCAAACTCAAATTTTTGTGGCGATCCCTTTGGAATTTCGACAAAAACCAAAATTTCCATATTAGATAAATTTTTGCGCAACAAAAATTTTTGTCAAGAGAAAAAATTTTTTTTAAAAATAAAATATGGCAAAAGTTTTCGAAGTT
>CAZQIO010000003.1:3982-15052 GCA_964593405.1 uncultured Candidatus Saccharibacteria bacterium | reverse complement strand
CTCTTGGAATGTTAATGGTTTGGCATCAATTTTTGAAAAAGGATTTTTTGATTTTTTAAAAAATTTTGAGCCAGATATTTTTGCCCTTCAAGAAATAAAGTTTAAATCTTTGTCTGAGTTTAAAATCGGGAAATATTTTGTTTTCATGAACTCAGCAAAAGGGAAAGGGTTTTGGGGAACGGCAATTTTTTCAAAAATTGAACCGAAGAGGATAGAAGGGGGAAATTGGCTTTGAAAGATTTGACAAGGAAGGAAGGTTTTTAAAATTGGATTTTAAAGATTTTTCATTAGTTAACGTTTATTTGCCGCACGGAGGGAGACAAAAGGAAAATATGGGATATAAATTGAAGGCTTTTAAAATCTTGAGAAAGTATTTGAAAAATTTGAAAAATAAAAAAATTATTTTGGCAGGAGATTTCAACATCACCCACAAAGAAATCGATTTGGCAAGGCCAAAGGAAAACAAAGAAAACACAATGTTTACCAGGGCAGAAAGAAAGCAGATTGAAAAAATAATTAAGTTGGGATTTTTTGATACTTTTAGAATCTTCAACAAAGAGGAAGGAAATTTTACCTGGTGGCCCTATTTTTTTGATGCTAGAGAAAGAAACTTGGGCTGGAGAATAGATTACATTTTTGTTTCTCAGCCTTTGGTTAGAAATTTAAAAAACACCTTTATTTTAAAAGCAGTAAAAGGTTCTGACCATTGCCCGATTGGAATTGAACTTTGTGATTTGTAAAATTTGTTTCATTTGGAATATTTACTGTTGATTTGCTTTCGACAAATTGCATTGTCGCTCCTTTGTGCAAAACAAAATTTTGAATTTGCCAACGATCTCTTGAAAAAACGATGAAACCTTTCTTTTTACTTTTGCGCAAAATTGGAATTTATGAATTTGTTTTTAAATTTTAAGAATCAATTCCGCCATTTACCCCTCAGTTACTGCTAATTCCTCCTCCTTCTTTTGATCGGTTCATTTCTTTGGTTTGAGCCGATTGCAGGGGTCAGACCCCTGTTTCATTAAAATTAGATGTCTCAGGTGGTCCTATTTATCTAGAAACTAAAAACCTCTACAGACTACTCAAAAAGCCCTCAATTTGGCTAGAAAAACGATTAAAAAATGAATCTTTATTTGCAATTTCATTTCAATGTTGTATAATTGATTAATGCTCGATTTTTTTGGGAAAATTTTGATATCTTTTGGTTTTTTCTTTGTTTTAATAGGTAGTTTATTTTTGGCTCTTTCAAAATTTCCAATTTTTGGAAAACTTCCGGGTGATTTTTATTTTGAAAAAGGAAATTTTAAATTTTACTTTCCGCTCACCTCCTCGCTCCTAGTTAGTGCTATCATTTCTTTCGTCATTTATTTTATTTCAAAGCTTTTCAAATAAAATTATGGTTGACGATTTCCCTTTTGGGAAAAATGTGGTCAAAAAAGAAATGCCTTCAAAGAAAATTTTAATTTTGATTTTGCTTTCCCTTGTGATTTTGTTTTCCACAACTTTTGCTTTGGTTTTTAGAGTTTTAGATCCTCTTTGGAATCCCTTTAGATTAAAACCAGAAAAGGTTTTAGAAAGAATGGTTCAACAAGCGCAAAAAATTAAAACCAGCCAAGGAAAGACTGAATTTTCCCTGAAAATAACCCAAAATGATATGAAAGGAGAATACAAAGTAGGCTTTGATTGGAAAACAGATACTTCTCAACCAGAAAAACCAAGGAGCGAAGGAAAATTTGAAATATCGGCTTCATTGTTAGAAAAAAGAGAATCGCTCAAAACTCAATTTGTTCTTTCGGGAGAAGCAAAAAGTTTAGACAACACACTATATCTTAAATTGGAGAAATTTCCTCAATCTATTTTTGATTTTTTAGGATTTGAAAGCTCTGAAATAGAAAATCAGTGGATAAAAATTGATCAAGAGTCAATAATAGAAATTTTAAAAGAAATTTCTCCACAAGAGCTGGTTTTAGAAATGGAAAAAACTTTGAAAGAAAAAAAAGGATTTGTTTTCGATCGAGAGTTAACCCAAAAAGTAAACCAGATTTTATCTGGGAAAAAAATTTATTTGATCAAAAAAGAGTTGCCAGATGAAAAAATAGGCAAAACTAAAGTTTATCATTACTTGATCAGTCTAGACAACAAAGAAATCACAAAAACCATTCTGGAAATTTTCCAAATTATTACCAAAAAGGAAAACAAAAACTCAGAAATTTTTCCCGATTTAGATGAGACCTTAAAAAAAGAGTTAGAAAAAAAATTAGATGAATTTTTCCAAAAAATTGGCGAAATAGAGGGTGAAATTTGGATTGGGAAAAAAGATTATCTTCCTTATCGAATCAGTTGGCAAAAGAATTTAAATTTAAGCAATTTTGGAGAAAATGGGGAGGCTTCCATTACTTTAAAGCAAGAGGTTTTTAAGTTTAATCAACCACTATCTATTCAGCCTCCTTCTGAATTTAAAAACTTAAAGACAATTTTCGAAAAGCCTTTACAAAAATTCAAGTTGCAAAACCGAGATTTAGAAATAATTAATCAAATGTGGCAATTGCGTTTGATGGCAGATTTAATATACGAAAAAGACGGTTCTTTTAAAAATCTTTGCCAAAATTTTAAATTAAACAAAAAACATCCATTCTATGGAACTTCTCTGGCAGCTATTGAAAATGCAATCAGACAAAATCAGGGAGAAGAGTTTGATCTTTGGTGTTACAGCTCAAACAATTCTTATTGCCTGCTAGCAAAATTAGCAAGTCCAGAAAGAGGGAGATATTGTATAGACTCAAGCGGACTTTTTGGAGAAGTTGGAAAAGAACAAAAATGTTTGGGCAAGGGAACAGTTGTCGCCCCTTATAAATGTCCAATCTTCCAAATTATTTCTCCACCGAAACCTTCTTTCTAAAAATTTGATCAAACCCCTTTAGTTACCAGTCCACCAAAAATTGGATTTTTGATTGTTGAAAGAAAACCAATTTTGCGACAAAAACAAAAACAGAAAAAATAAAACGATGGCCAAAAATTTTCACAAAAATTATCAGTTATCTTTTTCTGAGTTTACCCAAAAAGATATTGAGGAAGTTTTTCAAATTTTAAAAAGCAAAAAGGATGGTTTGAGCGAAAATGAAGCAAAAGAAAGAGAAAAAATTTATGGTTTGAACGAAGTCAAAGAAAAGGAAGTTTCTGCCCTCGAGATTCTTTTTAAACAATTTCAATCTCCGTTTTTTTATCTTTTAATGATAGCTTCATTGTTGGCGTTTTCTATCGGGGAGAAAATTGATTCTTTCTTGATAATAATTTTTGCCCTTTTGAATGTTATTTTGAGCTTTACTCAGGAATTCAGGGCGAACAAAGCCATTTTGCTTTTAAAAAAATACTTCCCCCCAGACGTTAACGTTAAAAGGGAGGGAAAAGAAAAAATTATTGACAAAAAATTTTTAGTTCCCGGAGACATTGTCATTTTGAATGCCGGAGATATTGTTCCAGCAGATTTGAGAATTATTGAAGCAAACAATCTTTTGGTTGACGAATCCATTTTGACAGGAGAATCGGAACCTGTAATTAAAACGAACGAAAAATTAAAAGAGCCAGCTAAAAATGTATACGAGGCAAAAAACATTCTATTTAGCGGAACTTCGCTAGTTTCTGGAAAGGCAAAAGGTATCGTTATTGCCACTGGAAAACAAACTGAAATTGGAAAAATCGGAAAACTAATGACCAAATTTGAAAAAGAAAGCACCTACCAAAAAGAAATTGCCGAATTTTCAAAAGTAATAATTAAGTTTGTCCTTTTTACGATATTTATTATTTTCTTTGTTAATCTTTTAGTGAAAAGGCATTCAAACTTTACAGATTTTTTGATATTTTCTTTGGCCCTGATTGTTGGTTTGGTGCCAGAAGCTCTGCCGGTTGTGGTTGGAGTTTCCCTTTCAAACGGAGCCTTGAGACTGGCAAGAAAAAATGTTTTGGTTAAGAGATTGGAGGCAATAGAAGACCTTGGAAACATTGAAATTTTGTGTACTGATAAAACAGGAACTATTACCGAAAACAAGTTAACGATTACAGAGATAATTTCAAAAAATCCTGATCAATGTTTAAAGTTTGCATTTTTCACTTCTTCTTTTATGGAAAAAGAAGCAAATCTTGTTCAAAACCCGTTTGATTTGGCAATCTTTGAAAAATTAAAAAGCGAAGTTAAAAAGCTGAAAAAAGCTAAACTAATTTTCGAAATTCCTTTCTCTCCCTACAGGTTAAGAAATAGCGTTTTAGTAGAATTTGAAGGAAAAAAATATCTAATCACAAAAGGAGCGCCAGAAAAAATTTTAGAAATTTCGAAAATATCTCAGAAAGAAAAAGAAGAAATTTTAGAAAAGGTAAAAGAGAGGGGGAGAGAGGGAAAAAGAACGTTGGCAATTGCTTTTAAAGAATTTGAAAAAGATAAATTTGAAGAAAAAGAGGAAATTGATTTGGAATTTTTAGGAGTTTTGTGCTTTTTCGATCCTTTAAAAAAGGGAGCGAAAAAGGCCTTAAATTTGGCAAAGAAATTGGGAGTAAAAATTAAAATTTTGACAGGAGACTCTTTGGAAATTGCGGCAGCTGTGGCAAAGGAAATAGGGCTAATAGAAAAAGAAGAAGAGGTAGTTTTGGGGAAGGATTTAGAAAATTTACCAGAAAAAGAATTTGACGAAGTTTGTGAGAAAAAATCAGTTTTTGCTAGGGTTTTACCAGAAACAAAATTGAAAATCATAAAATCATTGCAAAAAAAATATGAGGTTGGTTTCGTTGGCGAAGGAATAAACGATGCTCCGGCTTTAAAGGTTGCTAATGTGGCCATTGTTGTTAAAGGAGGTGCTGAGGTATCAAAAGAGGTGGCAGACATTATTTTATTAAACGATGATTTAAAGACAATAATCGATGGAATAAAAATGGGAAGGAACATTTTTTCAAACATTCAAAAGTACATTAAAGCTACTCTGGCATCAAACTTTGGGAATATGTATTCGATGGCAGGAATTTCTTTAATTTTCCCATTCTTACCAATGCTCCCAACCCAAATTTTACTTTTAAACCTCCTTTCCGATTTGCCCCTTGTTTCTGTGGCTACAGACACTGTCGAAGTTGAAGAGCTAAAGAGGCCAAGAGCTCAAAAATTTTCTCAAATTTTTCCTTTAATTTTCTTTTTAGCCCTAGTTTCTTCTCTTTTTGACTTTATTTTCTTTGGCATTTTCTTTGATAAGGGAGAATTGAGCATTCAAACACACTGGTTTTTACTTTCAGTTTTAAGCGAACTGTTAATTATTTTTTCTGTGAGAACGAAAAAATTTTTCATCTTAGCTAAAGCTCCCAGCACAACCTTGCTTTTTCTCTCAATTTTAGTTTGGCTTTTTTCTTTTCTTTTGCCCTTCACCACTCTTGGCCAAAACTACTTTCATTTTTTGCCACCAACTTTTCAGACAATTTTAATCATAATTTCCCTTAGCTTAGCTTATTTGGCCGCCAACGAAATCGTAAAGCAACTTTACTTTAGATATTTGGCAAAAAGCAGAGGCTAAAAATAACGGAGTAATTTATTTTGGAACCCATTGAATTAGATTTCCTTCGATTTTAAATTCACCCTCAACAAATTTTTGAATTATCCAAATGTTTGTTTTTGCATGGTTGGTAATTTCAGAGACTATTACCGCACTTTTTCCTTCTGCCAGAGCCAAATAGGGAAGAATCTGATCTGCCAGATGCTTATCCAAACAAGCTTTTGATTTTTCTTCTTTTAAAAGTTCTAAAGCCGCTTCTTTGCCAACATCTTCGGCTCTTTTGCCCAGCCTTCCCAAATTATCAACTCCGATCTTTGTTTTTTCAAACTCAGCTATTAGGCAGATTTGACTTCCGGGGGATTGGGTTTGATAATACTCAATCCTTTCTTCAATTGGTAAATTTAATTTTTTCAATACTTCTCTTGTTCCCATTAATTGTCTTTCAGCAACTTTTTTATTTTTCAAAGATTCTGAGGCGCCAGAGATTATCAAAATTTTTTTAAATCCCCCCCTTTCTGTTAAATTGATCGGCTTTAATTTAGAAGGATAAATTTTCACTTTTACTTGGCTTCCCCCTTCTGGATAATATCCTCTTTTTAAAACATCAATTTCAATTTTTGGTCCCATTTTTTCCAAAACAGATAAAAAGACATATCTAAAATAATCTACAGTGGGAGCAAAAAATGTGTCGGTTGCTCCTCCTTCAAATTCAATCTCAACCGGGTTTTTAGCAAAAAGACAAACCGGAATTAAAGTTTGCAAAACAAGGGTGATAGCCCCCGCAGTTTCGATTTTGATTTTTAATTTTTCTTTTTTTATTTCTCCCGGCCAAAATTTAATTTCTTGAGAACCTAAAAAATCTCCTTGTAGTTTTGCTTGACAAAGTTCTGCTAAAGCTTTCAACCCCATCAGGTGTTGAGTCTGAAGGCCCGGGTTTGGCCTCCCTTTTCTAATATTAAAAATTCGACAAGGGATTTTTTTTATTGCCGCTAAAGCAGTGGCCGTCCTCAAAATTTGTCCTCCTCCCTCCAAAAAAGATCCGTCAACTTCGATCATTAGAAAATTTTACCCAAAATTTCAAAAATACAAAAATTTCCCTTTGAAATTTATCTTGCAAAAAATTCTAAAATAAGAGAAAATTAAATTAATGATTATTTTTGTCTTTTTGCTTTTGGTTTCTTTAATCTTTTTTCTTGGTTTAATACCTGCCGCGATAATTTATTATCATTTTAAAAGGTTTCCTTTGGTTGCAGACCCTGGCCTGGCCAAAACATTAATTATTTTTAAATTTGGGACCATGATTTTTACCCTCCTTTCTTTAGTCTTTTTGTTTTTAATAAAACAATGATCCAATTTGAAAGCGGAGAAAGAATTTATTTAATTAAAAGACGCCACCCAATCATTTTGAAGTTAAAATCTCTTCCATCTTTATTTGTCATTTCCTTGATTTCTGTATTGTTTTTATTTTTCCTTTTCTTTTTCAAACCATCTTGGCCACCAGAACTTTTGCGCATTTTCCCAAAACTCCAACAATTAAACTTACGTTTCCTCTTTTGCTTTTTATTTTCCATTTTCCTCTTTTGTTTTTGGAACATTCTTTGGTTTGCCATCTTGGACTACTATTTAAACTGCCTGATTGTTACTAACCAAAGAATAATCCAAACCGAAATGAAAAGTCTTTTTAACGTTACTTATTCTTCAATTTTTCACGACAAAATTCAAGATATTATAATTTCAGTAAAAGGGTTTTTGGCAGCCTTTTTCGATTTTGGGGACATTCAAATAGAGACAGCCGGCGCCTTCAAACAATTTATTTTTCGAGACATTCCAGACCCAGAGATAATCAAACAGGTGATTTTAGAGGCAAAAAGAGATTACTTACACTTACAAAACAAAAAATAAAGCCATGGCAAAAAGAGTAATTAAAAAAGGAGGAAGGGTAGAAAAGTTTAATCAAGAAAAAATAAAACAATCTCTCATTAATGCTTTTGAAAAAGTAGAGATTTTGCCAGAAAAAAAATCAGAAATTATTGAGAAAGTTCTCAATGAAGTTTTGGCATTTGTTAAAGATAAAAAGGAGATAGCCACGGTTGAAATTGAAGCAAAAATTCTTTTAGAATTAGACAAACTCTCACCCCAGGCAGCCCAAAATTGGAGAGAGTATCGAGTTCAAAAGAAAAAATAAGTTTTGGTTATGGCCTTCTTTAGCTATTCAAATTTTATCGATCCTTTATTAAGAGACCTTCGTTATTTTGTTTTAGATTTTGCCGAAATAAAACCAAAAGAAAAAGTTTTGGATATTGGTTGTGGGACAGGGGAGCAGGCCGTTTTGATTGCAAAAACCGGAGCGGTAGTAGCCGGAATCGATATCGATCCGAAAATGATTGGAATTTCACTAAAAAAACAGAAAAAAGAAGGATTGGATGTTTACTTTCAAGGAGGCGATGCCACCGACCTTCCATTTTTAGATCCAGTTTTTGACGTTTGTTTAATTTCTCTTGTTTTGCACGAAATAGAAAGTGGAAAAAGAGACAAAGTCGTTTCTGAGATGAAAAGGGTGACAAAAAAAGGAGGAAGGTTGATTTTTATTGATTTTAGTTGCCCTCTACCAAAATCTTTAACCTCTTTTTTAGTGAAAGCAATTGAGTTTTTGTTTGGTAAAAAGCATTGGAAAGATTTTCAGAGTTATTTTCAGGAAGGGGGACTGCCAAAAATATTAGAGAGAAACGAACTAAAAATAAAAGAAATGGTTTATCTTAAAAATGGTCTTTTGGTAGCAATTAAAAGTTTGAATCTTTAATTTTTGTTTTTTCTGCTTTTGAAAGAAAAAGGAAAGTTAAGTTGTAAGAATTTATGTTAGAGGAAAAAAGCGATGAGGAAATTTGCAAAATGGTTCAAAAAGGAGACATTGAAGCCTTCGGAATTTTAGTGGAAAGGTATGAAGAGAAAATGAAAAGGTATTCTCAAAAATTTTTGTCTCAAAAAGAAGACATTGAAGATGTGGTTCAAGACATTTTTTTGAAAGCTTTTGAGAACATTCAAAGTTTTGATACAAAAAAGAAATTTAAAAGTTGGCTTTATAAAATTGCTCACAACCAATTGGTGAACGCTTTGAAAAGAAAAGAGCGTTTTTCCTTTTTGAGCTTAGATACTTTTTTGCCCTATTTTTCTTTGAAAGAGGAATTTAACGAGGTTGAGAAAAAAGAATTGAGAGCCAATTTAGAAAAATACTTGCAAAAACTCGATCCAAAATACAGAGAAGTAATTTTTCTCTATTTTTATGAGAATTTGAGTTATTCGGAAATTTCAGAAATTTTAAAGATTCCAATTTCAACCGTTGGAATAAGGCTAAAGCGGGCAAAGGAAAAAATAAAAAAATTTATCCAAAAAGACTATGGGCTCAATTAAAGAAAAAGTTTTAGAAAAGATAAAAAAAGGGGAAATTAGAATGAGGCCAAAAGTTTACTTTTCTTTAAAGAAAGTTTTTTCCCTTTGTCTTTTTGCTTTTGCAATTTTCCTTTCTTTCTTTTTTTTAAGCTTTATTCATTTTCATTTAATTTCGAGTGGCCTTTGGTATCTGCCAAAATTTGGGCCAAAGGGATTTTTGGTCTTTTTTAAAAACTTGCCCTGGGTATTGATAATTTTTGCTTTTGTTTTAGTTTTTCTTTCTACAATTTTGTTTTGGAATTTTTCTTTTAGATGGCCTCTTTTTGTTTC
The DNA here is from genome assembly GCA_964593405.1 of uncultured Candidatus Saccharibacteria bacterium. GTDB lineage: Bacteria > Patescibacteriota > Minisyncoccia > Minisyncoccales > GBS-2 > CAZQIO01. Next base: position 5,810 of record CAZQIO010000003.1, on the reverse strand, counting down.
TCTTTTGGGAATTTTTTTGGTTTTGTTTTTTGGAAGCTTTGCCATGGAAAAAATGGCAATTCATCCCAAATTGCTTTTGGAGGCAAAAGAGGGGAGAGAATTGCCATTAATTTCTCCCATTTATTTGAGATACGGCGAGCAAAAATTCAAAGAATTTCATCGGGGAATAATTGAGAAAGTTTCGACAAGTTCTGTTTTTATTAAAAAGCCAGATGGTGAGGTTTTGGAATTAAAATTTGAAAAATGGCCTGAGCAGATCAAAGAAATGAAAGAGGGGGAGGGGGTGGTAATTTTTGGGGAAAAAGAGAATGGGAAAATAAAAAATTTTAAAATGAGAAAAATTAAAGATCAATTTTTACCTTTTGAAAGAAAACTTTTCCGCCTCCACCAGAGGATGAAATAAAAATTGCCTCAGCTTGTATTAATAATTAGAAAGGTCGAGAAAGCTGAAATGCTTTTCCATGAAAAAATATTTAATTTTACTCTTAAGTTTAGCTGTGTTAATTTCGGCAACTCCTGCTCTTGCTTTTGGGGGTTGGGGATGGAAAATTGGTTGGGGCCCGGATTTTGAAAAAGCAGCAGAAAGAATTCAGGAAATGTTTGAAAGATGGTCAAAGATTTTGGGAATTCCGATTGAGAAAGTTAAAGATTATTGGGCTCAAGGGCTGAGTCCAAAAGAAATAATGGAAAAAGAAAATATTTCAGAAAATCAGGTGAAAGAGAACATTAAGAATTTAAGGTTGGAAAGGTTGAAAGAATTTTTGCAAAAATTGGTTGACAAAGGAATAATCACCAAAGAGCAGATGGAAAAAAGATTAGAAGTTGAGCAAAAATGGATGGAAAATTGCCAAAAATGCAAATTTTATCGTGGTTGGTTTGGGAAAAGGGGATGGAAGTGGTAAGATTGAATAATGAAAAGAGTCTTGCTCGCTTTGATTTTTCTTTTAATTGTCGGGACGTTGCTTTTCGTTTATTTCCCCTTTTCGTGGGATCTCTCTGAAATCTTAAAGCCAGAAATTCCTGAACTCCAAACTCTCACTCAATCTCCAAAAATAAACCTGCCCCCTCCTTTAAGATCTGAAGAGGGGGCAGTTGGCTTTTTAACTAAAGAAGGAGTGATCAAATGGACGAATTTTCAAAGAGAAAAAAATGGGCTTTCGCCATTGAAAGAAAATCCTCTCTTGGACCAATCCGCTAATTTAAAACTCAAAGACATGATTGACAAACAGTACTTTGATCATGTTTCTCCAGATGGGATTGAACTAAAAGATTTGATGGAAAAAGTAGGTTATGAATTCATTTTGATTGGCGAAAATTTGGCAATGGGAAATTTCAAAGATGATCAAGATTTGGTTTTGGCCTGGATGGAAAGCCCGGGCCACAGAGAAAATATTTTAAACGAAAGATATCAAGAAATTGGAGTGGCGGTAGGGCAGGGAATTTTTGAAGGAAAAAAGGTTTGGTTTGCCGTTCAGCATTTTGGAAAACCGCTTTCTGCTTGTCCCCAACCTGACAAAGATTTAAAATTGAAAATTGAAGAGAACAAAAAAACACTTGACAAACTTTTAAAAGAAATTAAATTGCTCGAAGCTCAAATTAAAAGGACAAAGCCAAGATGGAGAGAAGATTTGGCAGTAAAAATTGAACAATACAACAATTTAGTTTCCCAATACAATCAGCTTTTGCTTCAAACCCAAACCTTAATTAGCCAATACAACAGCCAAGTAAGAATTTACAACGAGTGTGTTGGCCAATAAAAAAAGGCCAAAGGCTGGCGCCCCTGGCCTTTTCCTCTCACGGTACCAACCCTCTTCCCTCCTTTTCCCCC
>CAZQIO010000003.1:0-3972 GCA_964593405.1 uncultured Candidatus Saccharibacteria bacterium | reverse complement strand
GGCAGGACGGGCTCGGGGTTTTTTATCCTTAATTATTTTCTCTGGGAGAGCAGGCTCCCGGGGGACTATCCCCAGAGTGTTTCGCAACAAAACAACTTCAATTGGAAATACAAATGCATTGATACTTTGTGAGAGTAGATATCCCGCCACTTATTGAGCTTTATTTCCTGGCTCCCCACCTTCAACGTTATTTGTTTTATGGCTGCGGGCCAGGTACCAGAAAGAGTAAACTCTAGCTGTTTCATTTCCTCAAAATATTTTGTCAAGGCTTCAAAGGCGACAAAAATGGTGTAAAATATATTTTGTAATTTGATGATTCAAGGTCATTAAAACAGTGAGAAAAAGCTAAAGAAAATGTTTACTAACAAGAAAAAAATTGTTGCAATTTTGTTAGCGATTTTGGTGATTGGCGGATTTTTTGGTTGGAAAAAAATAAAATCAAAGGAGCAACAAACAAGATACATTTTGACTCAAGTTAAAAAAGGTGAAATTTTAGTTTCGGTTTCTGGCTCCGGGCAAATTTCGAGCTTAGACCAAATTGATATTAAGCCGAAAGTTTCTGGTGAGGTTTTGGAAATTTTGGTTGAAAAAGATCAAAAAGTAAAAAAAGGCCAAATTCTTTTGAAAATTGATCCCAAAAATTATCAAAGGGCAATTGATGATGCTCAATTGGCCCTAGATAATGCAAAAACAAGTTTGGAAAATTTGAAAAAAAACAAAGAAATTGCCCAAAAAGACTTATCCAATGCTTATGAAAATGCATTTAACTCTATTTCAAGCGTTTTCAATGAACTTCCACAAGTTGTAGAAAATTTAGAAGGAATGTTCACTGAAAGTTCTTATGGTGGAGATTGGAGCGATATTGATTATTATCAAAGCATCGTTGGTTTTTACACTGGAAAATCCTTTCTCCAAAAAAAAGAAAACGAATTTTTAAATTTAAAAGAAAAATATCAAGCAATCCACAAAGATTATCTTTTGCTTTCAAGATTCTCTCCGTCTGAAACTTTAGAAATTTGGTTAGAAAAAACTTCAAATTTAGCCAAAGAATTTGCAGATTTGGCAAGAAGTGGGAGAGATATTATTTCTCTTTACAAAAGAATAATTCAAGAGCAAAGATTAACCCCACCAATTCCTCTTTCTACTACAGAAGGCCAATTTTTAACCCTTGCCAACACTGTTTCATCTTTTGACCAAAAAGTTTCGACTTTAACTTCACTTTCAAAGTCGATCGATCAATTGAAAACATCGATTTCAAATTATGAAGACAGTATTGAAAGCCAAGAAAAAATAATAAAACAAAAAGAAAATGCCCTATCTGATGCCAAAGAAAATTATGAAAATTGTTTTGTCAAAGCACCTTTTGATGGAATAATTTCAAAAGTCAATGTGAAAAAGGGAGATAACGTCTCTTTGACTGTCACTCTTTTCACTTTAATTTCTAATCAAAAAGTGGCTGAAATTTCTTTGAATGAAATTGATGCGGCAAAAGTGAGAGTTGGTCAAAAAGCAACACTGACTTTTGATGCCATTGAAGGTTTAACTTTAACAGGAACAGTTTCGGAAATTGACACAGTAGGTACTGTCTCTCAAGGAGTCGTTAGTTTCGGGATAAAAATTGCTTTAGATTCTGACGATGAAAGAGTGAAACCCGGAATGTCAGTGACTGCCAACATTGTCGTTGATGAAAAAAGAAACGTTTTGGTTTTGCCAAAAAGCGCTCTAAAATCTCAAGGTGAAAATTTTTACGTTGAATTAGTTGAAATTCCAAAAGAAAAAATTAGAGAATATTTAAAAAGCAAAACTGGTGTAACTTTACCTTCTCAACCCAAAAGACAAATTGTTGAGGTTGGAATTTCAAACGACACTCAAGTTGAAATTGTTTCTGGATTAAAAGAAGGAGATTTAGTCGTTTTGTCAGTTTTCACCCCTGCCAATCAATGGCAAAGAAGGCAACCTTTCCAAATTCCTGGCATTGGTGGGCAAATGAGAATGAGATAATGTATGTTAATTGAACTCAAAAATGTTACTAAAGTTTACAAATCCGGAGAAGTTGAGACCGTTGCTTTAAAGGGCGTTTCTTTTTCTGTTGAAAAAGGAGAATTTGTGGCAATCGTAGGTCCTTCTGGATCTGGAAAATCAACTTTAATGCACATTTTGGGATGTTTGGATAGACCTACATCTGGTCAATATTTTTTTGAGGGAGAAAATGTTTCAAAACTTTCAGATGAAAAATTGGCAGAAATTAGAAACAAAAAAATTGGCTTTGTTTTTCAACAATTCAATTTATTACCCAGAGCCACTGTTTTGAGAAATGTCATGCTTCCTTTAATTTATGCCAAAATTCCAAAAGAAAAGAGGAAAGAGTTAGCAGAGAGAGCCTTAAAGTCTGCTGCTTTTCCAGAAAAATTTTGGTACCACAAGTCAAACCAATTGTCTGGGGGAATGATGCAAAGGGTTGCCATTGCCAGGGCTTTAGTTTTAGACCCCCTTTTAATTTTGGCAGATGAACCAACCGGAAATTTGGATTCAAAAACTGGAGAAGAAATTTTGAAAACTTTTGAAAATTTGCACGAGCAAGGAAGAACGATAATTTTGGTAACCCACGAAAAATACATTGCCCAAAGAGCAGAAAGGATAATTTCTTTGAAAGACGGAGAAATTGTCTCTGATACTAAAAACAAAAAAAAGAAAATTTTATATGTATCCAACTGATTTAATCAAAGAGGCAAGCATTGCAATTTTCTCAAACAAATTGAGGTCTTTTTTAACAGTTTTGGGAGTGGTAATTGGAATTTCTTCTGTGATTGTTATGGTTTCTTTGGGCCAGGGGGCGACAGAGGAAATTACAAAGAGCATTGAGAGTTTGGGTTCGAACGTTTTGACAATTATGCCCGGCGCCCAAAGAATGGGAGCTGTGTTTTTTGGAAGGGGGACAGCCCAAGCCTTGAAAGAAAGCGACCTTGATATCTTGGAAAAAATAGAGGGAGTGGAAAGTGTTGTTCCCGTAGTTCAAAGGGTATTTCAAATTGTCGCTCCCAATGGAAAAAACACGAGAACTACCGTCATTGGAGCGAGCGAAAAAGTTTTTGAAGTAAGACAAATTAGTGTGGAATCTGGGTCTCTTTTTACTGAAAGGGAAGTGAAGGGTATAGAAAGAGTGGTGGTTTTGGGGAAAAACATTGCCCAAGATCTTTTTGGGGAGGAAAATCCAGTGGGAAAATCGGTTAAAATTTCAGGGGCGCCCTTTAAAGTAATTGGAGTAGCCGCTCCAAAAGGAGGGGTGATGGGAATGGTGGCTGACGATTTGGTTTTTGTTCCTTACACTACAATGCAAAAAATTTTGGCAAAGAGCGAATACTTGAATGTCATTTTGATTAAGGGAAAAAGCAAAGATGATTTGCCGTTCATTCAACAACAAGCCACTTTGCTTTTGGCAAAAAAACATGGTGTGAGCTTGGAAGAACCAGATTTTGTCATCATCTCCCAAGAAGATATTCTTTCGACCCTAACTCAAATTACCAAAATAATGACTATTTTTTTGGGTGCCATAGCTTCAATTTCTCTAATCGTTGGAGGAATCGGTATTATGAACATGATGCTCACTTCAGTTACAGAAAGAACGAGAGAGATTGGTTTGAGAAAGGCAATCGGAGCAAAAAACAGAGAAATTTTAGCCCAAATTTTAATAGAATCAATTTTGATTACTTTTTTTGGAGCAATCTTGGGAATTTTTTTGGGTTGGGCAGTTTCTTTTTTAATTTCAAGCTTCTTTCAAATTGCAACCAAAGTTTCCCTTTCTTCAATAATTTTGGCTTTTTCAGTTTCAACTCTTGTCGGAATAGTCTTTGGCCTTTGGCCAGCAAAAAGGGCAGCGAATTTGGATCCAATTGAAGCTTTGAGGTATGAATAAACTTGAAAGATCAAAAAAATTTGGAAAAATTTCCTTCTCATCCTTTAGAAAGGCCAGAA
>CAZQIO010000002.1:23606-48537 GCA_964593405.1 uncultured Candidatus Saccharibacteria bacterium | reverse complement strand
AAAATGCCAAAAATTTTCGACAAAAGATATTATTCTTCTGGCTGGTATTCAAATTATTTAAAGAATTACAAAAAAGAGGGGTTAATTTACGCAAAGAGGTTGGTTTCGATACTAAAACCAAAAAAATCCTGGAAATTTTTGGATGTTGGATGCGGAATGGGAGGAATAGTTTTGGCTTTGAGAAAAATGGGATACAAAGCTTTTGGGACTGAAATTTCTCCTTTTTGTCTTCAAAATTCTCCGGCAAAAAATTGGATTTTTCATTGTGATATTTTAAAATTGCCTTTTGAGAAAGAAAGTTTTGAAGTTGTAATTTCAGTCGATGTTTTGGAATATTTAAAAAAGAATTTGGCAAAGTTGGCAATCAAAAAATTGACACAAATTACAAAAATTTTTCTTTATCTTGAAACGATTGCTAAATTTTCGCCAAACGCCTCCCAAAAACTAAACCCGGATTCAAAAAGAGAAAAAAATTTGTTGAGCGCCGGAGAAATAATCAGGGAGGCTGAAAAAAATGAAATGATAGCCTTGGGAAGAATTTTTAGTTTAAAAGAAGAGATAGATTTTAATTGTTTGTTTTTGAAAAACAAAAGAAAAAACAAAAAAATTTTAAAAAGGCTTTGGAGAGAGAGCGGAATTATTTAACTCTGCTCACTCTAATTAGGCCAGAGCAAGGCACAATTTCAATTCCTCTTTTTTCTAGTTCATCCAAAAACAAATTCATTCCAAGGGAATCTGAGGGACAATGGCCGGCAACTATGACGTTGATATGGGCTTCTTTTGCCGATTTCCAATGTTCTTCTGACTGGTGCATCGAAACTACAGTTCCAATTCCGGCAATTGCCATTTTTTCGTAAAGCTTTGGCGAGCCTTCTGTTCCGCCTGTAACTTCAGTCAAGGCAATTTTTCCGCATCTGTTTTCTGGGGAACCTACAGTAATTTTTGGGCCTGCTCCAATTTTTGCCGCCTCTTTGTATTCTGGAATAGAAAGCAAAAGATCCATTAAATCAGAAAGCCTTTCTGGCTTTTCTTTTTCAATTAAATCTTTCAAAAATTTGGCAACCAAATTGTCGGCCGGTGTGTGAACGTTCATTAGATTAATTTTTAAAAGTTTTGCCGCATCGACTGTTTTTTGATGAATTATTGCATGAATTCCCCTGGCAACTTCTTCAATCCTTTCTTTCATTAAACTTTCGGCAATGTTTATCGGAACTCCATAATAATTTAAAATGTCGCACTGCAATTCCATGACATCGTGCAAATTCGAAAGCCCTTTCCCCATTGGATGGTGAGAAATGACCAAATCTATGTTTCCAATTTCTCTTGCCAACAGAAGCTCCTCAACTTCAATGTGAATTCCTGCCAAAACCCTCTTTATTTCTTTATTCTCGGCAATGTTGTAAATTCTTGAATCCAAATATGGGTTTTCAAGGGCTTCCAAATCGAAAATTTCTTTCTCTTTTTGTGAGAGTCTTTCATACTTTTTCCTCTTTCTCTCTAAAACCTTCATTACCCCTTCTCTTCCCCTAAAATCTGCCTCAATTCCCATTTTTATTGCTAGATCGAATATCTCTTTGATGCGCATAATTTTTCAAAATTTTTTGATAAAGTTCTGAAATTAACCTTTCTTGCTCTTTCAAATCCAAAACTTCCCTGCGAATTCTCGCTTTCTCTTTTCGAATAAATTTCCGCAAGCTTTTTGGAAATTTCTCTGCCATAAACAGAAAATTCCTCTAAAAAAAGAAAAACTGAGTTTTCAAATTGAAATCTCATTTTAGCTATTAATTAAATTTTAGCTAAAGAGAAAGAAATTGTGAAGCAAAGCAGATATTTTCCAATTTTGTCTTTTTTTCAAAGCGGTTGTCGACTTAGAAATTTAAGGTTGGCTCTCAAAAAATGGAGAAATAAAAAAGCTATCTCAAATGGGAGACATATTTTGGCGATCACTAAATTAATGATTCCAATTAGAATTTATTTAAAAGAAAGTTTTTTCAGTTGATGCTTCTCAATTTCTACCAGTTGTTTTAAACTCAAAACTCTTTTTGAATCTCGCCACGAGCTCGGTTAAAATTCAATATCTTGAGGAAGATTTAATTGGACTCGGTTTCTAAAGGTTGGTAGCCCTGCCAAAAATTGAGGTTTGAAAATTCCGGAGAATTATTGAAATATTTTTTGATTTCGCCTCTATTCGAGTGAAAAACTTTTAAATTAAAAAAGGGCAGAGGGACGCTTGCCCCTCAGCCCTTCATATGTTTTATGGTATCTTTTTAATCTCGATCTGGAGCTTCCCCTCTCCCCCCTCTTCTAAGAGAAACGTAGCTTCATCCCATATCCACCAGTAGAAGTTGTAAGACAACTCATCAAAATCGTCAGGATATAGAATAGGGGAGTTTGTTGAGTATTCTATTTTGAGCGGGGTAATATAAATTATGTAGTTGTCACACGGGATCTTGAAGCAAATTTCGGGACCCCCTTTTCCCTGCGTCACCCACGTTGACCATCCCACAAGTTGTAGGACATCCAAAAGATTCTGCGTAAGGTTCCTTTTTATTGCATCGAATGTACCCGGTGAAGAAGGGGGGCAGATTTTTAAAAGTTCCTGAAAAACCTGAAAAATGAGCTGAAAATGTCTGATGACTTTTTGTGCGATTTGTGCGATTTGTATTTGTCTTGTGTCCTCAAATACTTGTTCCATCACACACCTCCTTTTTACTTTTTATTGGGATATATCAACTTTATCATTTCCATAAAAATTTGTCAAGAGCTACTCGTCAGTACACAAGGTACAAATTGGGGGCTTTATTCATCGGCTAAACTCAAAATCGAAAGCGAGAATTAAAAAATTTTCAAATTCATAATATGAACTGAAAGAAAATCTAAAATAAAATCCCACCCTTCCCCCCGGCTCAAAGAGAAATTAAGCAGGGATTGAGTTATTCTGAAAGAACCGCAAATATTTTTTATTCCCCTTTTATTACCGCTAACGGAACTAATTTTGCGACTTTTTTTGAGAGCTGAGCATGATGCACCACTTCTACTACTTCATCAACGTTTTTGTAGGCCTGGGGAGCTTCTTCAGCAATTCCTCTTAATGAATAACACTTTACAATAATTCCTTTCTTTTCTAAATTCCTAATTATTTCATGTCCAGAAAGCGACCTTATTGCCGCATGCCTTGACATTGTTCTGCCTGCTCCATGGCAAGTGGAGTAAAAAGCCTCCTCTCCCTCTCTTGTGCCAACTAAAACATAAGAGGCAGTACCCATCGATCCTGGAATGATTACTGGTTGACCAACTCTTCTGTATTTTTCTGGAATTTCTTCATGGCCTGGAGGAAATGCCCTTGTCGCCCCTTTTCTATGAACGGCAACCTCAACTTCTTTTCCATCAATAATATATTTTTCTCTTTTGATTATGTTGTGGGCTACATCGTATAACAATCTCAATTTCCCTCCTTTTTCTCCCAAAACAGATTTCCAAGCCTTTCTCACAAAGTGGGTAATCATTTGTCTGTTTGCCCAAGCGTAGTTTGCGGCTGCCCCAGAAGCACCCAAAGCCCTCTTTCCTTCTGGGGAATTGAAAGGAACGCAAGCAAATTCTCTGTCTGGAACTTTAATTTTGTATTTGTTAATCATCAAAGGAATAAATTCTCTCAAATAATCAGAGCAAACTTGATGACCGAGGCCACGGGAACCACAATTTCCAACGATGAAATTTTCTGCGACAAAATTGTGATCTTTATGTTCTACTTTTAAATCATATAAATAACCCTCAAAATCTTTAATCTCTTCCTTATTTTTCACTACATCCCAAACAACTAAACTAGGTGGATTTAATTTGGATGTAAGAATAAATTCTGGAAAAGTGGGATAATATATTTGTCTTGAGATAAAATTAGTAGTAAAAAGTCGCTCTTTAGATTTCTTTGTAATGGCTGCTTCTTCTTTTAATAAACTGTTTTTCAAATATAAGTATTGAACTGCTTGAGCCGCCAAAATAGATCTTTTTTTGTTATACTCATATCCAATTTTTGCCCATAAATTAATTAAGTTTTGTTCCTTTGATGAAATTCTTAAAATTAGTTTCACTGTTTTTTCTATTTTTTTATTTTTTATCCAAGATTCTTTTATCAAAATTTTTGTAGAATTTACTCCAAATTCTTTTAAAAGAGAACTAATTTGTTTTAAAAATTTATATCCATTATTTTTTAGCTTTTCTATTTTATTCAACGAAATAGTAGGGTTTTGAAATCGATAAACTTCTCCTTTCCCTTGATCTGGCTTTTTCATTTCTGCTCCAAAATAACCAGCCAAATATAACCTTTTTATCCACAAGGGAGCTTTTAAAATCCATTTTGGAACTGTGAATTTAGCTTTGCTTTTGTGACCGAATGGTGCACCCAAACAGAGAAATAATAATGGAAGAGCTATCGAGAAGGTAGCAAATTGATACCCCCGTCCTTTAATATGTCTTTGTCTCCCATGACAATCAGTAACTATGCTGTCACTAAATAATCCAAAAATTTTACTAGTTCGGTAACCTAACTTTTCAATATCTTTTTGAATATCTTTTAAATCTTCCGGATTTCCTATAAATTTCAACCATAATCTTTGGCGATTTTTTTCTTTAGCTGTTCCTATCCAACCATCTCCGGTAATAAATCCTAGTAGTTTAGCTAAAATTGGCAACGAGGGAGAATTGTATCTTAAAGGCAAGAGACCCCTTTTTCTCAACTGTCTGATAATCTTTTTGGGATTACTCTGGAGCTGCAATTTTTTAATCATTCTTTTAATGTCCTTTTCATCAACAATAATTTCATTCGAAGGTTCTTCATATTCTACTCCTTCGAAAGGTAAAATAGCCACCCTTTCTCCTTTTTCAATTTCAAAAATTAATTTCAGTCCCTCTGGTGTCAGAAGGGGGTGATCTTCAGTAGCAATAATTTCTCTTCCACTTTCAGTGATAATTTTAAAAATCTTATTATAGGGTCTTACTTTAATGAACTTAACTATTTTTGCATCTTCTAATTGGTGATTAGAAAAATTGAAGGTCTTTACTTTTATTTTCTCCCATCTCTCTTCTAGATCCTTTATTTTTATTGTTGAACCATTCTCGGTTAATATCTTTGCCTCTCCTGGAAGACAATGGATCATAACAACAACTTGGTTTTTAAACAACCCGAAAGTTTTTGCTACCTCCTCATCAAAAATTTCTTCAACTTTTTGAAGTTCTAGGAAATGGTTGCCGCTCCCGAGAGTACCCACTTGATCTCTCCCCCTTTCTTTTGCCCTCCTTGAAACTGCACTCGAATCAGCCCATTCCAATTTTCCGTTTGCCTCACAATTTTCAATATCTTCTTTTTCTCCAAAACCCTTTTCCACTAAATAAGGAACTCCTCCTTCCATTATTCTGTCTAATTCTTCGATCGAAAATTTAAGCTGTCTTCCCTTACCAAGGCCTGATGGAACTTCTTTGTAAATTTCATTTGCCAGCTTTTCTAAATAAGGTTTTAAATCTTTTTCTTGCCACTCTGTAGTCAAAATTCTAACGCCGCAATTTATGTCATATCCTTGCATTCCAGGCGAAATTATTCCCTCTTTAACATCGATCGCTGCCACTCCTCCAATCGGAGAAGAATAACCTTCGTGCATGTCAGGCATTGCCAAAGCATATTTTTGAATTCCAGGAAGCATTGAAACATTGATTAGCTGTTCAATCGATCTGTCTCTAAACGCTTCCTCTAGCATTTTTTCTGATAAATAAACTCTGGCCGGAACTCTCATTCCTGATCTAAATCCCTTTGGAATTTCCCAGAGCCAATCTGAAATTTTTTTGAAATCTTTTTTTGAAATCATAATTTCATTTTAGCAAATTCAAATATCGAATAAAATAGTTGCTTGGAAAATTCCTTTCTCTTGACGCAACTCCAAATCGTGATAAGTAACTCCTTTAATATGAACCCCCATCCTTTTTAGTTTTTTTCCGATCAAAACTCCTTCTAATTCTTTCTCTGTCAATTTTTTGAACTTAATTTTTTGATAAACTTCTTTTTTTGTTTCTGAAAGATACAAAATTTCTGACAAAAAATCGACCAAAAGAGAAGGCAAATCAAAAGAAGAAACTTTAATTTCCCTTTTTATTTTTCCTTTTTCCCCTTCATAATTTGCGGCTTTAAACATTCCAACCATTGCGTTTTCAAAAAGTTCCTCTAAACTTTTTCCAAGGGCTCTAATTTTTACATCTGCTCTGTGTTCTAAAATTTCGAATGGTTTCATTATTTTTATGATAACAAATTTTTGCCAAAAAACTTTATAAATTGGAAACAAAAACATGCTAAAATAACCTATCATGTTCAAGCTAAAAGCCCCCTTTAAACCAACCCCGGCTCAAAAAGAGGCAATCGAAAAATTGGTCAAAAATTTAAAGACTGGCCAAAAGCACCACGTTTTGTTGGGAGTGACAGGCTGCGGGAAAACTTTTTTGATGGCAAATGTAATTGAAAGATTGAAAAAACCAGCTTTGATCATTTCGCCAAATAAAATTCTTTGTGCCCAGCTTTATCAAGAATTCAGAGAATTTTTCCCTGAAAATGCCGTCCATTTTTTTGTCTCATATTATGATTACTACCAACCCGAAGCTTACATTCCTCAAACAGACACTTACATTGAAAAGGATGCAAAGATCAATCAAGAGATCGATAGGTTAAGGCATGCAGCGGTCCAAGATGTTTTAACGAGAGACGATGTTATTGTCGTTGCTTCCGTTTCTTGTATTTACAACATTGGCTCTCCCGAAGATTACCAAAAAGTGGCCCTGGAACTCAAAAGGGGAAAGAAAATAAAGAGAAAAGATTTCATTTCTTATTTGGTCTCTTTGGGTTATCAAAGAAACGATATTGAATTTGAACCTTCAACTTTCAGAGTAAGAGGAAATACAATTGACATTTTTTTGGTCACCGGAAAAGAAATTTTGAGAGTCGAATTTTTTGGTGATGAAATTGAAAAACTTTCCCTTATTCCCCCGAACATTTTATCAACTTATCAAAGCCATGGCAGAGAAAAATTGATAGAGGAGATAAAGATTTATCCTGCTCATTTTTGGGTAACTCCTCAAGAAAAATTAAAAATTGCTTTAGAAAACATTAGGTTAGAGCTTCAAGAAAGGGTAAAAGAATTAAAATCAAAAGGGAAAATTTTAGAAGCTCAAAGGTTAGAGCAAAGGACAAATTACGATTTGGAAATGATTGAGGAAACTGGATATTGTCACGGAATAGAAAATTATTCAAGACATTTGGAATTCAGAAAGCCTGGCGAGCCACCCTTTACCCTTTTGGATTATTTCAGAGAAGATCCTTTAGTTTTTATCGATGAATCCCACTTGACAATTCCCCAATTGAGGGCAATGGCAAATCAAGATAGATCGAGAAAGAATTCTTTGGTTGAGTATGGTTTTAGGCTTCCTTCTTGTTATGACAACAGGCCTTTAACTTTTGAGGAGTTCAACAAAAAAGTAAAACAGATAGTTTACGTTTCGGCAACCCCTGATGAGTATGAAAGAAAAAAGGCAGGGAAAAAATTCATCGTCGAACAATTAATCAGGCCGACAGGTCTTTTGGAACCTTCAGTTGAAGTTAGACCAACGAAAAATCAGGTGAAAAATTTGATAGAGGAGATTAAAAAGAGAATTAAAAAAAGACAAAGGACTTTGGTTTTAACTTTAACAAAGAGGTTGGCAGAGGCCCTTGCAGACTATTTAAAAGAAGAAGGAATTTCTTGCCAATGGTTGCACTCTGAAGTAAAAACTCTAGAGAGGCCGCAAATTTTGAAAGAGTTGAGAGAAGGGAAATACGATGTTTTAGTTGGGATAAATTTGTTGAGAGAAGGGCTTGATTTGCCAGAAGTTTCGTTAATTGGAATTTTGGATGCAGACAAGGAAGGATTTTTAAGATCTAGCACAACTTTAATTCAGATTATGGGAAGGGCGGCCAGGCATCCTGAGGGGCATGTGATTTTGTATGCCGATGAAATCACAAAGTCAATGAGAGAGGCAATAAAGGAAGTTGAAAGGAGAAGGAAAATTCAAATTGAATACAACAAAAAACACAAAATTTTACCAAAGCCAATAATAAAGCCAATCCGAGAATGGCCGTTTGCTTCCAAAAAAGAGCAAATTGAGGCAGAGTTTTTCATTAAAGATGTTAAACTTTTAGAAAAAGAAATGTGGGAAGCGGCAAAAAATTTGGATTTTGAGAGAGCAGCTCAAATTCGAGACTTAATAAAAAAATTGAAACAAAACACTCAAAAAACCTAAAATCTTTACTTTTCAAAATACTCTCTTATTTTTTTAACCACTTCCTCTTCTTCCAACTGTAAAAGATAAATGTTTGTCAAAGTTAAAAGCAACTCTTGTCTTTCTTTCTCATCTAAATAAGGAATTCCAGCAATGAGTGCTTGCTTTTTGCCTTCCGAAATTTTCAATTGTTCAATGAACTTTTTCAATGCTTCGTTTGTTAAAAATGGATTAACTTTCATGATTTTTAACTGATTTTAGGTTCTTTCAAATGAAGTAGAAAAAATCCAAAAAATAAACTCAAGCAAAAACTCAAGAAGAGATCTTTTGTCGCCTTTCCTAACAGCCTCTTGGTATTTATTAAAACCAAATCTTTCCAAACTGCCTTCTGGAACATTAACAAAACCTTTTAGCAAATTCCCAATTACTACTTCAGCTTCTTTTGGTTCCAGAGGCATTCTATCAGTCTCACGTCCAACAACCCGTCGAATCAATTCTCCAACGTCTTTTCCTTCTTGCTCGAACCTTTCCTCAATTTGTTCTAGTTGTTCTTTTGGTTTTTTCATTGCCCTCATTTCTCTCTCAAGAGCTTTTGCTGCCAGTTTTTCTCTCAACTCTTGATATAATTTTGGTATTATTTTTTCTGTTTGTGAAGCAATCTTTTGAATTAAATCCTCCACTTTCACCTTTTCTTTTTTTGCTCTTTCTCTTAAGGTTTCTCCAATTATTCCCTTTGAAAGACCGTCAAGAATTTCCAACAATTCTTTTTGTTTTTCATTCAATTCTTTCATTTTATTTCTAATCTCTTTGAGTTTATCTCTGTTAGATATAAATGCATGCCATCCAAGTTTTTGTCTTTGCTTTTTTAAATCATCAATTGTTTTTTTCGTTTCTCCTCTAATTTGATTCAACATCCAAAAGGCAAATATTCTTTCGGGATAAAACAACTCACCACTTTCGATTGCAGTCAAAAGAGTAGAAATTTTTAAAAGTTTTTTGCCTTCAGGTAACCTAGAAAGTTCCTTTAGGTACTCTGCTTTTTTAAATAAACCCAATTGGGTTGCTGCAGTTAAAATTGAATCTCTGTATTTTTCAGGATGCTCCCAATCGACAAATGGAAGTAGTTTTTTCTGTTGGCTTTTGTGCTTTTTAAACCACTCGCAGGCACATTCAAACATCAATTCTTCCATTTCTCTTTGAAGTATTGTTTCTATTCTTTTCAATATTTCAGGTGCGATTGTCAGCCTCTGATCTAGTGCTTCAATAAGTTTTCCTGCTTTTTCTCTTAAAGTTGCATATTCAGGTGGCGGTCTTTTTAATTCAAATTCAGTGGGAGGCGGAGTTTCTACTGGTTTTTGTGCCTCAACTTGAGCTGGTGGGGGAGTTTCGGGAGTTTTGGCAACTTCTGGTGGTTTTCTGATTTTTTCTGGAAGAACTTTCTTTTCTAATTCTTGAAGCTGAGCTAACCTGAAATTTACTCTTTCTTCTATTATTGTTTTAAGTTGTTCATCTGTTAAAGTTTTTGCTTGCTCTTTTACCCTTTCTAATTTCTCTCTCAAGCCTTTTATTTTTTCAGCTCTTTCTTGTGGAGGAAGAGATAGAAGTTCTTTTTCGGAAGGAATTTTCACTCCAGAAGCAGAAAAAAGTCTGTTTGAAAGTTTATCTAATTCTTTTGTAACCTCATTCCTCTCTACTCTCAACTTATTTAAATTTTGCTCTTTCTCTTTTATTTCGGCTCGAGTTTTTTCTAACTCTTCCTCCCTCATCCTCCATCGACCTTCCTCTACCCCTTCCACTATATTCTTAAGGTTTGAAATTTCTCTTCCCAGCTTTACTATCTCATCTGTTAGTTTCCTCCACTCCTCATACAAATCTTCAGCAGAGAAACCCTTTTTCGATTTTTCAGGGGCCTCTTGAGGTTTTTCGCTTGGTGGAGGTTGTTCTACTTTTTTAGGCCTTTCCATTTTTTAAATTTTTCCTTTCCCGACCTTTAATTTTTTTCTTTAATTTTTCTTTCTACTATTCTTTTTATTCCCTCTTTAAATTTTTCTTGGTTTTCGGGAGTTAAAGAAGAAAAAAATTTTTGAGAGTAATCTTTTAACAGAACGGCGATTATATTTTTTCTTTTTTCTTTGTCTTCTTCAATTTTGAGAGAATTGAGGTTTGCCAAAAATTCTTCCATTTTTTGCGACATTTTTATTTTTTCCTCTCTTGAAATTTTTTCCAAAAAAGAAACAAAAAAAATAAAACAATCTTTAGCCAGTTCTTTTATTTTCTCTTTGGGTAAATTTTCAATTTCTTTTAATAAGTCCTTCACGATTTATTTAAAACATTTTTCCATTAAATTAAACATTCCTTCTACTATCTTTTGAGTACTCAAAAGTCCTACAACAGCTAAAGCAATAACTAAAAGACCAGTGAAAATTGAGGCTTCTTTAACCACAAAAAGCCTTTCTTTTGTTATTCTTTCCAACTGTCTCATTGCTTCCAAAGCTTTTGATTTTGGAGATTCAGCTGTTGGTGGTTTTTCTAAACTTTCCATAAAATTATTTTAACAAAATTTTTCGTTTTTGTCAAAAAATTCAGTAATAAAATGTTTTTTCCAACCGCTCTTTTAGTTCTAATTCTACTTCTGCCCTGCTTCTGCCATACTTTCTTCTTGAAAGTTCTTTTATCAACTTAGCAACTTCTGGGTTTGGTTTTGGAGGAGGAATGGTAACTAAACTAAATGGTTGAGAAGTAATTCCATTTATTAAGAGGCGAATTCCTCCGTAAAAGTTGTCAAAGTTAACCAAATCTTGCTCATCGAACGTTGGGCCAAATTGGGTGACTAAATATTTTGCATCATCTGGACCGACTCTAAAAGTTAAAATTGTCCCGATGTTTCCAAAAATTGCCTTCTTTGTTTCTTCGTCCAATTGACCGATGAATTGGTGAGCTAAAATGAGATTTAACCTAAATTTTCTTGCTTCAGCCAAAGCTTGAGTGATTGTTCTTGTAGTTACGTTGTGGAACTCGTCAATGTAAAGATAAAAATCTTTTCTTTCTTCTTCTGGAGTGTCGACTCTTGAGAAAGCTGCCAGCAAAAGTTTTCCAACAATAATCATTCCCAAAAGGTAGCTGTTGATTTCTCCCAATTTTCCTTTTGAAAGATTGACAATGAAAATTTTCCCTCGATCAAGAATTTCTCTGAAATTGATAGTTGAAGTTTGCTGGGAAATTATTGGCCTGATCAAATCGTTGGCAATAAAAACGTTCATTTTTGAAGTGATGTAAGGGACTAAATTGGCCAAGGCCAGTTCTCCTCCTGCCTTTTCAGCTTCCAATTCCCAAAAGTTTTTCACAACAATATTTTTGCAATGAGAAAGTTTTAAGGCTCTAAAACTGGCATCGGCAAGGACCCTGGGAACTTCGATTAAAGTGTTACCGCTTTCTGGATGCTCCATTACCAACAAAAGGGCATTTCTCATGTATTGCTCGTAGATTGGGCCTCCAAAACCAAGAGCTTTTAGATTATAAATTTTTTCAAAAATTTCCAACAATTCGTTGACGATAAAGGTTTTTGACTCTGGGTAAGCAGGGTCGTACTCTAGCATGTTAAGGCCTATTGCTCTTTCAGGATCTGCCGGATCAAAATAAATGACATCTTCTGCTCTCTCTGGAGGAACCAAACCTAAAATCCTCTCTGCCAAATCTCCATGGGGATCGATAACTCCAACTCCCTCTCCGTTGATAATATCTTGATAGGCCATGCTCAAAATAAGGGAAGATTTTCCGGTACCGGTTTGACCGATTATATAAAAGTGGCGCCTTCTATCGTCTCTTAAAATCTTGACCATTTTTTCAACCCCCCTGAAAACGTTTTTACCAATTATTGTTCCTTCTTCTGGAAGGTTTGGAGGGGCAGGAGCTTCTTTTGATTTTAACCATTTAACAAAGGGGGCAAACAAAGCTGGAATTGGCAAGTGGAAAAGGTTGGCCACTTCCTGGGCAGAGAGAAGCATAACAAATTTTTCATCAAAGATTCGAAAAGAGTATTGATAAAAGAGGTGTTTGAGTTTTTTTCTCTTTGGTCTGATAAAATTGATCCGATTATGGGAGGAGGCAAAGTGAGAAAAGGCACTCTCTAGTTGTGCCAAAAGGTCTTGGGCTCTTTGTTCTGTTTTGGCCGAGGTCAAAATTCTTAAATTAACATCGAAAATTGGAAGATGGGCTTTTTGAGCGATTGAGGTAATTAGTTCTTGGTGGACTGGAGTAATTTTTTGAGCAGGAGGAAATTGGGGTTGTTGTGGAGGAGGTGGGGGTGTGGATTGTTTTGGAACAATAATTTCTGAAAGAACTTTCAAAACCTCACCAAAAATTCCTCTTTTTGCTTCGTTGAGAGCTTCTTGAATTTCCTTTCCTGTTTGAAGAAGTTGAGAAAATTTTTTTCCGATTTTGTCAACTTTTCTTTTTGATTTTCGAATTAAAAGTTGAACGGCAGCTCCTTCTCCTTCTTTTTCTAATTTGGTCATTACCGAAATTAAAGGAGAAATTGGGTCTTGCTGGAATTCTTTTGTTGATTTTAAAGGAAAAACTGGGTGATTTTCCAAAACTCCTATTGCCCCGACTGAAAATCCCTCGGGATTGAAAATGTTGTAATCTAAGGTTTTTTTCACCACCCCTCTTGGCCAATAACTTAGAATTTGTTTTTCGATGAGTTCGCTCAAACTCCTCGGAACTGCAAAGTAAAAATGGGTTTCCTCTCCGATTCGATGAACAGCAACTTCAAGACAAAAGATTGGATTGCCAAAAAAGATTTTGTAAAAAAAACTCCCTTTTAATTTAATATGGGCTAAACTAGAGAAAAAGTTTTCTATATTTTTTAAATATTCATGGAGGTTGATTTCTTTTTCTTTTTCTTTTTGCAATGCTGGAGGAATTGTAACTTCCAAAAGTTCGTAATTCAAAACAAGGCGCAAAAGATATTTTTGTTTCAATTTCTGAAAGAGAAATTTTAGCAAAAAAGGCAAAACCGGCCAAAGAAAAATTGTCAAAATTTTAAAAAGGCTTAATAACATTTTGTTCGACTAAATATTGATAATATTTGTCGACTAAAGTATCGTGGAATTCATCCAAAATTGCCGGGTTTTGCAACTCCATCGCCACTTTCACTGCGTAAGAAATTCCCTTTTCAAAAGCCAAGTTCACCAAGGCCCCTACCTGTTCTGGTCGAGAAAATTTCTCAATTTCTTTTGCTTCATCCCTTGTTTGGACTGGAGGGGCAAAAGAAGGCTTTTGACTCATTTCTTTAATGAAGCTTTTAATTTCTGCTTTAATTTTCGTTTCCCTTTCTTTTGCCATTTCTTTTCTTTCCAATTTGGCCTCCAATTTTTCAATCCTGGCTTTTAACTCTGCCAATTCCTCGGGCGAAATTTTAATTGTTGGACCTGATTTTTCTCTCATTTCACTTTAATTTTATTTGACTTTTTTTCTGGCGTAAAGTTGATTTTTTTTGGATTTTTAGTTAAACTTTTTGAATGCCAAGAAAAAAGTCAGCAAAAAAAGATCAAAGAAAAAGCGAAAAAAGGAGGTTGCGAAACCTCAAAATTAAGACCAAAATAAAAAAGGCTATCAAAGAAATCAAAAAATTAATACAGCAAAAAGAGATTGAAAAAGCAAAGGCTGCTCTACCTGAGTTTTACAAAATTTTAGATAAGGCAGCCAAAGCTGGAGTTTTGAAAGAAAATTCTGCTGCCAGAAAAAAGTCAAAAATAGCAAGAGTAATTTCTAAACTTGAGAGACAAAAAGAAAAATAGCCATTTCTGGTTCTATTTTCCCCATTTTCATTTTTAGGTCGATTTCGAAAAGGGCTTGATAAATTTTTAAAAGTTCCTCTGTTTTAAATTTTTTTGCCAAGATCGAGGTTTTTTTAATAACATAAGGGTGAAGGTCGGTTTTGTTTTGAATTTCTAAAAAAGAAAATCCTTTTTCCAAGAAATCTTTAACGATCAAAAGAGTTTTGAATTGATACTTGATCATAGTAAAAATATAAGAAGCCTTTTCGCCCTTCTCCAAATGAAATCTTAGCATTTTGAGGGCTTTTTCTTTTTGTTTGTTAGCTATAGTTTCTATAGTTTTAAAAATCTGAGCTTCAATTTTTGGTTGGACTAAAAGTTCAACATCTTTTAGTAAAATTTCCCGTTTTCTCTTGTAACTAATCAGTTTTTTTATTTCATTGTCTATCTGCCAAAGATCGTTTCCAACATACTCTATTAATTTTTCCAAAGCCCTCTTTTCAATTTTGGCCCCATACTTTTTTATTTCTTCTTCAACCCAAGCTTTCAGTTTATAACCTTCAAGCGGTTTAAATTCTTGAAATTTTCCAGCCTTTTTGATCTTTTCAAAAAATTCATCGTCAGGAATTTCTCCTTCTTGAATAAACAAAATAATTTCTGGGGAGCTCTGATAAATTGAAATTCTTTTGAGAAATTCTTCTTTAAATTGAGAATTTTCTTGAGCATTCTTTACAATTAAAAGCTTTCTTTCTTTAAACATCGAAACTGATTCAAAAGCATTTTTGAAATCTCTAAAATCTTTTTCTGCCAAATCTATTACTTTTAGCTCAAGAGCCTCTTTGAAAGTGTTTTTGTAACGCTCAAGAAGGGCAGAGAGTTTTCTCTTTAATCTGAAAGTATCTTGACCAAAGAGTAAAAAGATCATAATTTTTGACAGCTTGGACAAAAATGAGCAGATCTTCCACTAATTTTTATCCTTTTTATTTCGCTTTGGCATCTAAAACATCTTTCTCCTTCTCTTTTGTAAACTTTCCGATACTTGTCAAAATTTCCCTTTTCACCCGATGGTCTCCGATAATCAGAAATGCTTTCTCCTCCAAGAGAAATTGCTTTTTTGAGGATTGTTTTCATTGCTTTAAAAATTTCTTTAAGTTCACTTTCTTTCAATTTTTCAACTTTCTTTAAAGGATGAATTTTTGCCTGCCACAAAATCTCATCTGAATAAATGTTTCCTATCCCGGCGATGACTTCTTGGTCCATCAAAATTTGTTTGATTTTCCCTTTTTTCTTTTTTAAGACTTCTTTGAATTTCTCAAAAGTGAATTCTTCGCTCAAGGGTTCTGGACCCAATTTTGCCAATTCTTTTTCTAATTCCTCTTTTTCTAAAACTTCAACTTTTGCAAATTTTCTTAAATCAGATAGAGCAATTTGTCTGCCATCTTCTAAAGTAAAAATTAAATGCAAAAAGCGATTCATTGGATCTTCTTTTAAAGGCCCTGAGATTTTTGAAACCCATTTGCCTTTAACTTTTTCCCATTGCCCTATCAAAAGATGTCCAGTCAATTTTTGATGAATCAATAGAGTTTTCCCCGAAGAGAGAGTAAACAAAATATTTTTCCCCCTTCTCCAGACGTTTAAAAATTTTTTTCCTATTATTTCTTTTTTGAAATCGTTAAAATTTTTTGGTCTTTTGATTAAATTTTTAGCATCAGTCCAGACCTCAACAATCTTGAGGCCAAAAATGGGTGGTTTGCTTTTTTTCAATTCTAAAACAGTTGTTTCAACCTCTGGTAATTCTGGCATTTCATTTAAGAGTAAGTTTTATTTTTTCAATAATTTCGGCTGGGGTAAAGTGAGCCTTCACTAAATAATCGGTAGCACCCAGTTTCAATCCTCTTTCAATTTCTTCTCTTTGCCCGAGGTTTGAAAGAATAATTACAGGAATTGGTTGAGTTTTTTCGTCTTCTTTGACTCTTTTTAAAACCTCAAAACCATCTATTCCGGGCAAAATCAAATCGAGAAGGATTAAATCTGGCATTTCTTCTTTTGCTTTTTTAACCCCTTCCTCTCCATCAACCGCCTCTAAAACTTCAAAACCTTCCATTGCTAATTTCTTTTTAATCAATTCCCTTAAAAATTTATCGTCTTCGACAATGAGAATTTTTGGCATTTTAGCCAATTTGCCTTTTTACTTTTTCTAAAACTTCAGCTGGGTCAAATTCGGTTTTAATTAACCAGTCTTTTGCTCCCAATCTCTTGGCCTTGTCCAGTTCCACTGGTTGGCCAGAGTTTGAAATAACAATTACCGGAATTTTTTTCAATTCTTCATCTTTTGCCATCTCTTCCATAACCTCAAAGCCTCCCATTTTTGGCATGACAATATCTAGCAAAACCAAATCTGGCTTTGGGCTTGTTTCTTTTAACAATTTCAAACCTTCCTCACCATCCCTGGCCACCAAAACTTCATAGCCCTCTCTGGTCAATTTTTTTTCTAAAAGTTCAACCATTAAATCTTCATCTTCAATTAATAAAATTTTTTTTGCCATGTTCACTTGAGTTTTATTAAAAACTCACAAAAATTATTTCCCAACCCAACGCATTTTTGTTCTGTTACTTCGACCTTGTTTAAACTTTTCCCATCAACTAGCCCTATTGTTCCCACTTTTGAAATTATACCATCAAAATAACCTTCAATAAAGCCCTCTTCAAAAAAGCAAAGGTTTTGAGAAACATTGGGAAGGCCGAAAGTTAGAGAAGATTCATAAATTCTCAGCAAAGCTTTTGTTTCTTTGGGTATTATTTCAAACTCTACTTTTCCTGCCTTTAAAAATTCAAAGATTTTTTTAATTTCTTCTAAAATCAAAGATGTTTCGGTTTTATTAGAAAGAGTTCCAATTTTTTTCCCCAGCTTCATTCCAGCCAATCTTAAAGCGGATTGATAACCAACGGAAGTCCACTGAAGGGCAAAATTTACCATTCTCAAGAACCTAATATCGACTAAATCTCCCAAATTTTCCCTCTTTTTTTCCAATTTTTTCCCTTCGACAATTGAAGTTAGATCCTTTACCAAATCTTCGATAATTTTTTCCATGGCTTTTGTCTATTTTACTAAAAAAACAATCTTTCCAACAATCCATTGATAGAGCATTGAAATCTCGATTAATTCATGAATTGTTCCCAAAATCATTGCCCACCAAAAAACCTTCCACTCTTTTGGAATGGGTCTTTGGCCATAAAATCTTTTTAAATACTTCATGATGTAATAGGCTGCCATTCCAAAACCTCCAACTATTGGAATGTGAATCAAAAGAACAAAAAAGTTCTTTGGAATTGCCGGTCCAAAGGGATAGAGTAGGGGGTTGACTGCGTTCAACTCTAAAATTGGTATTGTGGCAGGTAGAGCCATAATGTTAAACCTTTATTTCTTTGTACAAATAATATGCACCAATACCAATTAAGGTACCACCAAAAGCATGGGGTAAAACCAAAAGAAATACTATCTCAACAAAGCCAGGATATGGCCATTCATAAAAGCCAAGCATTTGTCCGATTTCAGCAATGGTGGTTATTGCAATTCCCCACACAATAAATTTCCAAGATTTAGGAATTTTCCTTACAGCAAAAAAGCCTCGAGTGTAAATAAAAAGATAATAAGCACCGACTGCAAAAGAAATAGCAGCAAACAAAAGGGAAATTAGCATTGGCCACTTCAAAGCGCCAATGGGCCAACCAAAGAGTCTATCAACGTTAAAGTACTCAATTCCAAAAAATAACTTTTGAGCCTCTGGAGCTAATGGAACTATCATTTGCTTTTATTTTTTCGACCTTTAAATTAATTTTAGCCCCTTGTTTTCAAAGAGACAAGAAAAGACCACTGAATTATTTTGACTAAAACTACAACGAAAAAGAATAAAAAGTTTTTTTGCAACAACAAATATATCATGATTAAAAATTCAATCCCTTCCAAAAAACCAACTATTATTCCTCCAAAAATTAATTTTTCAAAGCGCAAAAAATCAGAGTTTGAATTGCGTTAACAACTAAAAACGCAAATGCCGCAAAAACTTCCACATTAATTCTCATTTTCTCCTGAAATTGGAATTGTAAAATAAAAAGTTGTCCCTTTTCCTTCTTCAGATTCAAACCAAATTTTTCCTCCATGGGCCTCGATAATATTTTTGGTGATAAAAAGGCCAAGCCCTGAACCTTCTGTTTCAAGCTTCAAAACGTTTGCTCCTCTAAAAAATTTGCTAAAAACTCTCTTTTGTTGATCTTTTGGAATTCCAACTCCAGTATCCTTGACTGAAAATTCAATTTCTTTTGCCTTTTTTTCCAATTTCACAACAACTTTTCCCCCGGGCAGGGTATACCTAATTGCGTTTTCGATTAAATTCTCAACTGCCAAAGTAATTTTCTCAACATCAACCTTTACTTTTGGTAATTTTTCTTTTGGTTTTTCAAATTGAAAGTCAATGTTTTTTCTTTTGGCTATTTCAGAAAAAGAATTAAAAACTTTTTCTACGATTGATAAAAAGTCTTCAAGAACTAGTTTGTAAAGATACCTTCCTTCTTCAATTCTTGCTACGTTCAAGAGATCGTTAATTAAATTAATCATTCTTTCGTTTGAATGGTAAGTTTTTTCAATAAATTCTCTTTGTTCTGTTGTCAAAGGCCCCAAATCTCCATCCAAGAGCATTTTCAGAGTCCATTTGATCGCCGAAAGAGGAGTTCTGAGTTGGTGGGCTGAAATTGAGACAAACTCAGTCTTCATTTGTTCAATCTCTTTTTCTCTGGTGATATCGTGGAGAACAACCAAAGTCCCTACTCTCTCTTCATCAGAAACAATAGGAACAGTTGTCACTTCCAAAATTAAGCCTTCTCTGACTTTTAATTCCTTTCTAAAAACGCTCTTTATTTTAGGCCCTAAAAGTTCCGCCAACGAAGAAAGACTGGGAAAATTGGCCAAATCAGAAATTGATTTTCCGATTAAATGGGGGCTTTTTAGTTGAAAAAAAGATTCAGCTTGAGGGTTCATTAAAGAAAGCTTTCCTTCTTTGTCAAAAACCAAAAGTCCATCAGCAAAGTTTTGAATTATGGCCAAAGTTTTGTTTTTCTCTTCTTCTGCTTTTTTTCTTTCTTCTTCAACATCCTCTAAAATGTTCATTAAAGCTGCTCTTGTTTCTTCCAATTCCTTTACTCTCTTTTCCAATTCCTGACTTTTCTTTGCAGTATCTCTCATTAAGGCTCTTTCTCTGATTAAGGCAATAGCTTTTTCTTCTTCCAATTTTTTAATTTCTGTCAAATCGATGATTGCCAAAAAGAGACCAACCAAATTTCCTTCTTCATCTTCTCTTGCTCTACAAAAGGCCTGGCAAATTATTTTCTCTTTTCCCTTTGGCAAAAATTCGATTTCTCTGCCTTCAACCGCCTTTTTTTGAAAGGTCTCTTGAATTAATTCTTTAATTTCTTCTTTTTTGAAAAATGTTTCAACCCTCTCTCCGATCACTTCAGAAAGCTGACACCCTGAAATTTTTTGAAAAGCATAATTTGCCTCCAAAATCACGCCAAGGGGTGAAATAAAAATGAGAGGCAAGGGAGAAAAGTCAAAAAGTTCTCTAAGATAGCTTTCGAGAGAACTCAAATCCTTTATTAAAAGGGAAATTTTTTCTTCCTCTTTTTCTACCATCTTATTAAATATTCATGAAAGTCTCCTCCCTTGAAGGGACATTTTGTTTCTTGAGAAGTAACTGGTTGGTTAACGACAATCTGAGAAATAGTTGAAAAGTACCCTTCTAAATAAACGCAAAAAATCGGATGACCCAAAAAATCTTTTAGCCTCAAAATAACGTATCTTTTTTCTTCGTTCACTTCTACTTCAAGGTTTCCTATTGTGTAATGCTTTTTCCATATTTCTGGTACTTGGACGGCAGTTTTTTGAATTGAGAAAAAAAACTTGACAAAGAGTTTAATTAACAAAGAAAGTTTTGGAGCTGAACTTCCCATTTCCTTGATTTTTTCTTCGTTAAAGTTGAAAACCTCTTTTATTGCCAAAAGAGAAATGATTCTCAGACCAAGAGGATAAAAACCCATTGGGTTTATTTTTTCATAATCAATTTCGCATCCAATTTCTTTTAACTTTTCTTTTAATTTTTTCAATCCTTCCTTTCCTTTTTCTTTCAAGACAAATTCTAAATCGGTTTTAAAAACAACCCCCCTCACTTCTCCCTCCATTTTCTTTAATTTTTCTGCTAACTCTTTAGTCAGTTTTTGTTGCATTTTACCAAGTAATTTGGAAGCGATGGCAATTGCCACCTTTAAACGGGCACTCAATCTCTTTGACTTTCAAATTTTCTTTTTCTACTATAAAAGACCCTATTTGCCAAAAAAAACCTTCCAAGAGCCGACAAAAATTTGGATGGCCAGGAAAGTCAATTAGCATCAATTCGGCAAACCGCTCTTTTTCATCAACTTTTCCCGGAATCAATTTCCCGACCGTGTAGTATTTTCTCCAATACTCATTGGCAACAGAAATGGCCTTTTTCACAGAGATAAAATACTTTAACATCAATTTTAAAACAAAAGAAAATTTGGCATCTCTTTTCCCCAGTTCTCTAATATCTTCATCTTTCCAGTTGAAAATTTCTTTTGAAACGGCCAAAATCAAAAACTCCAAGGCCAAAGGATAAAAACTATATTTTTTAATTTCTTTGTATTTTAGAGAATAGCCGTAATTTTCCAATTCTTTTTCGAGTTTTTTTAAACCTTCTTCCCCTTCTTTTTCCATTATACATTCTAAATCTTCTTTCAAAGAAATTCCTAGTGTTTCTCCTTTTGTCTCTTTAATTTTTTCTATCTCTTTTAATTCCATAAAATTTTTAACAAAATTACCCGCTCTTTCTTTTTTCAATTTCCTTTTTTAACTTCTCTATTTCCCTTTTCAATTCTATCATCTTTAGTTCTCGGCCAACAACTATTTTCTGAAATTTTTCTAACTCCTCCAGTTTTTCTTGAAGAGCCCTTGTTTTCTCTTGAACTCTCTTTTCCAATTCTTGCTGCAGAATTTTGAATTCACTAATATCTATTATTCCCCAAAAAAATCCCAAAACGTTTCCTTCGCTGTCTTTTCTGGCAGCTACAAACACACTCACTGGAATGTTTTTTTGAGCCAAAGTCAACTCTTTCCCTTCAACAATTCCTTTTTCAAGAACTTCTTTCAAAATGTTTTCTATTTTTTCCAAAAAAATACCCTCTATCGGTTTTCCAACAATTTCTATTTCTTTGTAGCCTGTTAATTTTTGAAAAGCTTTGTTGACAGCCAAAATTAATCCGGTTGGAGTGACATCGCAAATTGCAATCGGAAGGAAAGAACGCAAATGCTCAATGTAAAGCTCCAACTCCCCCAGGCTTTCTTGCAGCAAATGAAGTTTTTCTTTTAGGTTTGAGTTTTCAGTCATGATTTATTCACTCCCATCGGATTACATACTGATGGTAAGGGTCACCCTTGAAAATGCATTTTTCTTCTCTAATTGTCATATTCTTTCCTTTTATTAATAATTCGGCTATCCTCAGAAAATAACCTGCATAGTAATTACACATTTCAGGATGGAATTTGTAATCTTTGAGAAGAACTATTACACAATTTTTCTCTTTTTCGCTGAAAAAAGCTTCCAATTTTCCAACGTCAACAAACTTTTTCCAAAGTTTTGGAACCTGAGCCAAAAACAGAGAAGGAGAAATAAATTTTATGAATATTTTGACGCCAATGGAAAAAACTGGTGAATGATAGCCAAAATCAAACAAATCTTTCCAACCAAACAAATCTTTTGCCACAACCATTGCCAAAACGTTTAAGCTTTCTGGATACCATTGAGTGAATTTTATTTCGTTAAAATTTATCGAATATCCCAATTCTTTCAATTTTTTTTCCAATTTTTCGATTCCTTCTTTCCCCTCTTTTTGTTCAACATAACGGGCCAAATTCAAAAGCTCGCTTCCTTGGGTCATTCCCTTTATTTCCATTAATTTTTCGGCTTCTTCTTTTGAGATCATGTTTTTTGACTTTTTTGACAAAGCTCTTTTAACCTTTTTATTTCTTTTTTTAACTCTATCATTTTTAATTCCCGGCCGATAGTGAGCCGATAAAATTTTTCTAATTCTTCAACCTTTTTTTGAAGTTCTTTTGTCCTTTCTTTAATTATCTCTTCTTGCTGCTCTACCAACTCTTTCAACTCTCTTGTTCTAGCCTGAACTTTAATTTCCAAAACTTTTTTTGCCTCTTCCAAAGCTTCCAATTTTTCTTTTTGAGCCTTTTCTTGAAGAGAATTAACATAAGAAGCCACCCGATAATCAAGGGTTGCTGCACCAAAAATTGAAAGAACTAAAAAGATAGTCAAGGTTTTTGAGAGTTGATAAACTGGTGCTAAAATTTCTTTTACGTTTTGTTTTGTCACCAATTTCCAATTAGTTTTGGGAATTGTTTGAAAAATGACCAAATATTCGGTTTTCTCAAAATCTCGGTATTGGAATTTCCCTTCCCCTTTTTCAATTTTCAAAATAATCTCTGCCAATTCTGGATAAAGATGATGAATGTTTTCTTGCTCTCTGACATATTGATAATTTTGATGGGCAATGATTTCTCCTTTTTCCCCTATTAAAAAAGCTTCTCCACTCCTCCTTTCCAGGCTAAATCCTTCAAGAAAAAGAGAAAGAGCCTGAAGTCTAACCGATCCTTCTATCATTCCTTTTAAACTTTTCTCCCTTTCTTTCTCAAAAATGGGAGCGGCAATTTTTACTACTGGTTGTTGGCCGATTAAAGAAAAGTCAACCTTCGAAAAAAATGTCTTTTTTTCTTTGCTGACAAATAAAAAAGAAGGTTGCCGAGAGTAATCTAAATCAAGCAGTTCTTTCTTGAAGGGATAGACCGCCTTGATTTTTCCCTCTTTGTCCAAGAGAGTTAGCGATTCAAACAAAGGAATGCCTCGAAAAGTATTTTTTTCATAGACTGCCTGAAGAGTTTGTTGATCTATCTTTTCAAAAGAGAAATTAGCCAAAGCCTCTATTGTTTCTTTGGCTCTCTCCAAATAAAGCTGAATTTGGCTGGCAAAATTTTTAGTGTAAATTCTGTTTTCTTGTTCGGCTGAGTTTTTAGCTACTCTAAAGCTCCAGCCAATTATAGAAAAACCAAAAATGAAAATGGGTAAAACAGCAACAAAAACGATAAAGAGTATTTCTTTTGCCGGAAGAAATAATTTTTTCATTATTAGCTCTTTAACGACTCCAAATTTCAAAATTTCCTTCTTTAACTTCCAATTTTAGAATATCTTTGAGTACATCTCCGTTTTCATCAAAACTAATCACGCCGCTCACACCCTCAAAATTTTCTATTTTGGTCAATCCTTTTTGAATTCCTTCCCTGCTGGTACCCCCTATTTCTATTGCTTTGGCAATAACGTTCATTGCGTCAAAAGCATGGGCAGCAATCCAACCAGGTTCTGTTCCAAACATTTCTTTGTAAGCTCTGACAAAATCTTGAACTTTTGGTTGTGGATCAGAACTTATAAAAAAGCTTGTAAATTTTATTCCCTCTACAGCTTTTCCTCCGAGGGCAATCAATTCAGGAGAATAAAGACCGTCTCCTCCGACAATGGGAATTTGCCAGCCCATTTTTTGAATTTGCTGGGCAATCAAGGCTACATCTGTGTAATAACCTGGAATATAAATGACTTTTGGTTCTGTGGCTTTGAGCTTTTCTAATTCTTGAGTAAATTCTTTTTGACCTGCCTGATAACTCACTACCCCGGTAATTTTGGCTCCCAATTCCTCAGCCCTTTTTCTGAAAGCCTCGGCTAAACCTCCAGAATAAGCTTCATTTTTTGAATCCCACAAAATGGCAATTTGATCAAATCCTAAATCTTGAACTACAAACTCAGCCGCTGCTTTCCCTTGAAAAGTATCTGAGGGACAGACGCGGAAAATAAAATCTCCCAATTCAGAAATTTTTGGGCTGGTAGCTGAGGGGGTGATAGCCGGCAATCTATTTTTTTGAAAAATTTCTCCGGCGGCCAATGTGGCTCCAGAAGTAATAGGGCCAACAACGGCCAAAACATCCTTTTCAACAACCAATTCTCTGGCTGCTTTTTCTGCCAAGGAAGGGTCGGCTTGGTCATCTTTTGCCACTAATTCAAACCTGAAACGGGTTTGCTTTTGGTTTAACAAAGAAATTGCCAATTGAACACCGTTTCTTGCTTCTATTCCGTAAGTAGCTGCTTCCCCGCTTAAGGGCCCAACCATCCCAATTTTAATTAAAATTTTTTCTTTCTGTCGAGTTTTAGTCGCTAAAATCAAAACGCCCAATACTGCCAAAACTCCTAAAATTATCAAGGAAATTTTTCTTTTCACTTTTCTTAAAATTTACTTTTTGTGCGACCTTTAAAATAAAGTTTTTTGCTCTCTGTCTTTTTGTTTTTCAAATTCTGGCAATCTCTTAATTAAACTTTTAAATTCCAACTCCTCTAGTAGTTTTATCACCTTTTCTTTATTGTATCTTTCCAACGAAAAATTTTCCACCTCAAGATCGATCGGAACTTCTCTTTTAATTTGGAGCAAAGATTTTGATAAAAACACTTGTTCTTTGTACTTTTTTAATTTCTCTCTAAGTTCGGGGCTGACCCTATCCAAAAAAGAATATAAATTTTCCAAACTTTCAAAATCTTGAATGAGTTTTTTGGCCGTCTTTTCTCCAATTCCTGGAATTCCGGGAATGTTATCTGAAGCATCCCCAACTAAAGATTTGAAATCTAAAAGTTGCTCAGGTTTTAAACCAAACTTTTCTTTTATCGTTTTTTGATCAAACAAAGCAACATTTT
>CAZQIO010000002.1:0-23596 GCA_964593405.1 uncultured Candidatus Saccharibacteria bacterium | reverse complement strand
GTCTTTAAAAAATAAATTTTTGTTTTCTCATTGATCAATTGAAAAAGGTCAGAATCCCCGGTAACGATTATTTTTTCATCGTTGGGGAATTTTTGGCAAAGAGTTCCGATTAAATCGTCAGCTTCAAAGCCTTCTTTTTCTAAAATCGGAATTTTAAAGGCTTTCAAAATTTCTTTTAATTTTGGAATTTGAAAAGCTAAATCCTCTGGCATTTTTGGTCTGGTTGACTTGTATTCTTTAAATTTTTCATGCCTGAAGGTTTTGGCCGGAAAATCAAAGCAGGCAAAAATGTAATCTGGTTTGAATTCTCTTTTTAGTTTAAAAAAAACTAACAAAAAACCATAAATGGCATTGGTTGGTTGGCCATCTTTTGTGGTTAATTTTGGGAGAGCAAAAAATGCCCGATGCAAAATTGAGTTTGAATCTAAAATTAAAATTAACTTTTCCATTGAACCTCAATTTCTCTTTTTTTATCCCCTCTAATTTTAAAAGTGAGCCAAAGCGCTCTTTGTTTTATTACTTTTTTTATTTTATTTGCCCATTCTATGGCCAAGATGTTTTTTTTATTTTTTAAGATTTGGAAAAGGCCTAAATTTAAAATTTCCTTTGCTTTTTTTATTCTGTAGCAATCGATGTGATAAAAATTTTCAAAATTTTCATTTTTAAGAGGAAATCTTTTTAGGAGGACAAAAGTGGGACTCAAAATTCTTTTTTTAATTTTTAATCCTCTAGCAAAGCCTTGCAAAAAAGTGGTTTTGCCGCTTCCCAACTGTCCTTTCAGACATATTAAAATTGAATTTCTTGTTTTTGTTTTCAAAATCTCCTTGGCTAAAATTTCGCCAACTTTTTTTGTTTGAGAGGGTGAATTTGTGAAAATTTTAATTGACATTGTTTAAAATTTAAATTATTCTAAAATTGCTAATTTAATCTTAACTTTTAATAAGAAATATTTCAAAAATGGCTGGCGAAATTAAAATTTCACCAGAAATTGAAGTTTCGATCAAAAACTTGGTCGATCTAAAAGAAAAGCTTGAAAAAAACTTTGACAAGAGCATTACTGAGATTTTTGAGATTTTGATGGGAGGGTGCATAAATTTGGATGTTTCTGATATCCACATTGAAGCCATTCAAAATGGGGCAAAAATAAGAGTAAGAATCGATGGGATGCTTCAAGATTTGATATTAATCGACAAAAGAATATTTGAACTTTTGCTTTCTAGAATTAAACTTCTCTCTGGAATTAAACTAAATGTCTTTGATCGTCCCCAAGACGGAAGATTTTCGGTTTTGACAAAAACCAATCCAATTGAAGTGAGAGTTTCTACTTTGCCTTCAGAATACGGAGAAACTGTGGTAATGAGAATTTTGAATCCAAAAAGCCTAATTTCTTTAAAAGAGCTTGGTTTGAGAAAAGATCTTTTGGAAATTTTTAAAAGAGAAATTAGAAAGCCTCACGGTATGATTATAATTACCGGCCCAACCGGTTCTGGAAAAACTACAACTCTCTATGCCTTGTTAAAAGAAATTCAAAGCCCAGAAATTAAAATCATTACCATTGAAGATCCTATCGAATACCATTTAGAAGGTATTTCCCAAACCCAAGTTAATCCAAAAGCAGGTTACGATTTCGCAAATGGTTTGAGAGCGATCGTCAGACAAGATCCGGATGTGATTTTAGTTGGGGAAATTAGAGATTTGGAAACTGCTTCAATTGCTTTGCAGGCTGCTTTAACTGGCCATCTTGTTTTAACTACTTTGCACACGAACGACGCAGCCGGAACTGTAGCTAGATTGATTGCTTTAGGCGAAAAACCTTTTAACATCGCTCCTGCTCTAAACATGGCTGTGGCCCAAAGATTGGTTAGAAAAGTTTGCCCAAAGTGCTCAAAAGAAGACATTCCATCTCACTCAGAACTCGAGAAATTAAAAAGGGCTTTAGAGCCTTTAAAGATTGAAATTAAAAAAGATTTAAAAATTAAAAGGCCGGTGGGATGTCGAGATTGTAATTTTACGGGATACAGAAAAAGGACTGGAATTTTTGAAGCTTTTTTAGTAGATGAGGAAATGGAAGAATTCATTTTAACTGGTCCATCAATATCTGCTTTAAGGAAAAAGGCAATTGAAAAGGGAATGGTTACTTTATACCAAGATGGAATGCTAAAGGTTTTGGATGGCCAAACAACAATAGAAGAGGTAGAAAGAGTTTGCAAAGAGCAATAAAATTAAATATCATGGCGGGTC
The DNA here is from genome assembly GCA_964593405.1 of uncultured Candidatus Saccharibacteria bacterium. Classification (GTDB taxonomy): domain Bacteria; phylum Patescibacteriota; class Minisyncoccia; order Minisyncoccales; family GBS-2; genus CAZQIO01. The sequence goes on along the minus strand of CAZQIO010000002.1, from coordinate 21,355 downwards.
ATTCTCATGCAAAAACAGTAAGGAAAAAAAAGGAGGCCGACGCAAAAAAGAGGGGCCAAATTTTTTCTAAAATGGCAAGGTTAATTTGGGTTGCGGTAAAGCAGGGAGGACCAAATCCGGAAACAAACCCAAAATTGAGAATGGCAATTGAAATGGCAAGATCTTACAACGTCCCTTCAGAAAACATCGAAAGGGCGATCAAAAAGGCAATGGGAGAAATTGGGGGAGAAAAGTTAGAAGAAATTTCTTTTGAGGCAATCGGCCCTGGAGGAGTGGCTCTAATTATTGAGGGAATTACTGATAATAAAAACAGAGCCCTCACCGAAGTTAAACAAGTTTTAAACAGGTTTGGAGCAAAACTTGCTAGCGAAGGTTCGGTAAAGTGGATGTTTGAAAGAAAAGGATGCGTAACGATAGATTTTAAAACCCAAAGAGACGATCTCAAAGATAAAGAAAAACTAGAACTTTTGGCAATCGAAGCCGGGGCTGAAGATTTAGTTTGGCACGAAGATAATGTCTTGGATGTTTACACAAAAATTGAAGATTTAGAAAAGGTTAAAAAATTTTTAATAGAAAACGGAGTGAAAATAGATTCTGCTACTTTAGACTGGAAACCAAAGGAAACAATAGAGCTTGAAAAAAAACAAAAAGAGAGTTTTTTGGCCCTTTTTGAAGCTTTGGATGAATTAGATTCGGTCCAAGAGATTTATTCAAATTTAAAAACTTAAAATTCTTGACAGGCCTTTTTGGTTTTTTATAATTGCTCATAGGTTCAAAAGGTCGTTAAAAATTAAAAATTAAAAAAATGAGAATATTATTTGACGAGGAAGAAACAGAAGAAGAAACAGAAGAAGAGGAACTTGAAGAAGAATGGGAAGAGCCAGAAGAGGAAGAATAAGAAAAACCCCCTCTAAAGAGGGGGTTAATTTAAAAAAGAGTTGACTTTAAAGAGTTGGCCGAGTAAAAAGTAATGAGATGAAAAGATTAAAAAAGATAGTTTTTTTCTTTTTTAAAATTTTCTTTTTTTGTGTTTTTGGAGTTTTTTTGTTGGTTTTGTTTTTGTTTTTTTATTTTGCAAAGGATTTGCCAAGGCCTGAGATTTTTTTTGAAAGAGAACTTCCCCAATCGACAAAAATTTACGATCGAACGGGCCAAATTCTTTTGTATGAGATTTTTGGAGAAGAAAGAAGAACTTTTGTCAGCTTGGAAAAAATTCCAGACTATTTAAGAAAGGCTGTGATTGCTGTAGAAGATGCTAATTTTTACAAACATTTTGGAGTAGAACCTAAAGCAATCTTGAGAGCGATTTTGACCGATTTGAGAATTAAAAAACCAATTTATGGAGCTTCAACCATTCCCCAACAACTAATTAGATCAACGTTTCTCTCTTTGGAAAAAACTCCTCAAAGGAAAATCAGAGAAATAATTTTGGCCATAGAGCTTGACAGAAGGTATTCTAAAGATCAGATTTTGGAATGGTATTTAAACCAAGTTCCCTTTGGTCAAAATGCCTATGGAGTGGAAGCTGCTTCCCAAACTTATTTTGGAAAATCTGTTTCTGAGTTAACTTTGGCAGAGGCTGCAACCCTAGCAGCTTTAATTAAGGCTCCGGCTAAACTTTCACCCTATGACGAGCAAGGAAAAAAGGAATTAATGAAAAGAAAAAATTACGTTTTAGAGAGAATGGTTGAAGAGGGTTTTATTACTAAGCAGCAAGCTGAAGAGGCAAAAAAAGAGGTTTTAAATTTTAAAGAGAAAAAAATTGAAATTTTGGCTCCTTACTTTACGCTTTGGGTCAAGGAAATTTTAGAAGAAAAATACGGAAAAGAGTTCGTAGCTACCAAAGGGTTGAAAGTTTACACGACGCTAGATTTTAAATTGCAAGAAATTGCTGAAAGAGTTGTTAGAGAAGGAATAAAAAGAAATAAGGCTTTTAATGCTCATAATGCTGCCCTAGTAGCCATCGATCCAAAAACTGGGGAAATTTTGGCAATGACCGTTGGAACGGGAAATTATTTTGAAGATCCTTATCCCCCAGGCTGTACTCCTGGTAAAGATTGTCTTTTTGATCCTCGCTTCAACGTAGCCATTGCAAAACCAGGAAGGCAACCAGGTTCTGCTTTTAAGCCTTTTGTTTATGTAACAGCTTTTGAAAAAGGATACGATGATAAAACAATTGTTGTTGATGAACCAACTAATTTTGGAATATGGGGAGGAAAGCCTTACATTCCTCAAAATTACGATGGAAAATTTAGAGGGCCGATTACTCTCAGAGAGGCTTTAGCTCAATCTCTTAACGTTCCATCTGTAAAAGTATTGCTTTATTTGGCTGGGTTAGAAGATAGCATCAAGACTGCTCAGAAATTGGGTATTTCCACCTTAACACCCCCTTTTGGTCCTTCGATAGTTTTGGGAGGATGGGAAGTAACTCTTTTAGAGATGACCGCTGCCTATTCTGTTTTTGCTAATTCTGGAATAAAAACTAACATTTCTCCAATTTTAAAAATTATCGATTCTGAAGGGAATGTAATTTTTGAACACAAAAAAAACGGAATTAGAGTTTTGGATTCAAAAGCCGTTGAATTATTGAACGATGTTTTATCAGACAATGAGGCAAGGGCTCCGGTTTTTGGTTTAAACTCTCCTTTGTATTTTGAAGGGAGAAAAGTTGCCGCAAAGACTGGAACGACTCAAAATTTTCGAGATTGTTGGACAATAGGTTACACTCCAGAAATTGCTGTTGGTGTTTGGGCTGGCAACAACAACAACGCCCCGGTTAAAAGAAAACCGGGAGTGGCAATAGCTGGACCTATTTTTCACCAATTTTTAGAGGAATTCTTTAAACTCAAATCCCTTTAATGGGCATTAAAAGGTAAAAAATATCTTCTTTTTCTTTTGGTTTCATTTTTGCCGGTCCCTCTTCGCTGCTCAATAAAAATTCAATCTCTTTTTCTCCTATTACCTTTAAACCATCCAACAAAAATTTAAAGTTAAAAGAGACTTCTATTTCTTCTCCCTCAATTTGAGCTGGGAATTCACTTTTTTGTTCTCCGTAATCTGGGTTTTGACTAAAAATTTCAACAATCTTTTTTGAAGGAGAAATTTTTAATTTGATTTCGTTTATTCGACTACTGAAATAACTGGCGGCTTTTATGTGTTTTTCAAATGTATCTCTGTTTACGATAACTTTTGTTTTAAACTTTTTTGGAATGATTTCTTGATAGTCTGGATATTCTCCTTCAATTAGTCTTGAAACAAAGAGAATCTTTGGATGTTCTATTTCTTCCATTATCGATTGAACAAAAACTTGATTTGGAGAAATGTAAAATTCAATCGGTTTTTCTTCTTTCCCAAAAAGGTGAATAATCTCTTTGGCGGCAAACTGAGGCAAAATCAAAGAATAGTCTTTTGAGGGAAGACTCAAAAGCTTCATTTTCTTTTCAGCCAACCTAAAACTATCAGTGGCTGCAATTCTTAATTTTTCTTTTTCGAAAGAAAAGAAAATTCCAGAAATTTCTGGTTTTCCTAAAGTTGGGGAGGGAATTGAAACGATATCGCTCAGGTTTTCAGTTAAACTTTTTGGATCGATTAAAATTTTCTCTGAAGCTTCGAGTTTCGGAACGATAGGAAATTCTTCAGGATTTGCCCCTTTCACTTTTGCATGGAAATTTTGTGTTTCTATTAAAAGCAAAGAATTTTGAGAAAAGAATTCTAAAGTTTCTTCTTTTAAAGAGCCTAAAACCTGGTACAAAAATTTTGGATCAAGACAAACCTTCCCTTCTTTTTCAACTTTTGCTAAAACCCAAACAGTTATTGCTCCTTCTAAATTTGTACTTGTAATTTTTAAGAAATTTTTTTCTGCTTCAAAAAGGGAAAAAGAAAGTATTGGCAAAGATGCTTTTTTTGTTACTAACCTTGCCGCTTTTTCTAACCCTTTTTCTAATTTACTTTTTAAAATTTTTAATTTCATTGTTGTTAGCTAAGAAAAAGTTTCAAAATTATCTTAAAAAAGTAAAAAAAATGTCAATTTCTTGTGATTAATTTTGCTGCAAAAGCCTTTCTTTTATTTCTTTTATTTCTTCCATTAAATTTTCACTAGTTTTTAACTCTTTAGCCACTTTTTTTACAGCGTGAATTGCTGTTGTGTGATCTTTCCCTCCGAATTTTCTGGCAATACAAGGAAAAGAAAGTTTAAATTCCTGTCTCAACAAATACATGGCAATTTGACGAGGTTTGACATATTCTTTTTTTCTTGAATTTGAAAACAATTCCTTCTCACTAATATCATAAAACTCACAGATTACCTTTATCAACTTTTTAATGCCGGAAACTTTTGTTGGGGGAAAAACAATATGTTTTAAAAGTTGTTTTGCGATGGTAAGATCTGGCTCTTTTTTGTTAAGCCTAGAATAAGTGATTAAAATATTCAAAGCTCCCTCCAATTCCCTAACATTTTTTGTGATATTTGAAGCAATGTAATTTAAAATTTCTTCACAAAAGAAAACCCCCTTTTCTTCTGATTTTTTCCTCAAAATTGCCAGCCTTGTTTCATAATCTGGAAGAGAAATGTCAGCTATCATTCCGCCTTCAAACCTCGATCTTAACCTTTCGGTTAAAGAAGGAATAGCCTTTGGGGGTCGATCGCAGGAAATAACAATTTGTCTGTTTTTTTCGTAAAGGGAGTTAAAAATAAAGAAAAACTCATCCTGGGTTTTTTCTTTGCCAGAAAGCAATTGGATATCATCGACAATTAAAACCTCAAAGTTTTGATACTCTCCTTTTAATTTCTCAATCTTGTGTTCTTGAATGGCAGAGATTACTTCAGAGATAAACTTTTCTGCCGGGACATATTTTACTTTTGCCTTTGGGTTGTTTTTTAAAATTTCGTTACCGATAGCCTGGAGCAAATGAGTTTTTCCCAGTCCTACCCCCCCATAGATAAAGAGGGGGTTGTAAACTTGCCCTGGATTTTTTACAACAGCCATGGCGGCTGCATGGGCCAATTCATTGAAAGAGCCAACTACAAAATTATCAAAAGTATACCTTGGATTTAAATTGCTTTTCTTATCAACTTCTAAATATTTCAAAAGATTTTCGCTTTCTGCTTCTTGTAAAACTTTTTTCTCTAAAATTTTCACACTGCTTTTTTCTACCTGAAAATCAATCTCTTTTACTCCCTCAACCAAGTTTTTCAAAATTTTCAAAATTGTTTTGTTGTATTTTTGCTGCAACCATTCTTTAACGAAAGAATTTGGTACTGAAATTACCACTTTCCCGTTTGAAAACTCAGAAATTTTTGTTCCTTTAAACCAGGTAGCAAAATTTGCCGGACTGGTGATTAACTGAATTTGAGCCAAAACAGATTGCCAAATTTCTTCTTTCTCCATATTTTCATTATATACCTTCGGCAACTAAAGAGAAGTCTCGAAAAAAGAAAAAAATCTGTTTAAAATTTGTGGAAAATTTGTGAAAATTGACTAAAAAACCGGTTTTGGCTACTATAAAAGAATGAGCTTAACTTATCGACCAAAAAAGAGAAAAAGGAAAAAAACCCATGGATTTTTGGCAAGAAAAAGAACAAAGGGAGGAAAAAAGGTTTTAGCTAGAAGGAGAAAAAAAGGAAGATGGAGACTTGCCCCCTAAAGCTTAAAACTCTCAACAAAAAAGATTTCAAAAAAGTTTTAAAAGAGGGAAAGAGTTTCAGAAAAGACTTTTTAGTTTTGAAAGTAAGACCGAATCTTTCTGAAAAAGTAAGGTTTGGAGTTTTAGTTTCAAAAAAACTTTCAAAAAAGGCAGTTTTGAGAAATAAAATTAAAAGAAGGTTAAGGGAAATAACGAGGGCAAATCTTGAAAAATTGGTTGGCTTGGATTTAGTTTTTATCCCCTTCCCTCAAATTTTCAATTGCGATTTTTGGGAAATAAAACAAATGGCCGAAAAAATTTTTGAGAAAATAAAAAAACCAAAGAATGAATTTAGTTTTTAAAATGTGGGAAAACATGTTTTATTTACCATTTTTGAAAATTTTTCAGTTTCTTTCTTTTCATTTGAAAGATCCGGTGCTGACTATTTTTGTCTTGACCCTTTTTGTTAAAATTTTGTTTTTTCCTCTTTATCTTCAGGCAATTAAAACACAAAAAAAAGTTAGAGAGATTAATTTGAAAATAAAAGAAATAGAAAGAAAGTTTAAAGAAGATCCACAGAAAAAGACAAAAGAGTTAATTTCCCTCTTCAAAGAGGAAAAAATCAATCCTTTTTTTGGGTTGATTTTTTTTGTTCAAATTCCAATTTTTTTTGCTCTTTATCGGGTTTTTGTAGAAGGGATTTTTGGAATGAAAGAGAGAAAATTTTTAAAGATAATTGACCTTTCTTTGCCTTCAATCTTTTTGGCGGCTTTGGCAGCCTTGTTTCAATATTTTTTCTCAAAAATGAATTTTTCTTTAAATTTTGACCAAAATAAAAAAGATTTTTTTCAGCGACAATTACCCATTTTCTTTTCTTTCTTTACCTTTTTCATTCTTTCAAAAATTCCGGCTGCAATTTCTCTTTATTGGTTGAGTTTTAACGCACTCTCTATAATTGAAAACTACTATGTTGCCAAAAGAGACAATAGAAAAAATTAAAAAGGAAATCGAAACATTTTTTGAAAAAATGGGCGTTGAAGTTGAAATCGAAACTTTGACTTTCCAAAATTCAACAATTTTTGTCAATTTAAAAACCTCCCAACCTTCTTTTTTGATCGGAGAGCAGGGAGAAAGGCTTTTCCAAATTCAACACCTTCTGAGGTTGATATTGAGAAAAAAAATAGAAAAAGAAATTTTTCTTGATTTGGATATTGGGGGCTACAAGAAAAAGAGAATTGCCTATTTGAAAGAGTTAGCTAGGGCAGTTGCCGATGAAGTTGGCCTAACAAAAAAAGAAAGAGTTTTAGAACCAATGCCAGCTTTTGAGAGAAGAATCATTCATTTGGAACTAGCTTCAAGAGCGGATGTAACAACAGAGAGCATTGGCAGAGAACCAAACAGAAGAGTTGTGATCAAACCCTACCCTTGAATGTTCATTTTTTAAGCGGAAAAACCATAAAAGAAGAAAGACAATCTTTGCACCCTACACCAAAAATACATCCACATCTTCCAATCGGATACTGCCTAAAATTACTGATTGATTGAGTGAAAACATCGCACACTCCTTCCTCTGGTGGTTTAAATAATTTGTCATCTTCTTCGCGACACGCAAGCTCAAAAAGAATTGCTACATAATCTCCTGGACCATCAATCAGCATTGAAGTAGCCTTATCATTGAAACCCTCTGGAACATTCTGACATTGGGGAGTGAAAGTGTAGGGCCCAATTTTTGAATCTTCTGGCTTGAGATCTACATCTTTGAAAAAAGTTACTCCTCCACCAGTTGAAGTTGCCGCTATGTCAAAAACCTGAATTGACGAAACTTTTCTTTGCCAAACATCTCGAAGCAAACTTCCCTTTTCCCCGGCATTGCGAGTGTTCCAATCTCCAAACTGAGTATAAATCAAACATGCACCTTTATAATCGACATGTTCGTGCAAAATAGCTAAAAGATAGTGGCTATAACAAATATTATTATTATTATTCCAATATCCGTTTTTGGCCTCACATTCCTCTTTACTGTCAACGTTTGGTTTTATTGAATTGATAATTCTAATTGATTTGGCTTTATCGTTGAAATCTCCCAAAGCCGGGATACTACTATTTGGTGGAAAATATCTAAACTCTCCTTTGCATTTTCCTTTTTCATCAAACTCACCATTACAGAGATAAACACCAGGCGCTTTAAAAACAAACCTAACACATTTAACAGTGGTTTGGGAGTCGCTGAGATTAATGCATTGTTGAGTTGTTAAAGATTCGACATAAACGAAGTCTCCCATACAATTTTCCTCTGAATAAAGTTCAACATCGAAAACTCCGGGTGTAATAAATCTCACTGAAGCCACAGTAGCTGCTTCTTCTAGATTTTCACCGTCTCGAAATATTGGAATTGAATCTCCAGCACAATCTGGGTGTGAGTAAAGAGTGAGAGTCCCAATATATTGGGGTTTTCCATAAAAAATAATAAGTTGGGGGTTAATGGTGGTTGAGATAATATAGGCAAAAAACAACAAAAACAAACCAATTATCGAAGAAATTATGCTATCTTTAGCCTTACTCTTTTTTGTTGGATTATCAACAGCTGTGAGATATTCAATACCTGCCTTTACTAACATTCCAAAAACAACAATTCCGCCAATTATAATGCTAAAATGGACCCAGTAAATGAGATATTGGGGAAGCGGTGTTTTAACTGTACTTGGGCTCATCACCCCAGGAATTACAGGATAGGTAACTTCGAGCTCTCTTTGGGCAAAAGTGGGTACAAAAAACAAAATACCAGCCAAAAGGCAAATAATTTTTGTTTTATTAAAAAATTTCCTCATTCTACTTTTTATTTACAACAAAAATAATCTTCAGCACAAGGTGGAGGGAGAGGATTTTTCCAACCATAAGGAAGAGCAGTAGTAGCGCTTCCATAGCAAGAATCAAAAATGTAAGAGTGCAAAGCTTCGCTACAAGAGATCAAAAAGCGCCCCTCTCTTTCCCCTCGCGCTCTAGCTAACAAATCTTCTCCTCTAATGAGACATTTAGAAATTCGCTCCCTTGCTACTTCAAGTTCATCCAGAATCAATTGTTTAGTAGAAACCCTTGGGCAAACGAGTTCAGACAACATACACTCTGCCCAATTGTTTAAAGAGGGAAGGTTACCTTTAAAAAACCATTCAATACGAGAGTAAGCTTGCTCAATGGCATCCGCCAAATTTGCAATATTCTCTTTTCTCTTTTTCATTGGTTCTAAAGGACACACGTTTGGATTTGAATTGTCTTTTTTACATTCTTGAATCAAACACAATACCCAAGGTATTGCCCAAACTTTACATCCCAATTTGCAACCTGATTTTTCTACGTTTTCCACCAAATATCTTTCAGTATTGCAGTGGGTGGTTAAAGAAGAAAACATGTGATAGTTTTCAACTAGTTGATCAAAATTCTTTAAAATTTCTTCGGCATTAGAAACAATATCTTCTGCCATTTTTTCTGCAAGATCGGTAAGCTGCCCTGCAGGGATCCACAATTGATTACTAGGATGAGAAGGTGGCAAACTTTTAATTTTTTCTATTATTTTTTCTATTATGGTTGAGTCCTCAATTTCGTGGCAAATGAGGGGGAGAGGAGTTGATATTTCTTGAGCTAAAATTGTTGGATGCAAAAAGCCGCTCAATAACAAACAAATAAAAACAATTTTTGAAAAAATTTTTCTCATGGTGCCATTTTTTTACATACCCACATTTGATCGAGAACTTGAGCTGAAATTTCGTTAACTTCGAACGCTACAGACTCTCCTCCCCACGGATCGCGAATGTACAAAATAGGATTTTCACCCTCTTTCGCATAAATTCCATAAATTACTGCAAAGTGGCCTACACCAAGAGTTAAATAGTTTTTCCAATGAACAATTATTGGATGGTTATTTTCTAATTCCCTTTTAATTATTTCAATGTTAAACTCAATGGGATAGTTCCCGCAATCTACATTATAATCTCTAGCCTTTTTCATTAAATTCTCTCCAACAGAGCCAACACCACAATAGTACTCTATCGTAGACCAACCACACGTAGGACAATTCTTGTTAGTTTTTAACTCCTCAGCAAGTTTTTTGGGGTCAATATCGTTATTAAAATATTTCAAAACCATAGCCAAACTAGTAGGGCCACATCCTGAATGGTAAATAGTATCTTCTTCAGAGTCACATTCGTCAATAATATCTAGGTAATCTCTCTGAGAAAAGTAAGGAAAGGGTGTAATCACAATTGCTCCTTCTTTTGGAGTGGCATTAATTCTTGATGGAGGATCAAATCTTCTGATAAAGATATCAAAGGAAACTGACTTTAAAATTGAGATTAAATCTCGGTTTAACCCCTCATTTAAAACGTAAAAAGTCAAAGGATCAGCCTCATCGTCATATTGTGGCGTTAGAGGACTATCTAAAATGTTAATATCTTTCCAAAATTCAAAGCGACTAATCTTTCTTTCTGTCGGCTCCAAAGAATGAAATTCATCATAACTTAATCCTCTGGGTGATGCATCTCTTAAAAAAGCCTCTGCCAACTCCAACTTGGCTTTGGCAAGGGCCAATTGCCACTTTGCTTGTTCCAACTCTCTTTTTATGCCACTAGTACAATTACTGATTGATAAATTTTTGTTCATTTCATCTCTTTTTTTGCAAGGATCTTTGCCGGTTGAACTACATTTCATATATTTTTTTTCTCCCCCTCTCAAATCCAAACAAACTGTTTCTGGAAAAGATGTGTTAGCTTCATTGTATTGCATTTCAACCAGAAAATGTCCTTTTGTTGGATCTCCTCCCCATTGAAAACCTATCCAACCAAGCTTAATATCATAATAAAAGTATTCATCGTGGGTTAAGTCATGAAGGACAATTGCGTCTTTTCTTAAAATGCCATTTGGTAAAATCAAGCACCCTTGATATTCCAACTTCATTTGATGCTCAAAAGTTCCGTTAAAGTAAGTATCACAACAAATATCTTTCTTAAGTAACTGTAACTTCATTTGTGAGTCCCCCTCAAACCTTGTTTCTCTTGGTTCTCTTGGGAAAGAAATCACCGTCAATGTAGTTTGGAAAGTTTGTCCCACATTCATTTTTGTTGGTACCCACTTTCCGCCCTCTTCCCCCTTTTTAGAAAAGTCTTCACAAGTGAACATTCCAATGCCGATTGCCCCATCTACTAAAGAAAAGGCAGCCGGCCTGTAAGCAAATTGTCGAATTTTCAAATCTGAATGGACATCAGCACAGACTATGCTTTCTCCCCCTGCTCTCGCCCAGGTAGTATCTTCAAGGTGATAAATATAGCCTTCCTTAATTTTAAATCGCTCATAACCGTAGCCGTCCCAACTTTTTTGATATTTGTAGGTTCCATCCTCTAGTGGTATTGGTTTGAAATATTCACAGCTTGAAATCCAAACTCCCGGAGCTCCTTCTGGAAAGAAATATTTGGTCAAATCTATCTCTCCTCCAATAGGAGAAAAATTCTCCATTTCTTTACAAATTAAACCCCCTTTACACTCTGGCGGAGAAACGTTTTCGCAAAAACACCCCTCTTTTTCATCTTGAACTATCTTCATGACATTTTCAGAACCTTTCCTTGCCTGTGCGGCAAAATTCTTCAAACTCTCAGCCTCTTCTTTTACCCTTTCACTCCAATACAAAACTGTTTCTACTAATCTTCCCAAAGGAACTTCATAATATTCTGCTATAGGTTTTGTCTGAGAACAATCAGAATCGCTTAAACATTGATTTGGGATATTGGGACACTCTCTGTTATCTTTTGGTTTATCAAAAACCAATTTGCAAACTCCTTCGTCGCATTCTCTGTGAGAACAAATTTTTGCTTTTGTCACAGAAACTTTCCAAATTCTCAATTCAGGGTTTAAATAAGTCGAAATTAAACCAGCAGAAAGCAAAAGCAAAATGCCAAAGATTCCGTTGACAATTTGATTTCTGGCCAAAACTAATTTTGGAGGGGAACCAGTTGAAGTTAAATAGCGAATCCCTCCGGCAATAATTGCCAAAAAAGCCAAAATTCCAGCCAAAGATAAAAACAAATAGTAAAAATACAAAACGTAGCGCGAAAGAGCTTCTTCTTGAGTCAACTCTTTTGAGTTAACTTTTTCTGCGATTTCTTGAGGAGTTAAAACTCCAGGAATTGGAAGTTTTGGGTAGTTGACTTCTGGAAGACGCCACTCGAAAGCCAAAGCCTCAAAGGCAAAAAAGCAAAAGATGCTAAAAAAGAAAAATAATTTTTGAAATTTAATTCCTTTAATCACTTTTTAATTCACTAAATACCAAAATTGTCCACCAAGGCAAAGCTCCAACATAAGGGATCAATTCCCCACCAAAACAAATAATTCTCAACCACCTCATTCTCCTCGTTGCTTTCGCTCCTTCAGGTTTTGGCAATTTTTGCCTTTTTGGAGTTGGCATTTTTGATGGGGTTTCTTTCAACATCGATCTAAACCAAAGCCAACCTCCTATAAAAAACAGACCAATTAAATCAGTCAGGCCAAAATCATCAAGACCAACACAGACAAGCAACACATTGATTGCATCGATCATTGTCGCAAAAAAAAGAACTAAAACTTCCGGACTGAAGAAAACTTCAACTAAGGTTGCCATGGTCTTTTTGCATTTCTTTTTTTGCCATTTTAATTTTCAAAATTTGTTCTGGGGAAGTTGTAATCAGCTGGTCTTCGGCATAAGAGGCTACTACTTTCATTAGAACATGTTTTTTCCCGGCAAAGAAAATTCCTTCTCCGACCTCACATTCCAAAAGAAGATATTTTTCTTCATCGGTTAAATTGAAAGTTTTTTGGACAATATCAATGGTGGCCGGAGATTGCTTCATTAAAACCTGAATTGAAGAGTTGGTGATTATTGGTTGGCCGTAAGTTGATTTCATGAAATCTCCAACATCTTGAGTGATTGTAGTGACGCCCAACCAATATTTTCTGGCTCTTTTGCAAAGACCATAAAGAAAAGAAGCAGAGTCTTCGTTTTTCATTAACCACCAGGCCTCATCGACTACCAAAATCCTTTTTTTCAACTCAGACCTCACTATATTCCAAATATATCTCAAAATGATAAACATTGCCGCCGGCTTTAATTCATCTTCCATGTCTCTTATTCCAAAAACCACCAACGGATTTTTAAGTTCGACATTGGTAGGCTGGTTGAAAAATTGAGCAAAAGTTCCCCGAGTATACCTCCTCAGTCTTCTAAGCAAAGATTCTGTCCCTTCCATTCCTTCCAAAACCCTTTCTAAATCCTCCATCAAAGGCACGTTTTTTTGCCAAGTTTTTGGATCTGTTTTTGGTGTAATATCTTTTAGGGCGTAAGTTTCTGTTAGGGCCCTATCCATTATCGCATCTTCTTCTGGAGTTAAACCTCCGAGCAATATCCTCATTAAGCCAACCAAATTAATAATGTTGCTTCTTAAAATCTCTTCTGGCTTCTCATCAACAGAATAAGGCGGCAAATCAAAAGGATTGAGGTGATGTGGGGAATTTAAAGAGATATTCAAAAAAGTTCCTTTGACAGCTTCAGCCAATGCTTTGTATTCATTTTCTGGGTCAATGATAATTACTTCTACTCCACACATTAAATGGCGAAGAATTTCAGACTTGACAAAATAAGATTTTCCAGAACCTGATTTACCAAAAACAACCTCGTTGGCATTCTCTAAGGAAAAGCGGTCAAAGAGGATCAAAGAGTTGTTGTGGCGGTTTATCCCATACAAAATTCCCTCTCCAGAACTCAAATCAAAAGAGACAAAGGGGAAAAAAGAAGAAAGGGGTTCAGTGTTTAAGGCTGTGTAAACTTGGAGCTGATCGAGTCCCAAAAAACTGGCACTGTTTAACCCCTCTTTTTGTTGATAAAGAGAAGGCAAAACATAGACCATTCTTGCTTCAAGAATTGATCTAATTTTTACCTCAGCCATTTTCAATTCTTCCAAAGAGTCAGCGTAAATTGTTAAATAAAGTCCGACTTTAAACATTCTCTCTTCGGCTGCCTGAAGTCTATCTCTGAGCATTTCCAAGTCATGATGGGCAATTTCCAAGGAAGGATCTCTAATTCTTTCTCCCCTCTCTCTTAATTCTGCTTCAATTTCGGTGATTTTCTTTCTCAGTTGTTTTATTACAAAATCGCTGGGAATTGGAAAAATATGAATTCCAATATCCATTGGCAAACTGGAATTGATTAAAGAAGACAACCAAGCGCTGCTCAAGTACCTTGGATAAGAGAAAATGTAAAAAGATTTGGCATACCTTTCCCCAATTTTTATCCATTCTGGCTGAACAACAACAGATGGCGGAGCGACAAAATCCTTAAACTCCATCTGGGGAATCTCATAGACTGTCTTTTCAATTTTTTGTTTTTTGAAAAAGGGCAATTTGATCATGCTATGATTTCTGGTGGAATTTTTGGATAAAGACCAAATTCAGATTCTTTTTGATGGTAAAAACTCCAGAGCAATTCAATAATTTCTTCTGAGCTTAAAATTACAGCATTCAATCCACACCTTTTCAATCCGGTGATCACAAATTCCATCCTTTGCATTAACTGAAACTTTCCTCTTTGAAATTCTTCCTCTGTCGGCATTCCCCTTACCAACTGAGCTTTTAGGGGATAGAAGGGAACGATCACATAAAAACTTTTTGTGAAAATTTCTCCGCTAGCTACTAAAGACTCGACAAATTTTCGGTATTCTTGAAGCTGAAATCTTAAAAATTCGTTTTTTTGTGTTTTTTCAAGCGATTTTAATTTCTCAATATAGGATGTGATGTTTAATCTTCTAGAGAGAATACAAATTTCGATAGGAAAATCAAGCGAATTCAAAAAATTTTGGAACTGATAAATGATCGCATTCTGTTCTTCTTCAGATTTTAAAGCAAAATTTAAAGAAGAAACCATGACTATTCCTCTCATTGACCCATCCTTCAAAATTAAAATTCCTTCTCTAACTTTTTCAACTTCTAAAAATTGTTGGGTTGAAGGCCTCATTTTTTCTTAAAAAACACCTTTTTTAATTCTTAACTCATGCAATTTGCTTTGTTCTATTACCCTAAGAGTTGGTTCTTCTTTTTTTTCTTTCTCTTTCGGTCTCATTTCGATAATTTTTGATATTAATTCTTTTTTTCTCCAAAGAAAAACCTTTGGTTGAAAGAAAAAAGAGATAGACCCCAAAATTACTGAAGGAATTGATTTTCCTTGAATTTTACCAAAGGCAAAAGAAAAAGTTATTAGTCCAGCCAAAAAAGAAAGGAAAAGAAAAAGCAACATGTTTTTGTGACCAAACAAAAACCAAAAAACTATTATTGTCAACCCTCCAAAAACCAAAATGAAAAATTGCTTGAAGGTCATCATTCCTCCCAAAATTCTTGCCTCTCTTTCAATATATTTTGGGACTAAAAACTGGGCCATTTTTACTCAATAGGTTCTCTGTAAATGTCTCTCTTTGGAGGTGGCGGTGGAGGAGCTTTTGGAGTTTCTTTTTCAGGAGTTTTTGGGACTTCTTTTCCCCAAAGGGGCAAAGAGAAAAATTCCCAAAGAAGGTCTTTTGCCATTGCCCAGGCCTTTTCTTTTGGCAAATTCAAATTTTTCTCCAAATAAACTGGAAGTTCTTGAGGTTCAATTTCCCCAAGGGCAATTTGAGCTATCAACCTTGCTATCTTTCTTCCTGGCAAACTTTCAAAAATTTTTTCAAACTCTTCTCCTTTCGATTGAAAAAGCTTTTCTATTCCTCTTTTTTGCTCTTCTTCCAGACCATATTTTTTCATCACTCGCGCCACTATTAAATGCCCATCTGGTGGAAGCGAAAATTTGAAATTGATTTGATTTTGATTTTTATTTTCCATAATGATTTTAAGCAGTTTTTTTCAAGGTATTAAAACTCTCTCAGCCACTCATCAAACCTGGCAGTTGCTCCCATTTTTTCCCCTCTTCCTCCTCTTGTGCTTCCTTTAACTTTCCCCTTATTTCCCTCACTTGCGGTATAGCCCATAACGGATCGCGACTGAGACCGTCTATTCGAGCTATCCATTTTTGTACTTCTTCTGGTGTACCTTTTGCTATTTTCGTTGGAATGTATTGTGTTAATCCATTTAAAAACGCTTTCATTCGAGCTGGTGAAGATTGAGCAATTTCATTCATTGCCGCTGGATGGTCAAGTAAATTTCTCAAAACATCGATGTTTTTGAATGCCTCTGTTTGAATTCTTGCTCTTTCTTGGGCCCCAAATTCTCTCATTACCTCATCTACATTTTTGCCAAAAACATCTGCCCAATCTGGTCGAGCACTTAAAATTAAACCCTCTTTAAGCCCAACAAATTGAAGCCTATCTCTGGCTCTTTGAAGCAATTCTTTATCGTTGTCTGTAAGTTTCCCTCTTTCTGCCAATATTTCATAGAGGGCTCTTCTTTGAAACGCTGCCTCTTCAGTCCATACTTTTGGCTCTCGAAGTAAAATTTCTCTAGCTCTATCAATACCAACGTTCTCTACTAATTTTTCAACTCCTTTTCTTGCTCTTTCATATCTTTCTTTTAATCTCCTTTCATAATCTCCCCTTGGCAAAAGTCTTCCCTCTATTATTCTTTGCCTTGCCAACTTTTCTCCCTTAGCAAACCATGGCATTCCTCTTAAAGCCCCAAGCGTCTTTGTTCCAGCCCATTTGCCAGCCTTTGCGGCAGCGCCGGCTACAGTTGCCACCCCTTTGGTTTGGAAGGCCTTAATTACCCAATCAGCTCCCATTGCCGAAGTTGAAAGAGCAGTGAAAAAACCAATACCAACAAAACTATTTGCAACAAAGAAAGGCAATAGGTCGTTTATTAGTCCAGCCAATTCTCTATCTTCTCCTTTTGCTTGAAGGGCGACATTTACTAACTCTCCACTAGAAGCAACTAAAAGAACGTGACCGGCTAAATAGAGGAAAAAAGCAGCAGTAACCCCAACGAAACACCAACTAAAGAAATTTTTCCACCACAAATTAAAAAAATTTCTAGTAAGAGGGAAAACATAAGCTAGGGCAGCTAAAGGCGAAAGGATGACCAAAACCCAAATAGCTATATATCGAAGTATAAATAAAATTGCATACAAGAAAAGAAAAAGCCCACCAAAAACACAGAAACCAATCATAACGAGGGTTTTTCCCAAAAAACTTGTAGAGAAAGCGGTACCGGGGGTACCCTTAAGCGTACCTATGGCATGAGAATAATATTGTAGCATTAGTTGGCCTAGAAAATCAAAACTAAAACCGCTTCTAAGAAAAAAATCCATTGCGATATTTGTTCCATCTACAAGCAGGCCACAAAGAACTGGAGTAAAATTCACTAAGAGCGCGACCAAGATTAATTTTGGTAAAGTCTCTTGCCAACGGTATCCTGCTATTCCCAATGCAGTTCCAATGCCAATTATTACAAACCCAAGGACAATTCCCATATTAGCTATATTTCTTATAAAATTCCAACCAACATAAACAATCGGGTTGTCGGGCGTCACTTTAGTAAAGGGTTTATTAATAAAGTTAGGATGAGTGGCTACTTGGAACACAAATATTGCTATTGCCAAAAACACAAAGGCAAGACCAACCCAAATTTGCAAAAAGATAGCAATCAACCCAGCTAAAATATTACCAACACTAGTTACCAAAAAACTTTGTCCGCTTAAAACTCCCAATCCCAATGCAACACCGCCTAGTGTTAAAAGAATAGGAATGAAAATTGGTAATGCTAGAGTTTTCTGGAGAGGAAAACTTAAACCAAAGAGTATTAAACCAAAGACAATAAGTTTTTTTGAAAAATTTTTGAGTTGAGTACCCTTTCTCATAGGATTGGATTTTTTAAAAGTTTTAACCAATCTTTTATTTGTAAATTTTCAGCTCTCCAATTTGGCGAAATTCCGCACTTTATCAACCACTCTTTCACTTTAAGTTTATCAATTTTGAGAGATTTAGAAAAGACGTTGAGCAATTGTTTTCTTGGAGAAGAAAACCCAACCTTCACTAAAGAGAAAAATTTTTTAGCCCCCTTTCTTTTTTTGATTTTTGAAATTTTTAATATTGCCGAATCAACCTTCGGTCTTGGCCAAAAAGAACTTTTTGGAACAATAGCCACTATTTCTGGTTTGGCATAAAATTGAACAGAAACTGCCAAAAGATTCATTTTCGGGGGTTTGGCGCAAATTCGCTTGGCCACCTCTTTTTGAACCATCAAAACCATCATTTCAGGTTTCTTTTTCAATTCTAAAAAATTTCTTATTAATCTAGAAGTTAAGTAATAGGGAATGTTTGAAACCACTTTATATTTTGGCCAAAGCAATTTTAAGTTTAGTTTCAAAAAATTTAAAATGTCATCGTTAAAAACCCTGACGTTTTTTATCTTTTTTTCTTTTAAAATTTTTTCCAAAATTTTTGACATTCTCTTGTCTTTTTCTATGGCAATCACCTCTTTTACTTTTTTTGCCAATTTTATTGTTAAATTTCCTATTCCCGGTCCAACCTCCAAAACAAAATCTTCATTTTTGAGTTCACTAGCTTTAATTATTTTTGAGAAAACTTTATCATCAATTAAAAAATGCTGACCCAAGCCCTTTGAAGGGAAAATTCCCTCTTTTTCTAAAATAAACTTAATTTCAGATAGCTTCACACTTTAAAATTATACCTTAAACCTTCCAAAATTGACACAGTTCTTTTTCCAAGATAAAATAGAAAAAAATGAGTAAGTATTTAAAAATTTGGCTGGTTTTGAGCCTTTTGATTTTATTTTCTTTCTCAAAAATAGATAAAAAGAAATTAAACTCTCCTACCCTTGGTCATTTTTTTGTTTTGCCAACATCCTGGCAGCAGACTCCAGAATTTATTCTTCTTGAAAAAAGTTGGCTAAAATCAAATTTGCCTCCTTATTTTATTTCTGGTAGGGTTTTGGGAAGCCTAAGCGAAGAGAAAAAAGAGAGAAAAGAGATTGTTGAGTATTTAGTTCAAGAGGGTGATAATTTGAATTTGCTCTCTCAAAAATTTGGTATTTCTGTAGAGACAATTTTGTGGGCCAACAACCTTTCCAAAAATTCTCCTTTAAAACCAGGTCAAAAATTGATAATTTTGCCAGTTTCTGGAGTTTTGCACTTTGTAAAATCTGGCGATACCATTTCTGAAATTGCAAAAAAATACCAGGCAAAAGTTGAAGATATAATTTCTTTTAACGAACTTGAATCGCCAGACGATCTTTCGGTAGGGGATATTTTGATTGTTCCCGGGGGAAAACTTCCTCCAAAAACTATTCCTTCAAGGCCACAACTTTCACCTTTGGCCAAAAGCTTTTTTATTTGTCCGGTTGCCGGAGGTTGCAAAATTACCCAAAGATTACATTGGTACAATGCTGTTGATTTTTCAAACGGAAAATGCGGAGAGCCAATTTTGGCAGCAGCCGGGGGCGTGGTTCAAAAAGTAAAATATGGTTGGAATGGGGGAGCAGGCAATTTTGTCAAAATTGAACACCCAAACGGTGTCATAACCCTTTATGCTCACTTGCAAACAATTTTTGTTTTGCCAGGCCAAAGAGTCAGCCAAGGAGAAATAATTGGTTTGATGGGAGCTACTGGAAGATCAACTGGTTGTCACTTACACTTTGGAGTCTACGGTGCCCAAAACCCCTTTGCCAACTAACTCCCTTTTTTCTTTCTCGAAAAAATTATCAACTTATTTATGCCATGGCTATAATAATTTGATAAGTTGAGTGGTTAAATTTCTTCTTCTCTGATTCTATAGCTTAGAGCTTCTGAAAGGTGTTCAAGTAAAATTTTTTCAGAGCCTGCCAAATCGGCAATGGTTCTGGCAACTTTTAAAACTCTGTGGTACCCCCTGGCAGAAAGCATTCCAGAATCAACATATTTTTTTAAAATTCTTTCCCCCTCTTTTTCTATTTGACAATACTTTTTAATCTCTGGAATTTCCATTTCAGAATTTGTTTTATCTTTTCCAAACCTTTTTCTCTGAATTTCCCTGGCAAAAATCACCCTCTTTCTAATTTCTTCACTTTTTTCTTCATCAGGGCCTACCAATTTTTCGTATTTCACTTGTGGAACGTTTATTAAAAGGTCAATTCTATCTATTAGTGGTCCAGAAAGCTTTCTTCTGTACATTCTGATTTGGGAATTTGTGCATTTGCACTCTCTTTCTGGATCTCCGTAGTATCCGCAGGGGCAGGGGTTTGATGCCGCAACTAAAATAAATCTTGCTGGCAATTCTATTGAATGCTTTGCCCTCAAAATTGTGATTTTTCCTTCTTCTATTGGTTGTCTTAAACTTTCCAAAACATCTCTGTGAAATTCTGGAAATTCATCCAAAAACAAAACTCCTCTGTGGGCCAAAGTAATTTCTCCTGGCCTTGGTGGGTTTCCCCCTCCAATTAGCGAAACTTCAGAACAAGTGTGATGGGGGCATCTAAAAGGCCTTTTTAAAATCAAAGGGTTTTCTTTTGGCAAAAGGCCGGCAATGCTGTAAATTTTTGTTACCTCTATTGCTTCTTCAAAAGACAAAGGCGGCAAAATAGAAGGAATTGCTTTTGCCAAAATTGTTTTTCCTCCACCTGGAGGACCTACCATCAAAACGTTGTGGCCACCGGCAGCAGCAATTTCTAGTGCTCTTTTTGCTAATTTTTGTCCTTTAATGAAGGCAAAATCGATCGGAAAATCTTGCTCTTTAATTTTAAGATCAAATTGAAATTTAGTTTCTTTAATTTCTTTTTTCCCTTCTAAATAAAAAATTGCCTCTTTCAAAGAGGAAACCCCAATTACTTTTATTCCTTCAATCAAACTAGCCTCTTTAGCGTTTTCTTTTGGCAAAATTATTTCTGAAAACCCCCTTTCTTTTGCCAAAATGGAAAACAAAATTGCCCCTCTGATTGGCCTCAAACTTCCGTCTAAAGCTAGCTCTCCCAAAATTAGTTTTCCTTTTGGGTCAAACTTTATTTCTCCCTCTGCTAACAAATAACCAAGAGCGATTGGTAGATCATAAATTGATCCCTCTTTTTTCAAATCAGCCGGTGCCAAAGAAACTAAAACTCGAACAGGCTTTTTTCGAGGAGATTTAAAACCAGAACTTTCGATCGCTGCCTCAACCCTTTCTTTTGCCTCCTGAATGGCTTTATCTGGTAAACCGACAATTTCGAAATGGCGCAAACCGAAAGAGCTACTAACTTCAATTTCTACTATTTCACTTTCTAAAGCCAAAATCCCTCCAGCAAAGATTTTTGCCAACATTTATTTCTGGCACTTTTGGCAAAACCTGGCTTCTGGAAAAACTTTTAATCTTTCAATTTCAATTTCCTTTTTGCACTTTTCGCAAATTCCATAATTGCCTTCCTCCATCTTTTTTAAGGCCAATTCAATTTCTTTTAACTTTGTTTCCAGAGAATGTTCTAAGGCCAAGAGGTTTTCGTATTCTTCTACTTCATCAGCTTCTCTCTCTAACCTAGAACTTCCTGAATCTCCGTCATAATAAGGAAATTTTGTTTCCCAATCGCCGGGCGTTTTTCCCTCTTTGGCAAATTCTCTTAATTCTCTTTCTATTTTTTCTTTTCTCTCTTTTAAAATCGCTTTCAGTTTTTCAATTTCTTCTTTTTCCATGTTTTATTCTCCTCTTATTTTAAAGACCAAAAACCAAAAAAAACTAAAAACGACAAAAAGAACAATTCCCAAAATAATTACTCTCAAAAATAC
>CAZQIO010000001.1:0-70637 GCA_964593405.1 uncultured Candidatus Saccharibacteria bacterium | reverse complement strand
AAACTTTTCTCAAAATGTGAACAGTGACAGAGCCTCCGGCTCCGCCAATGTTGTGGCATAAACCAATTTTTGGAATTGGTTTTATTTGATGCTCCCCTGCCTCTCCCCTCAATTGTTTTACAATTTCATAAATTTGGGCCAAACCAGTTGGAGAAATTGGGTGGCCCCTGGCTTTTAGCCCTCCTGACGGATTTACGGGTAATTTTCCATCCAAGTTAACAATTCCTTTTCTAATCAATTCTGCTCCCTTTCCAATCTCTGCAAATCCTAAATCCTCATAAGAGATTAACTCAACAGAAGTAAAAGCATCGTGAACTTCGGCAACCTGGACGTCAGAAGGCTTAATTTTTGCTTGCTGGTAGGCTTTTTTTGCTGCAATTTGAGTGGCAACAAAATGGGTTGGATCTTTCCTACCAAAAGCCAAAAGATAATCTGTCGCAAAACCAGAACCTATTACCTGAATGTCGGTTTTTTCTCTTGTCAAAATAACCGCTGCCCCTCCGTTAACTGACAAAGAGCAATCGTAAATTGTGAAATCTCCGGCAATCTTTGGAGCAGATTTTATTTTTTCCAAAGAAACTTCTCTTTTGTAAAAATATGCCTTTGGGTTTTTGGTTGCGTTTTGATGGTTTTTGAATGAAATCAGTTCTAAATCTTCGTGAGTTGCTCCGTATTTTCTTTGGTATTGCTGCCAAATTAAAAAATTTTGAGTTGGGAAATTTAGTCCCTCTGTTTGCTCTATTTCTCTTTCGATAGCAGAAGCTATCCAATGGGTAGTAACCGGTGAATCGTTATCGACCAATTTTTCTCCTGCCAAAACCAAAATGTTTTTGAATTCTCCAGATTTCAAAAATTTTAGAGCAGTCCAAAAAGCAACTCCACCACCAGAGCAAACCGCCGGAACGTTAATTATTGGGCAATGAGTTTTAAAAAGGTCAGACAAAAGAGAGGCTTTGTGAGTTTGATGCTCAGAAAAACCTTCGGCACTCTCAATTCCAGTGAAAATAATGCAATCTATTTGAGAAATTTTCATTTTTGCATCTTCTAGGGCTTCCATTGCTGCTTCAAAAGCAAAAGCCCACCATGGCTTTTGGGAATAATCAAATTTTGTCATTCCTACCCCTTTGACAAACATAGTTTTGCTTTTTCTAAAATTTTTTGATTTATTGGAGTTTCAATGCCTACTCTCTTTCCCAATTTTACTACAGCTCCGTTGTAATATTCAATCTCGTCCAAGTCTTTTGGTTTTCCTTTTCTTCCTTTTTCTATCTGGTTTGCCAAAATTTTTCTGAAAGGCCACAAAAAAGAGGGGGGCAAAGAAAGAAAAAGAGAGAAAGCAAAAACTGGATAGCCTTTGAAATTCAAAAATTTACCGCCTGCTTTTTTTACTACTTTAATGTATTCTTTTGCCGCCAAAATTTCTTCAGTGAAAACTTCTTTTTTTAAAAATCCTTCTTTTGGCGAAAGGTTATGAGTGGCACAAGCCATTCCGATTAAATTTAAAAAGAGTTTTGAATACTCAAGGTTTTTCACTTGCGTTTGTGGGAAAAAAGAGACTTTAAAATTTGTTTTTTTAAAAAAATCAAAAATCTCTCTTTCTTTTGCGTTGCCAAAAAATTTTGCCATCGCCATTTTAATTGGCAAGGAATAAACAATAAAATCTTTATCGTCCAAAGTTTTTTTATCGACTGGGTTAAAAAGAGAAATTCTAAAAATTGAAATTTCTTTTATCCTTTGGCTAAAGATTTCTTTTAATACAGAAAGAGCCTCCTCTCCGGCTTCAATGCCATTTTGAGAGAGAAAGAGAATTGGTGGTTTCAAATTTTTTTCTTTTATTTTTTGATAGTAGTATCTTACAGCCTGTCCAACTGGATTTTTAACTGTTAAAAATAAAAAATCAAACTCAATACCTCCCGGAAAATCTTTTTCTTCAATAAAATTACCTTCAACAATTTCTCTTTTCCCATTCTTTTGTACAAAAAGCTTTTTCTCTTTTGCTTTCTCAATTTCCTCTTTTTTCCCAATTCCAAAAACTTCAGCAAAATTCTTTAATTCCTGAAAAAACATCGTTCCGGTCCTTCCCCCAAATCCAACAATTCCGATTTTCATAATTAAAACTTAAAAGGAGTTTTGTACTCTTTACCCTCAATTAACCTTTTTATGTTATTTCTGAGAGCAAAATTTAATAAAATTGCTTCAAAAATTACAAAAAGAAAATATTGAAAAGGAAAAATTCCGATTTTGTACCAAAAAAATGCAAAAAGAGAAAAAATCCAGGGGAAAATAAAATTGACCAAACTCATTATCTTAATTAATAAACAAAGAAGAATCCAAACTAAAAATAAGGGTAAAAAGAATTTGAGACCAAAAAGAACGATAGAGGCACCAAAAAAAGTTGAAGCTCCTCTACCTCCGTGCTTGAACTTCAAAAAAATTGGGAAATTGTGGCCCAAAGTTGGAGAAATGGCAACGAAAATTCTCTGCCACAAATTTTCAAGATAAATTGTTGCCAAAAGAGTTGGAATTGCTGATTTTAGAGCATCTAAAATTCCCCCTAAAATTCCGTATCTCCAACCCAAAGCCCTAGCCAAATTTGTCTCGGTGATTGATCTTGAACCAATTTTTCTAATGTCAACTCCTTTTAATTTTCCAATTAAAAAGGCATTTGGTATTGAACCTAAAAAATAGGCAAAAATTGAAAGAAAAATGAATTTATACATTGTAGCAAGTGGCCAAAATTGTCCCTGGACCTGAATTTGCTCCAACTATTGGTGGAACCATTAAGCAAAATAAAACTTTTGCCTTCAAATCATTTTCTAGTCTTTCTTTTAATTTAAAAGCAAATTCTATGTTATCAGTGTAGTTTATTCCGACAACAATTTTTCCTTTCTTTGCTTGATGCTTCAATTGGTTGAACATTGCTTCGAATTCATCGTCAGCCCACAAATTAAAACCAGTTAATTTTACTACCCCATCCTCTATTCCCAAATATGGATAGACACCCAATCCTTTTAAAATTTGAAAAACAACAGTTTGCCATCTTTTCACTCTGCCAATTTTTTCTGCCCAATAGGTTTTTTAAAAAGCCAAAAAGTTTTATTTTCTTTTTTAAATTCTCAAGGATCTTTAAAATTTCGTCAATCTCTTTTCCTTCCTCGATTAATTCAGCTGCTTTTAAAACTAAAAGGCCCTGGCCGCAAACTGTCTGTAAAGAATTGAAGATAAAAACTTTCTCAGGTTTTTCGAAAAGTTCTTTGGCCTGGAAGGCTGAATTGAAACAGGCAGACAATTTTGATGAAACAGTGATAACTAAAATTTTTTCAAATTCCTGATCTAGTTTTTTGTAGGCTGATAAATATTCACCAGGTGGAGGAGCGGAAGTTTTTGAAGTGGCTTTTGTTTCTTTCATTAACTGATACAAATTTTTCTCCGGAAATTTTTCCCATTCCGGAAAATAAAGCTTTACAATTTCAATTCCAAAATCTCTAATCAATTTCTCTGGCAAAGAACAAGCATCTTCAGTTATAATCCCGATTTTTTTCATGAAAGGTCAAAAGTCCAGGCTAAACCTATGGTACCTGGGCCAACATGGACTCCAATCACTGGATCTATCAGACCCAAAAACAAAACTTCAACATTCTTTAGATTTTGGGAAATTAACTCTTTAAGCTTTTCTGCCTCTTTTAAATTGTCAGCGTGTCCGATTGCAACTTTTATTTCCCCTCCCTTTTTCTCTATTTCTTTTTTGAACTGATTAAAAAGAGCGCTGGGAACATCTTTTGCTCTCATTTTTAAAGCCACTGCTTTAACTTCACCATCTCTTACCCCGATTAAAGGCCTCATTCCGAGTTTTTGCATTTGAGAGAGCAAAACAGAAAAGGAATGAGAAATTCTTCCACCTGCTTCCAACCATTTTGGAGAAGCAACCATTCCAATTAAATGAGTATTATTCTTTATTTCTTCAAATTTTTCTAAAATTTTTTTAATGTCTTTTTCTTTTTCTATCAATTCTGCCATTTGATAAACAATTAATCCTTCGCCAATTGTGACATTAAAAGAATCTAAAATAAAAATTCTTTCTTTTCCTTCCTCTATCATTTCCCTCGCTTTCAAAGCAGAATTGTATCCACCAGAAAGTTTTGAACTCAAAGTAATACAAATTATTTTTTCGCTCTTTTTTAATTCTTCTTCAAAAAATTTTTTATAAGTCCAGGGAGAAGGTTGAGAGGTTTTTGGCAAACTTTTAATTCCCAATTTGTCAGCGTTTCTCATTTTTTGAAAAATATTTTCCCCTTTTAAATTTTCTCCATCTCTCCAATCAACAACATAAGGAACTACAGTTATTCTGTATTTTTCAACAATTTCTTTTGGTAAAGAAGCAGTTTCTCCGGCTATCAAACTAATTTTTTTCATGCTTTTACTTTCAAGCCCCAAACCTTCTTTCTCTTTTTTCAAAATCTTTAATTGCCCTTTCAAATTCCTCTGGCGAAAAATCTGGAAATAAAGTTTTTGTGAAATAAAACTGAGAATAGGCTGTCTGCCACATCATAAAACCAGCAGAATTGTGGGGGTCTCTTTCACATCCTGTTCTAATTACCAAATCAACCGGAGGCAAAAAACCTGTCCACAAATTTTCCAACAAAATTTTTTCATCAATTTTTTTAATTCCTTTTTTTGCGATTTTTTTCATTGCCTCCAGCATTTCGTCAGTGCCATTGTAACCGATCAAAAAAGTTAAAAAGTATTGATCATGATTTTTTGTTTTTTGTACAAGCTTAAAAATTATTTCTTTTACTTTCTTTGGCAAAATCTCTTTCCACCTTCCCAAAACAGAAACTTTGACTTTCTCTTTGAAAATTCTTTTTTCTTTCAAAAGCTTTGAAAAATATCGTTGATAGAGCGAAAATAAAACCGAAACTTCTTTTTTTGGTCTTTTTGTTAAATTATCTAGGGAAGATCCCCAAAAAGTAAAATAAGGAATTTTCATTTCCCAGGCTTTCTCTAAAATTTTTTCTAAAGTTTTCGCTCCCTCAATATGTCCTTGCCAAGGGGGTAAATTTTTTCTTTTTGCCCATCTTCTATTTCCGTCTGGAATTAAAGCTACGTGCATGTTTGCCAAGCTAGAGCAACTGCTCCAGGACCAGAAAGCCCACCGACTATTTCTCCGATGATGTTTAAAAACTTAATTTCACAATTTTTTAGACCTTTTACTAAATTTTCCAATTTTTTTGCCTCAAATTCATTGTCGGCGTGAGTTATGGCAACGCTAATTTTTTCTCTCTCTGAAATTTTCTTTTTTAGTTCATCAAAAAGGGCGCTGGCCATATCTTCTATTCCTTTTTTAACTCCAACAGGCACCACCCTTCCTCTTTTTACACCCAAGATTGGATGGAAACCTAAATTTTGCATTTTTCTCAAAAAAGCACCCAAAACCTTTGGAATTCTCCCTGAATTTTCTAACCATTTTGGGTCTTTGAGTAAAAAAATGAGGTTTGTCTTTAAAATGCAATCTTTCAATTTATCCAAAATCTCTCTTGTTTTCAAACCTTGCGAAATTAATTCTATCGCTTTTAAAATGATCAAACCCTCTCCCCCAGAAACGCTCATTGAATCTACAACATGAATTCTTTCTCTTTCTGCCAAAAAATTTTTAACCTGCAAAGCAGAATTGAAAGTCCCTGAATGCTTTGAGGTAACAGTAATGCAAATTATTTCTTCAAATTCCTTTAGTTTTTCTCTAAAGGCATTTAAAAAATCTCCGGGCGATGGCTGGGAAGTTTTAACAAAACTTTTCAAACCTCTTTTTTCTGCCTCCCTGATTTTTTGAAAAATGCTTCCTGGTAAATTTTCCATTTGGCCCAAATCAACTTTAAAAGGAACGATCGAGATTCGATGCTTTTCAATCAATTCTTTTGGTAAATCCCCTCCTTCATCAGCCACTATTCCGATTTTTTGTTTTGTTTTCATCTTATTCAATCGCTTGCCAGCCGGCAATTAAAGTTCCAGGACCAGTTACCGCACAAATTATCGGTGATCCCTCTGAAATGAAAGAAACTTCGGCCCCAATTTTCTTTAACATTTCCTTTAATTTTTTTGCGCCCTCAAGATTATCGGCGTGATTGATGACAATTCTGATTTTTTTCCCTAATTTTCTCTCTTTTTTACTTTCTTTTAAAATTTTTTTGAAAATTGCCTCTGGCTCGTCTTTGGCAAAAATCATCCCCCCTTTTTTAAGCACTCCTTTTTTAAATTCCATCAAGGGATGAATTCCCAATTTTTTCATTCTTCTAATCCAGTTTGCCTGACTTTTAGTGATTCTCCCAATAAATTCTGGTCCTTTTGGGTCTGCGAAAATAATGTAGGTGTGGGTTTGAGGAATTAACCTTTTAAGGGCGTCTAAAATTTCTGGCATTTCCCTTTGCTCTTGAATTAATTCAATCGCTCTTAAAATCAAGAGGGCTTGACCTGCTGCCGCATTCAAAGAGTCTAAAATAAAAACTCTTTCTTTTTCACTCTCTAACAGCATCTCTTTTGCTTGGCAGGCTGAATTGTAGCAACCAGAAATTTTTGAACTCACAGTAACACACAAAACTTTGTCAAACCTTTGAAGTTGCTTTTTAAAAGCATCGAGATAAGATTTTGGGGTGGCCTGAGAAGTTTTTGGTCTTGTTTCAATTCCAATCTCATAGGCTTTTTTTATTTTTTGATAAATATTCTCTCCAGGAATCTTTTCCAATTCTGGCCAATCAAATTTTGTTTGCGCCAACTCAATATTATATCTTTCTAAAATTTTTGGCAAAAGGCAGGCTACATCCTCTGTAACAATTCCGATCGAAACTTTTTTAAGAGATGGTTCACCACTAACTTCTTTTGTCATATCTTCGATCCTCAAATCTTCAATCTTTCCAATTGTTTTTAAAACTTCCCTAACTTCTTCTGGCCAATCTGTATGAATGTGAATTTTCATTTTTTCACCCACTAAAACAATGTCTATGCAATTGCCAAATTTTTTTAATTTTTCTTTTATCCTTTCTTGCTCAATTTTTGGGTTTAAAATCAAAGAAACTATTTCGTATCTATTCTTTAAAACTTGAATAAATTTTTTCACCTCATGAACCGAACTTTCTTTTTCCTTTTCCATTTTTTTTGTTGGTCGCAGTGCCTCCAAATAACTTTCCAAAATCATTAAAAACCCAAGCCCTCCAGCATCGACAACGTTTGCTCTTTTTAAAATTTCAAGCTTTTCCCTAGTTTGCAAAAGAGCTTCTTTTGCTGCTTCGATCGCTTTTTCAAAAATTTTTACAATATTTTTCTCTCTTTCTGCCTCTTTTTGAAAAGTTTTTGCTGTAGCTTCTATTACATCTAAAATTGTCCCTTCTTTTGGTTTTAAAATTGAATTTTGAGCACTTTTTCTTCCTTCTTCAAAGGCTTCTGCTAACTTTTTTGCATCAATTGGGTTTTTATCAAACTTAGACAAAAAACCAGCTAAAAAACCAGTAAAAATTACTCCCGCATTACCCTGAGCATTTGTTAAAGCTCCTTCAAGGGCTGCCCTGGAAAGTTTTTCTAAAGTCTGAAATTCTGCCTTTTCTACAGCTTCTTTCATTCCTCTTAAAGTGGCAGCCAAATTTGTTCCAGTATCTTGGTCAGGAACTGGGAAAACATTAATTCTGTTTATCGTCTCTTTTTCTCTTTCTATAGTTTCAAAAGAAAGTAAAATCATTCTTTTGAAATCCTCTTTATGTAAGTACTCCATGTTTATTTTTTGAGTTTTTCTTGTAATTCTCTTAAAAATTTTGAGGCAAAATCTTTTCCGCCCAGGCCAAAAGAAATTCCAACGGCCAAAGAAATCATTCCAACTAGTCCAACAAATGTTACCAAAATTAACTCTGGAACGATCTTCAACTGGTACAAAATTGCCAAAATTGTCAAAATCCAAATGAAGAAAGAAAGACCCTTCCCAACCAAAGGAGAGTAAACAATTTTTTCTTTGTCAAAAGAGGCAACAAAAATTTTTCTTGAAAAATCAACCAAATAAACTACTGTCAAAAAAATAACTACTGAAATGAAAATGTTCGGATAGTAACGAACGATCGTCTCGAAAAATTCGCTAACTTTTTCTAGTTGCAAAATCTCAAAAAAGGCCATCAAAAATAAAAAAATAAAAAACCACTTAACCAATTGGGAGATAAAATTTTGAAGCGAAATTTCTGCCCCAATACTCTCTGTGGCCTCTTTCCAGCCTATTCTCTTTAGTATTTGGTCTAATTTAATTTTCTCTAAAAATCTCAAAGATATTCTCTCAAAAATTTTTGCCACTAAAATTCCAAAAAGCAAAACAAAGTTTGCCAACAAAAAAGAAAAAGAAAAATTTTCTAGATTTTGAAAACCCATACTACTTATCTTAACCAATCAATGTTTTTTAAGCAAATTTGATTCGGTCTTAACTATTAAAACAAATTCCCCTTTTATTTTTTCTTTTTGAAGCTGCTCAATCACCTTTTCAATTTCTCCCCTGAAAATTGTTTCAAACTTTTTTGTTAATTCCTTTGCTATTACAATTTTTACTCGCAAATTAAGAATTTTGGCCATTGAAGAAAGCTCTGTTAAAGTTTTAATGAGACGGTGGGGAGATTCGTAAAAGATAACTGGATATTTTGAACTCAAAACCTCATTGAAAAATTTTTTTCTTTTTTTCTTTTTTGGGCAAAAACCTAAAAATAAAAACCTGTCCATTGGAAAACCAGAAACGGAAGCTGCGGCAACAATAGCAGAGGGTCCAGGAATGGGTACAATTTTAATTTCTTTTAGATTTTCCTTTAGTTTTTCTATTAGTTTCCCCCCGGGATCGGAAATACCGGGAGTTCCCGCATCAGAAATTAAAGCTAAATTTTTCCCAGATCGCAAAAGTTGAACAATTTCGTTAATTCTTTCTAATTTTGAGTGTTGATGATAACTTAAAAGAGGTTTTTTTATTCCATAATGATCTAAAAGTTTTTTGGCTACTCTTGTGTCTTCAGTCAATATCAAATCGACTGACCTCAAAACTTCCAGGGCTCTGAGGGTGATGTCTTTTAAATTACCAATTGGTGTAGCGACTACATACAAAATTCCCATTAACTTTCTTTACCAAAAAACTCTTTCAAAAACTCCAAAAAAATTGCACCCAAGGGAATGGCCAAAATCGATCCCCAAAAACCAAAAAGTTTAGCTCCTACCAAAATGGAAAATAAAACTAAAAAGGGAGACATTTTAATCAATTTGTTGGTAAAGAGAGGAGTTAAAAAATTTCCCTCAATTTGTTGAATCAAAACAAAAGCAACTAAAAAGAAAATGGCCTTCGAAAAAGAATTTATACTGACAAAAATGGCAACGAAAGCAGCGGCGAAAATCGGCCCTAGAATCGGTATTAAATTTAAAACTCCACTCAGAACACTAAGAGAAAAGGAATACTCAATGTTTAAAACCTTCAAAGTGAAAAAAGTGAAAAGCCCGACAAAAAAACAACCCAAAAGCCTAATGGCAAACCAAAAGGATACTTTTTCTTGACAACTTTTTAAAATCTTTAAAACTTTTTCTTGTTTTTCTTTGGGCAAAAAAAGGGCCACTAATTTTTCGATTTCTTTTCCTTCGAGGGACAAAAAGAAAGAAAAAGAAAAAATGGTCAATGTGGAAAATATTCCCCCAAAAATTGCCGAAATGGCAGAGAAAATACTGCTTGAGGCCCTAATTAACCATTCTTGGAAAGATTTGGTAAAGCTTTCAAAACTTTCAAAGGCTTCAATACCCAGTCTTTGAAAAAAAGGGGAAATTTTCTCAAAATGTTCTGGGATCCGTTTGGCAAATTTATCAAACTCTCCAACAATCGGGGCTGAAAAGAAAAACGTCAATGTCCCCAAAATCAAAAAGAAAGAAAAATAAAGTAAGGGGACAGAAATTGCTCTCTTTATCTTTTTTTCTTCTAGAAAATTGATGGCTGGTTCAAACAAAAGAAAAATGATCAAAGAAAAGATAACAAGCATTAAAATTTCTTGAATTTTATAAACGACAAAAATGAAAAAAAGGGTAACAACTATTTTGAAAATTGAACTCCATGAAAGATCTAAAAAATTTTTCTCTTTCATATCTTTAAAATTTTCTTTAAAGTTTTTTTCGAATCAAATTGACCAATCATTGCCAGGTTTAATCTTTCTGGTCTGAAAATTTCTCTGGCCAATTTCAAAATGTCTTTTTGAGAAACTTTTTCAATTTTTTCAAAAATTTGTTCTGGAGATAAAATTTTCTTTTCCAAAACCTCCTGGCTGGCATAGAAAGAAGCAAGAGCGTCTGAAGATTCCAAAAGGAGAGTCATTTTGCCCTTTAGGCAATCTTTCGCCTTTTTCAATTCTCCTTTTGAAATTCCTTCTTTTTTTATTTTTTTGTACTCTTTTAAAATCGCTAAAATGCCTGTTAAAACTTTTTCATTATCCAAACCTGCTCTTGTCACTAAATAACCACTGTCTGGGTCCAAATAGACTTCGGTGTCTACATAATAAGCAATGCCTAATTTTGTCCTTATTGTTTCAAAAAGCCTTGAACTCATCATTCCCCCCAAAACCAAAGCTAAAATTTCTTGGGCGTACCTTGAGGGATGAAACAAATTAAAAGTTCTCACTCCCAGACAAAGATGGGTTTGATCAGTTTTTCTTTCCTCAATTAAAAAAGCTGGCGAGTTTTGTTTTTCAATAACTTTTGGTTTTTGTGGCAATTTGCCTTCTTTAATTTTTGAAAAATATTTTTTCACTTTTTCAATTCCAGTTTTTTGATCAAAATTCCCAGCCAAACAAACTATTGTATTTTTGGCAATGTAATGTTTTTCTCTAAATTTAATTAGATCTTGCCGAGTAATTTTTGAAACAGTTTCGACGCTTCCGGCAATGTCCCATCCGGCAGGTTGATCTCCGTACAGTAGTTGATGCCAAAGTGTTTGAACGTGTTCTATTGGATGATCTTTTCTCATGTTAATTTCTTCAATGATCACTCCTCTTTCTTTTTCAATCTCTTTTTCTGGCAAAATAGAATTTAAAAAAATGTCTGCCACCCAATCTAAGGCCAGTTCAAAATGTTCTTTTGCTACTTTTGCAAAATAGCCAGTATAATCTTTTGAGGTAAAGCCATTGTAAATGCCCCCAACTTTGTCTAGAGTTTCGGCAATGGCCAGAGAGCTTGGTCTTTTTTTTGTTCCTTTGAAAAACATGTGTTCTAAAAAGTGAGAAATTCCGCTTTTTTCTTTTTCTTCATATTTGGAACCGCTACCAACCAAAACCAAAACAGTAACCGCCCTCGTTGTTTTTTGAGGAACAGTAAGAATTCTTAACCCATTTTTTAGTACAACTTTTTTAAACATCATCTTCTAATTCAAGTTTTTCTTTTAATACTTTTAACAAATCTTTTATTTTCACCCTTTCTTGTTCCATGCTGTCTCTTTCTCTAATTGTTACATCTTCTTTTTCTAAACTCTCAAAGTCAACAGTAATTGCAAAGGGGCATCCAATCTCATCTAATCTTCTATATCTTCTTCCGATAGAGCCAACCTCGTCAAAAACGCAATTGAAATGGGGTTTGAGCTTTTCATAAATTTCCCTAGCTTTTTGAACCAATTCTTTTTTTGTTCTGATTAAAGGTAAAATTCCAACCTTAACTGGGGCAACTTTTTTATCAAGTTTGAGTAAAATTTCAACCTCCTTTGTTGGCTTTGTTGTTTTTGTCCTTCCTCCAGGAATTTCTTCGAAAGCATCGCACAACAAAGCGAAAAATATTCTTTCTACTCCGCAAGAAGGCTCAATCACATAGGGCAAATATTTTTTATTTTCTTTTTCATCGAAAACAGAAAGGTTCTGTCCTGAAAATTCCTGGTGCTTCTTTAAATCGTAATCTGTCCTGTTTGCAATTCCTTCAATTTCTCCCCAACCAAAGGGAAATTTGTATTCGATATCAACGCAGGCTTTTGCATAATGGGCTAATTCCTCTTTTTTGTGTTCTCTGATTCTTAAATTCTCCTTTTTAATTCCTAAAACATTAATGTACCAATTGAACCTCTCTTTTACCCAATATTCAAACCATTTTTCATCTTCCCCTGGTTTGACAAAAAATTCCAACTCCATTTGCTCAAATTCCCTAACTCTGTAGAGAAAATTTCTAGGAGTGATTTCGTTTCTAAAGGCTTTTCCGATTTGGGCTATACCAAAGGGAATTTTTTTTCTTTGAGTTTCCATTATGTTTTTGAAATTAATAAAAATGCCTTGAGCTGTCTCTGGTCGCAAAAAAGAAATTGAACTTTCCTCTTCAACCGGCCCGACAAAAGTTTTGAGCATCAAATTAAATTGTCTTGGAGGAACCAATTCTCCTCCGCATTCTGGGCATTTTATTTTTTCAATCAATTTTGAAATATCTTTTATTTCTTTTTCTTTTTCAATTTCACCCAATTTTCCAGAATTTCTCATTTCCTCAATCAAATGGTCAGCCCTAAACCTTTTGTGACAATTTTTACACTCTGTCAAAAGGTCAAAAAACCTTTCCACATGACCAGAAGCCTGCCAAACTTTTGGGTTTTGAATTATCGATGAATCAATTCCCACAACATCATCTCTCTCTCTGACTATTTTTTTCCACCAAAGTTTTTTTATGTTATTTTTCATTTCAACCCCAAGAGGTCCAAAATCATAAAATCCTGAAATTCCCCCATAAATCTCAGAAGATGGGAAAACAAATCCCCTTCTTTTTGCTAAAGATATAATTTTTTCCATTAAATTGTTCATGTTTTTAATTTTATTTAACAACAACACCAAATTCTGGCCGCATCATGGGGTCATCTGTTAATTTAGTGGTTATTGCTTTTGCGCTAGCTTCCAAAATCCTTCCTGTCCAGCTATCTTCACTAATGAGTTTGGCTTCGTTAATTATTTCTGGACTAGTTCCCACTTGTTCTGGAGTAGGTGAAAAAATCACTTGGAAGGCAAGAGTAAGAGGGGGGCTCAAAACTCCTTTTCCCCGTTCTAGATTTCCGATTGCCCAGACTATTTCCCTAGATTCTGGATCGAAGGAAAACTTTGAGGCCATTTCTTGAGGAAAAACCTTTCCGGTTAGACTGACAAAAGATGGCAATTTGGCCTTAACTTTAACATCGTTCAAATCTGAATAATAATTTTTTATCTCCCACACGATTGTATAGGTCGTACTCTCCCCAACTTTTGGAGGAAGAGGTCCTGAATTTCCGAATATTTCATCATAATAATAACCAAATTGGAAAAGTTCAACTTTTGATGAAATTTTAGTAATAAATTCTTCTTTTGCCTGACCGATGAATACTTTATTTTTTAAAACCGGGTTTTTAACGTTCCCTATCTCATCCTTTAATCTTATCCAAAACTCAACCGATCCCTCTTCCGTTGGTGCTAAATATTGTAACTTGGGAACTTTCCTCCAATCAAAAACAACTGAATTGTCGCCTGCCCTTGCTTCTCCCAACTCTGTTTTGATCGTTTGAAAATCAAAAGCCTCTCCTTCTAATTTTGAAATCAAAATTAAATTTGTCATCTCTTCATCTCCTATATTTTTGAAAAAGATTGTATAATGGAGCCATTCTCCGGGTGCGGCTACATACTGAGGGTTGCCATTAATTTCTTGTCTGATAAAAATTGATGGCTTAACAATTTCCACTCCCTTTTCGGCTGTTTTCAAAATTATTAAGTTTTCTCCTATTAAAATTCCCAATTTTCCCTTGAAAACTTTAGCAGTTCCTTCCTCTCCAAAAATTCTTCCTGAAATTTCAATTCTCCCTCCTTCAAATTTATTTAAAACTGGCACTTCCCACTCTGACTGTTCAATCGCTTTTGGTTTTGAATCTATAAATTCAAACTCTTTTGGATACTCAATTTGAATTCTTAAATTTTCTAAAAGTTGTTCAACGTTAGAAAAATAATTGAGATTAAAGGTGAATTTTTTCCCAGGCTCAACTTTTGATGGTAAATCGAACTCAAAAGTAATTGGAACAGATTTGATTTTAGTAGTTAAAGTAGTTTTTGAAGTGTATTTGGCTTTTAAATTTTTTGGCCGATAATTTAAAGTGGCTTTGGCTATTTTGACTTCTCCCTCTTTGCCATAAAGTTTCACTCTAAACGAAAAGGAATTTTCTTCACCAGGATAAATGGCAAAACCCAATTTTTCTGAGGTTAAAATTTCTCTTTTGGCAATTTCTCCATCTTTTAAAGAATTTTCTGGAGGATCAAAAATCAATTCTGGTTCCTCCAGTCTAAAATGACCGTTATTTTTGTATTTTACAATATATTCCACTTCTTCACCAAAAACAGCCTCGCTAGGCCCTAAAATTTCCAATTTTAAGCTTTCTTTAGAATAAACGTTCCTTTGCCAGATAAAAAAAGAAAGGCCAGAAAGAAAAAGAAAAATTAAAATCAAAAGATTAAAAATTCGAATTCGAACTCGCATAGTGTTTTTCGATTAGGTTTTGAAAATATCTTTTGGTAATCGTTTTCATTTCCGCAAAATCGCTTTTTTTTACTTTCACTTTTTTAATCAGATCAAACTCAAACTCAAGAAAGGCTCTTAAAAACTTAATCAACCTTTGAGAAACCCTTTCTCCTTTTTTTTGTGTTAAAAAACATTCTTTACAAACCACTCCGCCATCCTCTGCCGAAAAATAAATTAAATGGTTTAAAATTCTTTTTTGACAAAAAACACAATTTTTTAGCCTTGGCCCAAACCCCAAAACGTTAACCAAATTCCAAAAAAAATAGTAAAAACTTAAATGGCAAATTGTTAAGTTGAGATTTTGATTGTTCAAAATAGAAAAAGTGTTCAAAAGCAAATTCCAAATTTTCTCTTCTCTTTCTGACTCTTTGATCAAACCATCCAAAACTTCGGAAATTTGATAAGCAATCGACAATCTGGCCAAATTTTTTCTGATTTGAGAAAATTTTTCGACCACTTGAACATCTGTAAGAATTCTCGAATAATATCCTTTAACAGTTTCGATTTCGCTAAGATAAAAAATTTCTATTCCATACTTTAATTTTGAGGCAATTTTCCTAATCCCTTTGCAAAGAACTTCTATCCTTCCAAAGTCTTGGGAAAAAACAGAAATTATTTGATCTGCTTCCCTAAATTCCTTCTTTTGAAAAATCAACCCAACAGTCCTTTCCCTCACAAACATATTTTGGGAAAATTCAAGAAATTTTCTCAAGCAATCTTTGCAAAATTCTTTCCAATCTTGCTGGATGTAATTCTGTTGAAAGGCGCAATCCTTTAATAAAATTATCTCTTTGGCTAGGATAACCTCTAAAATATTCGATAAGTTTTTGTATATCATCTTTGGTCACTTCCATTTGGTCTGGTTCTCCAAAGAAATTTTTCAGCGATTTCAAAAATTTTCCCAAACCATCTGCCAATTTTTTCCTATCTTCCTCTAAAAGATGTTCTGTGATTTCATATCCTTCATATGGTGAGATTATCAACTCTTTTAATTGTTTAAACACCATATTTCACCAATCCAATTTTTATTAAAGAGTCATTGACCTTTACCTCTTTTTGGAAAGAGTTTTTTGGAGGCAATTGCCAAAGAATCTCTTTACTCTTTGTTTGGAGTAATATTTCCTTTTTGTACTTTTCAACAATTCTTTCTAAATTTTCTTGAGCAAAAAAGTAAATTTTTGTTTTATTTTTTGGGAAAAGGCCCATTTCTTTTCTCATTTGCTGCACCTGTCTTATCAATTCTCTCGCCAATCCTTCTTCTTTTAATTCTGGGGTAATTGAAAGGTCCAATTCCAATTTCTCTCCAACGATAACTTCTTTAACATTCACTTCTTCTTTAATTAATTCTAAAAGGCTCTTTTCTTTATAGATTGTTTTATCTGGAATAGTCAATCGATTGAGTGGTTGTCTTACTTTAATCTTTGTCTTTGCCCTTTCAGCTAAAGCCTGGCTGATTATTTCTCTTACTTTTTCCATTTTTTCTTCTAATTTCCTATCGATTGCTTTTAAATTTGGTCTTGGCCATTTTTCCAAATGAACGGAAGCTTTTGTTTTGTTAGTTAAATCTTTGAAAATTTTCTCAGCTAAAAAGGGAATAAAGGGAGCTAAAATTTTAGCCAAGGTCAACAAAACAAAAGAGAGGGTTTCGGCAGCTTCCGTAAATTCTTTTTTGGTTTTTGGATTTTGAAATCTTTTTCGAGATCTTCTAATGTACCATAAAGAAAGGTCATTGACGACAAAATTTTCGATTAAGGTAGCAGCTTTTGTTATTTGATATTTTTCCAAAAGTTGAGTTGTTTCCAAAATTAATCTATTTAACCTAGAAACAATCCATCTATCTAAAACGTTTTTTGATTTTTCTGTTTTCTTTATTTTTGTTTTTGGAACGTAGGTTTTCAAGAACAAATGAGAATTCCAAAGAGTTAAAATAAACCTTCTTAAAACAGAAAGGACATCTTTTTCAGAGAAAAGCTTGGCGTCCCAAGGTTGATTAACAGTGAAAAAGTACCAACGGATGGCATCGGCTCCATACTTTTCTACAATGTAAAATGGATCGACAACATTACCTTTCGATTTTGACATTTTCTCTCCTTTCTCATCCAAAACGTGACCGAGGGAAACAACATTTTTGTAAGGAGGGCCGAAACCCAAAAGTGTTGAAACTGCCAAAAGAGTGTAAAACCACCCTCTGGTTTGATCGACAGCTTCTGAAATATAATCTGCTGGAAACAGTTTTGGCGGTTTGAGTTTTTGGTTTTTAAAAGAAGGCTTGAATTTTCCTTCAAATGGCCAATGATACTGGGCAAAAGGCATAGCTCCAGAATCAAACCAGCAATCTACAACTTCTGCAACTCTTTCCATTTTTCCTTGGCATTTTGGACAGAAAAACTTTATTTCGTCAACGTAAGGTCGATGAAAATCTAATTCTCCTTTTTCGTTGTAAGGGAATTTTTTATATTCAATTTCTCTTATTTCGCCAGTTTTGATTAAGTTTGGCTCTATGAATTTTTCGAACTCATCTATCAAAAATCCTTTCATTGCTCCTTCAAGCATTGCCAAAGGTCTTTGATGGGAAACAATGAGAATTGTCTTTCCTTGATATTTTCTTTCTAAATCTTCAATTACCTTAATCATTCGCTTTTTGACGTCTTGATAATTTTCTCCTTTTTGGGGTCTTTTTGTATATTTTTCTTCATAACTTTTCCAAAAGGCAAGAAATTTTTCGATTCTTTCTCCTTCAAAAATTCCTCCCTGAATGTCTCTTAATCTTTTGTCGAAAATTATTTTTGCTCCAGTAATTTTAGCAACAATTTCTGCAGTTTGCCTCGCTCTCAAAAGGTCAGAAGAGAAAATTAGGTCAATTTTTTCTTTTTTCAACTTTTTTGCTGCTTGGAAAATTTGCGCTTTTCCTCTTTCAGTGAGGGGGCAGGCCACTTTTTCTGGTAAAGTAGAAATTAAAATTTTTTTAACGTTCATTTTTGATTCGCCATGTCTTAAAATCAAATATTTATTGGTGGAGAATTTTTGCTCTAACAAATCTGCCCTAGAGCCTATAACAATTTCATTGCCGCACTTTAGGCACTTCCAAACTGGCAATGGTGTTCCCCAATATCTTTCTCTAGAAAGATTCCAGTCTTTTACTTCCCTCAACCATTCACCAAACCTTCCCTTTCCAATAAACTCTGGCACCCAATTGATCTTTTTGTTATTGGCAATTAAATTTCTTTTAACTTTTGTTACTCCAATAAACCAACTTTTTTTTGCGTAGTACAAAAGAGGAGTAGAACACCTCCAACAAAAGGGGTAATCGTGTTCATAAAGTTCTTCTTTGAGCAAAAGACCTCTTTCTTTCAAATCTTGAATGATGCCAGAATCGGCATCTTTAACAAAAAGGCCTGCCCATTTTTGAACTTCGGGTTTGAATTTTCCTTCTTGGTCAACGTTAATTAAGATTGGGAATTTTTTTCCTTTGTTTTTTGAATTTTCTTTCTTAATCAAATCTAAATCTTCCTCACCAAAAGCTGGAGCTATGTGGACTAAACCCGTTCCTTCTTCGAGGCTCACAAAATCTCCAGCTATTACCTCAAACATTCTATCTTTGTCGGGATCTGGCTGATAAAAATTAAACGGTGCTTGATATTTGAGACCAACCAAATCTTTGCCCTTAAATTCTTTTTTTACCTCTCCCTTTTCTCCTAACTTTTCAAGCCTTTCTTTTGCTACGATCAGATTTTCTTTCGTTGGGTGGTGTTCAAAAAGTACATAAGTGAATTGGGGATTGACCGCTACGGCCACGTTCCCTGGTAAAGTCCAGGGGGTGGTTGTCCAAATTAACAAAAAGGTATTTTCGAATTCTGAGTCTAAAACTTTGAACTTCACATATATTGCTGGTTCTTTGACTTTTTTGTAACCTAAAGCAACTTCATGAGTTGATAAACTGGTGCCGCATCTTGGACAAAAGGCTGTGACTTTAAAATCCTGATACAAAAGCTTTTTTTCCCAGATTTTTTTCAAAATAAACCACAAAGACTCAATGTATTCTGGATAGAAAGTAACATAAGGGTTTTTGAGGTCCAACCAAAATCCAATCCTTTCTGTCATATTTTCCCAATCTTTTTTATAGGCAAAAACTGATTTTTTGCATTCGGCGTTGAATTTTTTTATTCCAATTTTTTCAATCTCCTTTTTTATTTTGATTCCCAACTTTTTTTCTATCTGAAGCTCAACCGGAAGGCCGTGAGTATCCCAGCCTGCCTTTCTTTCCACTTTAAAGCCCTGCATTGTCTTGTAGCGACAGATTATATCTTTGTAAACTCGAGACAAGACATGATGGAGACCGGGAGGAGCATTAACTGTTGGTGGCCCTTCGTAAAAGATAAAGTTTTTTTTCTTTCCTTTGAGACTTTTTTCAAAAATTGAATTTTTCTTCCAAAAATTAAGTATTTGTTTTTCTATTTGTGGAAAATTTGGTTCCATACTTTTTAGAATAGCAACTCTGGAAAAAATTGCAAGAAATTTTTACATTTTCTTTGGGGCTGAAATTCCCATTAAGTTTAAAACGTTTTTTAAAACTGTTTTTGTAGCCAAACACAAAAAGAGTCGTGCTTTTTTTAAGTTTTCTTTTTCTTCTAATACGCGGCATTCTTTGTAAAAATGATGAAAAGAACTTGCTAAATCTAGGGCATATTGAGGAATTCTCTGAATTTGATAATCTTTGGCCGTGTCTTCGACAATTTCTGGAAGTCTGATTAATTGCTTAATAAGGTTTATTTCGCTGGGATGGTTCAAAAATTTGAGATTTCTCAGGTCAGATTTTTTCAGTTCGATTTTTTTGCATTTTCTCAAGATTCCACAAATTCTAGTGTGAGCGTATTGGATGTAGTAAACCGGATTCTTTTCTGATTGTTCTTTAGCCAATTCTAAATCAAACTCCATTTGAGAATCTAAAGATTTTGTTAAATAAAAGAATCTTGCTACATCCAAACCGACTTCGTCGATCAATTCTTCAAGGGTAACAATTTCTCCTTTTCTCTTTGACATTTTTTGACCACCTTTTAATCTTACCAGTTGAGAAATCAAAATTTCCAATTCTCCCCGAAAGCCAAAAATTTTAGCTATTGCCTTAATTTTTGGTACATGGCCCTGATGGTCTGCCCCCCAAATATTGATAATTTTGTGATAACCTCGCTCAAACTTGTCTTTATGGTAGGCAATGTCTGAAAGAAAATAGGTTGGGTTACCGTCCCTCCTGATTATAACTTCATCTTTTGGAGCTCCAAAGGCCGAAATTTTCAACCACTCTGCCCCTTCTTTTTTGTAAACCAATCCTTCTTTTTTTAAAATTTCGTAAACTTTCTTTACCTTTCCTATTTTGTAAAGTTTCTCTTCTGAAACCCAATTATCGAATTTGATCTTTAATTTTGTTTC
The DNA here is from genome assembly GCA_964593405.1 of uncultured Candidatus Saccharibacteria bacterium. Lineage (GTDB taxonomy): Bacteria > Patescibacteriota > Minisyncoccia > Minisyncoccales > GBS-2 > CAZQIO01. Next base: position 50,684 of record CAZQIO010000001.1, on the reverse strand, counting down.
GATAAATTTTTTGTTATCCTTTTGGATTTCTTGAGCAAGCAAATAGCCAGCTTCTCTTTCATCTGAGATTTTTTTCAATTTTGATTGAAGCTTTTTAATTTTTTCTTTGAGATATTCATTCAAATAGGCAGTCCCCTTGCCTAAGGCAGTCTGTCCCAAAAGTCTAATTTGAGTGTTCGTTTTGGCATCGTTAATAAAATATTCTCTTTCCACATCAAAACCTGCCATTTCAAGAACGTTTGCCAAAACATCGCCAAAAAAAGCTCCTCTTCCGTTTCCAATGTGCAATTGACTAGTTGGGTTGGCAGAAATGAATTCAACCTGAACTTTTTTTCCTTTTCTTTTCTTTGCCCGGCCAAATTTTTCGCCTTCTTTGAGGATTTCTTTTAATTTTTCTTGAAGATATTCTCTTGAAAGAAAAAAATTAACAAAACCAGGTTTGACTACTTCTACCTTTTCAAAAACTTTTTCTTTTTCTATTTCAGATTTCAAAAATTGGCCAATTTCTTCTGGTTTTTTTTCAAGTTTTTTGGCCAAGACAAAGGCTAACGTTGTGGAATAATCACCCTGAAAAGCAAATTTTGGCTTTTCAATTTCGATTTGGGTTTTTGAAAATTCAAATGGTGGCAAAATGGCTCTTTTTTGAAGATTTTTCAAGCTTTTGGCAATTAAATTTTTAATTTTTTCTCTGACCATACATATTTCAAAATTATCAAACTTTTTTTTACAATGAAAGAATGAAAATTTTGAGTGAAAACAAAAAGGCTTATTTTGATTATGAAATTTTGGAAAAGTTCGAAGCTGGTATTTCACTTTTTGGTCAAGAGGTAAAAACCTTAAAATCGCAAGGAACAAGCCTTCTGGGAACTTATGTTGTCATTAAAGGTGGGGAGGCTTTTTGGGTAGGGGCAACGATCATTCCCTGGCAGCCAAAAAACATCGGGGGCAATTATGATGTTCAAAGAGAAAGGAAGCTTTTGTTGAAAAAATCTGAAATTAAATATTTAGCTGGAAAATCAAAACAAAAAGGTGTAACCCTTGTTCCCTTGCGTCTTTATGTAAAAGGTGGTAAAATAAAGTTGGAATTTGGTGTTGGCAAAAGAAAAAAGAAGGTCTCAAAAAAAGAAGAGAAAAAAAAGAAGGAAATAGAAAAAGAAATTCAGAGAACCTTGAAAGAATATTTTTTGAAAAGATAATCGCTGTTGCGGTGAAAGACCAAATAAAGTTTGTAAAAAGGGGATGGTTTTTGGAATCGATGGGGGAAAGGAACCTGGGTTTCTGGCGGCCAAAAATCCTGCCACACAAACTCCTGCTCTTGTCTACGCTTAATTATCGGGTAGACAAGCGCCTGTCCCTAAATCCCCTCGGTTAGGGAACAGGTGTCATAGTTGAGGGGGTTGTTCTTTATTTCTTTGAGTGGAATACTAGGTTTGTCGATTTACTAGTATTCCAGATAGACTAAAAAATCGACTATAGCCGTAGAGGGAGACCCAGGTCAACCCCCAGACGCGGGTTCGAATCCCGCCATCTCCACAAAATTAGTGATTTTTAGTAATTATTTTTTAGTGGTTAGTTGAAATTGAAAAGATATTTAATCAACAATCAAATAAGGGCTGAAAAGGTAAGAGTAATTGATGAGCAAGGAAAGCAATTGGGCGTTTTTTCTTTAGAGGGGGCTTTAAAGATAGCAAAAGAAAAAAATTTGGATTTGATTTTAATTAGCGAAAAGGCAGACCCTCCTGTTTGCAAAATTGCAGATTACGGAAAATTTTTATACCAAGAAAAAAAGAAAGAGAAAAAAGAAAAAAAGAGCGAAGTAAAAGAAATAAGGTTGAGTTTTAACATTTCAGACCATGACATGGAAACCAGAGCAAACCAAGCAGAAAAGTTTTTGAAAGCTGGAGACAAATTAAAAATTCAAATGATTTTGCACGGAAGAGAAAAGGTTTTGGCAGATTTTGCCAAAGAAAAATTCAAAAAATTTATCGAAATTCTCCAAAAAAAGGTTGAAATTAAAATCGAACAAGATTTAAAAAAGACGCCGGGAGGCTTTATAATGATCGTGGCAAAAAAATGAAAACGAGAAAGTCGATTTTAAAAAGGTTCAAAATTACAAAGACTGGAAAAATTTTAAGAAGGGTTTGCGGACAAGACCATTATCGGGCAAAAAAATCTGGAAAAAAAATTAGAGAAACTAGAAAATGGGTTCCAGTATCAAAGGCTGAGGCAAAGGTAATAAAGAGGTTTTTGAGCAGACCTTAAATTTTATGGTCAGGGTTAAAAAAGGAAAAACAAGACACAAAAAAAGAGAAAGACTTTTGAAAAAAGTTAAGGGTTTTAGATGGAAAAGAAAGTCAAAATACAGATTGGCAAAGGATGCCCTAATTCACGCTTTAAAACATGCCTACAGAGGAAGAAAAGAGAAAAAAAGAGTAATGAGAAGACTTTGGCAAATTCAAATTTCTGCTGCTTTAAAACAATATGGGCTATCTTATAGCAAATTCATCCATGCCTTAAAAGAAAAAAATATTGAACTTGACAGAAAAATTTTGGCTCAATTGGCCAGAGAAAAACCTGAAATTTTTGAGAAAATTGTCGAAAAAGTTAAGAGTTAATTTTTTTTTAAAAATTCGTTTGCTTTTTTTAAAATCTCTCTTGAATTTTGAAAAGTTAATTTTTTCATTGCCTCTTCAAAAGGTAACCATTGATAGCCAATGTGCTCAAAAGAAATTGTAACTTTCTTTTCCTTTGTTTCTGCCAAGAAAAATGTGACAAACTTTAAAACGTTTTTCCCTTGCCATTTAAAAAAATACTTGATTGTCTCTTTGAAACCGTCGACAAACTTGATTTTTTTCAACCCAGTCTCTTCTTCAATTTCTCTTTTTGCCGCATCTTCCAGAGTCTCCCCCTTTTCTAAATGTCCTTTTGGAAAGTCCCAATAATCAGAATTTGCCCGATGGGAGGCTCCAGGATAGTGTAAAAGCAAATAAAAAATTTTACCCTTTTCTTTCCTAAAAATTATTGCTCCTGCTGATCTTTCTGTTGGCATGTTGAGATTTATTGTCAACCTAAAATCTTTGGTTTTTTGAGATTTTAGAGAAAGAGAAGCTGTTCTAATATTGTAAGGCTTAATGAGAATGCGGTCATTTCATTTTTGAAAAATTCGATAATAAGTTTTTCAGCCTTTGAAATTTTTTGCTTGTATATGGCGTCTATCTCCTTTTGGATTTTGGTAAATTCCGAAGAACTATCTTTCCATCTTTGGATAATTTGTTTTTTTGTATCTTCTGGTAAGTTTTTTAATTGGCTCCATAGAGGTTCTTTTCCAAAAAATAATTCATCTACATTTCCTTTTTCTTTAAATATAGAAGCTATTCCGCTCACCAGCTCTAGCCACATTCCGATAAGTTCAAATATTTTTGGATTAACAGAGTCTAAATCTTTTAACTCAAACTCTGCACTTGCCTCACCTTCTCCAGAGACCTGAAAAAAATGAGTGCCTGGTTCTCTTCCCTCCTCTTTTTCTCTCCCCCGCCTTTTCTCCACCCACCTTTCGTATTCTCGCCTCCATTCGTCCTCTACGAATTTTCTTCCTAGTTGTATAAGTTTTTCTTTTTCCTCTGATTCTTTTCTCCTGTTAGTCAACAAACTTGGTTCTTTTTCCATGGCTAAGCAATGTTTTTACTTTTTCAAAAATTTTAACATTTTCTCTAGTGGCCAGCAATTGACAATGTCTTCTTTTTCAGCCCACCCTCGCCTTGCTTGGCCAATTCCGTATTCAATGAATCTCATTTGGTCTATATGATGGGCGTCGGTGTTAATGATCATTTTCACTCCAGCTTCTTTTGCTCTTTTGATGTTAACGTCGTTCAAATCCAACCTTTCAGGATAGGAATTGATTTCTAAAATCGTTCCAGTTTCTTTTGCAACCCTCAAAATTTTATCAAAGTCAATTTCGTATTCATCCCTTTTTTGAATTAGCCTTCCTGTTGGATGGGAAATTATATCTACATTCGGATTTTTCATTGCCCGAATTATTCTCTCTGTCATCTCTTCTTTTGACATTTTAAACCTTGAATGGACTCCGGCAATGACAAAATCTTGCTCTTTCAAACAATCGTCTGAAATGTCGATTGAGCCATCTGGCAAAATGTTTGCTTCGCAACCTTTTAAAATTTTGATTTTTCCGGCAAATTTTTTGTTTAAAGCATCAATTTCTTTGTTTCTCTCTCTCAACTTCTTTTCATCTAAGCCATGTTCAATCTTCAAAAACTTTGTATGATCTGCAATTCCAACATATTCATAACCCATTTTGATTGCTTGTTTTGCAATCTCTTCAATTGTGTTTGCTCCGCCATCCCATTTTGAATGGCAATGTAAATCTCCTTTTATATCTTTGTAGTCAATTATTTTTGGTAATTTCCCTTTCAAAGCTGCCTCTATTTCTCCTCTGTTTTCTCTCAATTCTGGGGCAATCCAATCCATTCCCAATTTTTCATAAATTTCTTCCTCTGACTCTCCAGCAATCATTTTTTGACCCTTAAAAAGTCCATATTCAGAAAGTTTCAGGCCTTTTTCTATGGCAATTTTCCTCAAAGCAATGTTGTGTTCTTTAGATCCAGTGAAATACTGCAATGCTGCCCCATAGGAACTTTTTGGTAAAACTCTAATGTCCATATCAAAACCCTCTTTCATTCTCACTGAAGATTTTGTCGTCCCTTTCCCCCAAACCTTAATCACTCCTGGCAAAGAAACAAAAAAATCCATAATCGGCTTTGGATTTTTTGAAATGACTAAAAAATCAACATCACCAATTGTCTCTTTCATTCTTCTTATTGAGCCTACAACATCGATTCTTTCTACTTCTTTTAAACTTTTCAATTTCTCAAAAACTTCTCTTACCCTTGGCAAAATATCCCCCAACAAAAACCTTCCCTTGGCCCTCTTTGCAAACTCAATCGCCTCCAAAATGTTTTTTTCTGTTTTTTCTCCAAAACCAAAAAGAGGGGCAATTTTGTGAGATTTTGCCGCCTCTTCCAGTTCTTTTAAATTTTTAATTCCCAATTTCTCATACAAAACCTTAATTCTCTTTGGCCCAATTCCTTCAATTCCCATCAATTCTTCCAAATTTATCGGATACTTTTTTTTGTAATCTTCGTAATATTGGATTTTTCCTGTTTTTAAATATTCTTCTATTTTTTTGGCAATGCTTTCTCCAATACCTGGAATTTTCTTTAAAGCCTCAAACCCTCCTTTTTTGTAAATTTCCTCAATGTCTTTTTCTAATCCTTCCAGGGTAATTGCAGCCTTTTCATAGGCAAATGGTTTGAATTTAACCCCTTCCATTTCCAAAAAATAGGCAATTTCATAAAAAATTTTGGCAATCTCTTGGTTTTTCATTTTTCCTGAAAGAAAATTTCCCTCAAAGAGAAAACCAGTCCTTTTTTAGCTGATCTTGGAGAAATTATTTTCAAAATTCTCAAGAGCAAAAGGGCAGAAAAAATGCCACAAACTCCAAAGAGGAAAAAGACAACTTTGTAACCGAAAACCTGGGCTATCATTCCACCCAAAATTCCACAAAGACCAATTCCAATTCCAACCGAGGTTGCATCCAAAGCCCATTCGGTAGCTTCTTTTCCCTGGTCAATATGTCTGGTAAAAATTACTGTCCAACCAGAAAGGGCCATTGCCATGCCAACAGCCTCCAAAATCTGCAAAAGAAAAACGTGAAAAAAGTTCTTTGCCATCAAATAACCAAAGGGGACCAAAGAAGAAAAAATTAGGCCAAAAAACAAAAACCAAAAATCATCTTCCTCTCCTTTTCTTGAATCTAAAAAAAGACCAATTGGCAAGCGCAAAATTGACTTTAAAACCCAATAAATTCCGCTGGCCAATCCTGCTAAGGCCAAATTTCCACCCTCTATTTTCTCAACTAAAAAAACAGAAAAGATCGGGGCCAAAAGTCCCCAACCAGACCAAAAAATCAAATCTGCCAAAATCAGATACTTAATTACTGGATTGATGCTAAAGGGTTTGAAAATTCTCATTAAACTTTTCTTTTCTTTTTCCTCCAGATTCTGATGAAAACTGCTACCAAAATCAAAGTCGGAATCCAAACTTGAGACCAAACTACCAATTTGATCAAAAAGTAAGAAAAGCCTTTCCAGAAATTCAAAACGCTTTTCCAGGTTTGCAAAAATACATACTTTGGCCTCCATTTTTCGCCTGGTGGAATAGGCAGCAACTCTTCAGAAAGGGCCAAATTAACAGTGATTAATGACATTTTGGCAGATTGCTCCAAATACTGCATTCTCCCTTTTATCTTTTCTATCTGCTGGCGAATGTTGGTCAATTCTCGGTAAACATCTAAAACCTCGTTAATTTTTCCTGCCCTCTTCATTATTTCCAAAAGTTGCTCTTCCGCTGCCTCCAAATTTCTCAAATTAGATTGTAAATCGACGTATTCTTCGGTGATGTCTTGAGATTGAGTGCTTTCGCTGCTCACTCTCACTGCTAAACTTTTAAAATAATCTTTAGCCTGGTCAAACTTTTCTGCAGGCACCCTGACAGTAATACTTCCAGAAGGAATTTTCTCTGTTTCATAAACATTGCTCGAAACAACCCAACCGCCATTTTCTTCAACAAATTTCGAAATTTTCTTTATCGCTTCTCCAATATCTTTAACCACTAAATTTAACCAGCCAGTTTTAATGATCATTCTTGAAGGAATTTCTTTCTCAAGATTAGAAGGAGGTGGTGTTTCAGGAGAGGGTAAATTGATTTTTTCTAGCCCACCGCCAATTCCCATTGGTGTTTCAACTTTTTCAAAATAAGCTGGGGTCATTGTCTTTCTTTTTATTCCTCCCAAAGATATCAAAATTCCTCCAAGAAAAATTCCAACCAAACAAACTATTCCAAAAATGCCAAAAATTTTCCAAATTTTTTCTGACATTTTTATTTTTTGATTCATTTTACGACCTTTGTCCAAAAACTTTAACCAAAATTTCTCTTTCCCTTGGCCTTGAATCAAAATCAATAAAAACAATATTCTGCCAGGTGCCCAAAATTAATTTTCCATTTTCGATGGGCACTGTTAAAAAAGGTTTAATCAAAGCAGACCTTAAATGAGAAAACCCGTTGGTTTCTCCCCAAACTTTGTCATGGCGGTACTCTTTGTCAGAGGGGATCAATTTTTCCAAAAGTTCTTTGAAATCTTTCAAAAGTTCTGGTTCATTCTCAATCGTTGTAATTCCAATCGTAGATCCTGGGCAAGAGACAATACAAAAACCATCTTTAACCCCTGCTTTTTTGACCGCCTCTTGAACCCTTGAAGTAATATCAATTATGTCGCAAAAACCTTTTGTTGAAACAGTAAAGCGCATATTATTTCAGTATAATTTATTTTCCCAAAAATAAAAAGCCTTCAGCGATTAAAGCCAACTATTTCTTTCCTTCAGATAGTATGCTTTAGGGAAGATACTTCACTGTAAGAGTAGTGTATAGTAGCAAGAGGACTCAAAATATAGAACGAAATACGCTGATTGTAGAGCAATTTTAAAAATGAAAAATGCCATTTTGAGCCAGAGACCAGTAATATGGATTAGGAAAGGCTATTATTGGGATCTACTATTCTTTGAAGTTGGAAAGAAGCTCTATGCTTTCAAGGCAATAGACGTTGAAAGGCTTGAAAGTGATGAGATTTTAGCTATACCAGTTTACCGAATAATAAGATAGGGGTATTAAAATAAAACCCAAGCTTCACTAGAAATCGCTCCATACCCTCAGAGGCAAGAAAGTATATGATAGCTTAACATTGACGCATCAATATTTGAGGGTATTAAATTGGAAAGTTAAGAGAGGCAATATTTGGAAAAGTGGAATATTAAGCTTTGTGGCTTAACTCTCAACCCCACATAGGTTGATGATAGGATTTGATGTGAAAGTTGATGAAGGTACATAATTAAGCCACAAAGCAATGGTTTAATATTTTTCGTTCTTCTAGAATAGCTTCTGTATTCTAAGTTTTTATTATTGAGCCAATTGCGAAACCTCATTGCTTAAGCTAACAGTTTAAACGTTCGCTAAGAGTTTTGCAATGAGTTCATTGATAAGGAATTATGCATCCATTATCTTGATTTATGCCTTTAAGTTTTCAATAATGAACCTTTTTTTTATAGGTTCAGAAGAATAATGAATATTTATTTTCACTATTCCTAAATGATTTTCCACCGACAAAACAGCAGAATCTGTAATGAACTGTTTAGTTTTTTCTGTTATGGCATTTTTTAAACTATTACTTAAAGCATCACGCCGAGGTATATGAATTTTAATATCAAGTTCGCATACTCCTTTCGGCCGATCCTTCTTTTTGATGACCTTTATTCCGATTGGAAAATTTGCTATTTTTTCTATTTCTGCCACTAGCTCTGGGATGCATACTTGAACACCTGCAACATACATAATCCCCTCACTTTCAGATTTCCCAATTACATTCAAGAATGGTTTACCATTTTCAAAAAATAGTTTGCCCTTGTCTCCGGTTTTGTATCTAAATAATATTGTCCCTTGTTTCCTATAAGGAGTAATGATTATTTCCCCATCGACTATTTCTACAAAAAGCGATGGAATTACTTCATATTTAATTTTGGAACCATGAATTGTTGGAATATACGTTCCTATAAGCCCAATCTCAGTAGAGCCGTATGTAATAGAATATTCTACTTCTGTTTGAAATATTTTCTCTAATCTTTTTACAATGTTACAGACTTGTTCCTCAGTAACAGGTTCTCCACTTAATTCGAAATATACTTTCTTTTTCCTAATATTCCCGGGAAATATTTTTCCTGCTTCTATAGCCTTTTCTAATTGATAACAAATCCATTCTGCCATCAGGGGATATTCTATTATGAAGAGTACATCTCCTTTCACCTTTTCTCCTCTTACTGTGGAGAAATACAGATGTATTAGTTCTTAAGATTTCATCCATTTCTTCTGGATACTTAGTAATAGTTCCTATATCGCTCATTACCATCTTCCTATGTCCCGACACTCCACTAGATATAAAAGACCACAAATTATCGCCTGGAACAAATAGTCGCTTAAAATCTACTTTTCGTGGATCTATGAGGGGTAAAGTTTTAAAAGTGTTGTAATCATTAAATTCTGGGGGTAGATTTAATTCCCTGCCGTAATCTGTATTCCGGAATAGCTCGTAAACCTCTTTAAGTTTTTCTTTATTTTTATTGAAATATTCTTCCATGCTCATTTTTCCACGCCTCCAGCCAACGGCTAAAGTTCGTAGATATTGGTTTTTCTATTGAATCAGAGTTGTTCATTTCTCTTTCCAAATTCTCATACCATTTTCTCTTATCAGAGCTTGAAAGGGCATCTATAGCATCGATATAATTATAGTCTAGTGTGCCTTTATATTCATTTAATAATTCTATTGCCGTCTGAGCACCGTCACTTACTTTAAGTTCTAAGGGCTTAGGCAATCTTGGAGTCGCAATAAGTACATTTTTTCGCAATTCTTCAGGCAATCTTTTAGCTCGGATGAAAGAGGCGATAGGTAGACATTTATTGACACATAACTCTCTTATAAGCTCATTTGAACTTTCTAAACCGATTCCAATAGCTAACTTATGTGGATCATCGACTACTTCTACCAAATTTTCAAGAGATTCTTTAGTCACATATTCTGCTCTTATTTCAATGTTTATGTAGTATATATCACCTGAAGAGTTAAGTTCTTTTATTATTTTTGCTTGGATTTCGTATGGAACTTCATGTGGGTCTAAAAATGAGCCAGCGGTTCCAATAGCAACCATTTCATGGTGAGGAATCTTTTTGATAATCTCAAACCCCCTTCTAAACTGTTCGTATACCACATCTCCGGTAATATTATCTTTAAAGGTAGCTAGGTTTGAATACCCGCACATCGTACATCCACCATGCTTTAAGACATGAGAACAGGGGGTTGGTTACTAAAATAAGAAAAGGCATCATATAGTTTTCTCTAGAATTGGTTGGACCTATTGGAGGTAAAGCGTTTTTTCAAAGTAAAGGTAAGTGGTGTTTGTATCAATAGCAAAAGATTCTATAGGTTTACGGATAATCTTCATCATATTTATTAGAGTTTGCTTGTAACTGCAGAACTCTGTTATCATCTTGCTTTCCTCCGAAAATCCATTAGTTTTAGAAGGTGACTTACTGCTTTCTCTTTATTCCAATCACCCCAGGGTCCAGGAACTTTTATTTTATCTTTCACATTATATGCAAACTTATATGCTTGTGGAAGTATATCTTTCCAGTTCTCTCCTATTTCCTTGTAGAGAGGTTTTAATGGATAGAAAAACATATCAATTCCCTTCTTAAGAAGAAAAGCTTCATCGCCAGACTTTTCTGCTATACATCGAGCTGCTCTTTCTGTTACTTCTTTTACCTTTTCATATAAATTTCTCAGCTCGTCCATATTTTTTATTACTTTATCATCTACGATTATAACGAATTTATCTATTGCTTTTGGGAAAGGTGGATTTGAGTGTGTATGTCCCATAAAGAAAGTAGTTATTTGTATGCCTTGATAAATTCCGATCTCTTTAAAATGGTCAAAAGGGAAATCTGAAACCACATCCCAAAGTTCTCCAGCCTTTAAGTGAAGATATTCCTTTACAAAAACAGTAGATCCATTTTCAAGTGAATAAGGACCATGCATCATACGTGATAAGTCAATCATGTAATAGTACAGCGCTTCCGCATAAGAAACTAGAATTCCTTCTAGCTTCGACAAAAGTTGAGCCATTTCAGGGTTTTGTTTAGCACTTACAAAATCTTTCTTATATTTTTCTATATTTTGGATTAAGTTCTTTCTGGTCCATACCAAGTTTCTTCCTTTCTCACAAAAAGGTTCACCATTTCTCAAAATCGTTAGTAACTCAACGAAATATTTTGCGAGCTTGTATTTTTCGTCATAGGTTAAAGATTTGATTGTTTTTTCTGGCCACAAATATTGGTAATTAGCTATTTTAGTTGGACTGTATACTGTTTCTGCAATGTCTGTTAGGGTGTAGCCTTTGTTTTCTAATGTTTCAATAATCCTTAAAATTTCTTTAAACACTATTGGAGCAACAAGAGAATCTAAAAATACTGGATGAAAGGGCCAATAATCCCTACCATCCCCGTGTTGCATATCTGTATCGTAGATTGCCTCTCCTGTAACTCTGAATAATTCAGTTATTAAATCATCAGTCTGGTGCATAAACTTTACCCTCTGTACCATTTACAATAACCTCCATATTATCTTTCAGTATTTTTGTCGCTTTTTCAGTTCCAACTACACAAGGAATTCCAAGCTCCCTTGCTACAATAGCTGCATGAGAAAGTATGCCACCAACGTCTGTAACTATTCCTTTGGCTTTTTGTATTGCAGTAACATATAGTGGATTAGTCATTACAGTAACCAATATTTCACCATCATTCATTTTATTAACTTCCCTCGGACTTAAAATAATTTTTACTTTCCCTTTAACTATACCGGGGCTTGCTCCTAATCCGCTCAAAATCGGTTTTATTTTTGTTTTTTCTCCAATAAGCAATGATGTCGCGGTTATTGTTCGTGATTGTAGAATCCATATAAAATCTTTGGAGATACACCACTCAATATCTTGAGGATATTTAAATGTTTTTTCGACTTTTAGGCAAGTTTCAGCGATTTCTTTTATCTCATTATCAGATAAAACCTGTTTTTCAGCAAGTTTCTTTTCGACATCAATAACTTTAATTTTTCCATTTTCAATAACGCTCATTCTATCCTTCCTGCCAATCTTTCTTTCTATTATTTCTAAAGTTTCTCTATTCACCACATAATCATCTGGCTCCACCTTACCACCCACGACCATATCACCAATTCCATAGCAAGCCTCAATAAGTAAAAACTTTTTGTTCGTTGGGTGGGCAGTAAAGGCGACCCCAGAAACCTCAGCTGGTATCATTTCTTGAACTACAACCGCCATTCCCTCTAAATGAGGCAGCTTTTTCTTAATTCTGTATATTATCGCTCTTTCATTGAATAAAGATGCCCAGCACTTCTTCACATTTTCTAAAACCTGTTTTGGTTCTGATTTTACATTCAAGAATGTATCATGCATTCCCGCAGATGAAGCTTTTAAGCTATCCTCGCTAACAGCAGATGACCTAACAGAAACATACTGAACATTTAATTTATTTAAGACATTTTTTACCTCTAAGGCAATTTCCTCAGGTATTGCTCCGCTCAATATTAACTCTTTAATTTCTCTGCTTTTTTTTTGAAAATTCCCCTCGTTGATTTTAGCTACTAGTTCTCTAACTTTCTCCATCAATTCGTTCTTTTTAAGATGCTCAAAGAACGCATCTAAAACTATGACAAAGCCTTTCGGGACGTTAAATCCGTTATTCATTAAAACAGCTAATGAATAGCCTTTTCCTCCAAGTTCTGAAGCTTTTGGTTCCTTTATTTCTGATAAAAATCTCACAAACATTCTATCCATTGTATCATTCCTCTTCTAATTTTGTCAATGAATTATCCTTCGAGCCGAATCTTTCTAAAACTGCAAAAAATCCACATATTCCACAAATGATACATAGTACAAAAAGCATGGGTTTCCACTTAGTTAGAGTTCTCGATTAGAAAACCGTAGTAAGGTTTCCCGTCGTAGGGATGTTCTAGATATTCACGTGATAACTCTATTTCGGCATCTAAAGTATTATCCGCAAAACCCCTAACGTGAACTTCGATTAGATAATTTAACGGCTTAGCTAATCCAAATACCTGGCCTTCTTTCCAAGTCTGCAAAATGCCCGGATCGTAAAACCCTCTCTTATCAGTAATTCTTTAATGATATTCAAATCTGCCTGGACTTTTATCCTAACTTCGCTCATTCTTTTCACCGCTAAATATTAAATATAGCAATGCAGCTATACCGAGACCCGCTAGAACTCCCAGACCTAACGCTCCAGCGATTGCCGCAGGATCGTTTCCAATGCTGGATACGTCTAGGGACGGTTGTTTGTAACCGCAACGTTGACACGAGACCATTTTTACCGCCACTTTAACTTCGGCAACCCTCAAATCATTACCGCCAAGGGGACATTTAGCTGGGTTCGCACCCTCTGAAGGAAGCTTCTTTAAAGCCTCCCTATTCATAATTAGCTTAGCTTTCACTAACTCGGCTTCATCAAATACTTCAACGGGTAACTTTGTTGCCTTATATTTCCTAGTTGAACGCTCCAATTTTTCTCACTTATAGAAAAGGTGGATTTTCCTCATATAAGGTTTTCCTTCATTTTATCTCGAACCACTTATTCCAACTATTCCTTTTCAGTTCTTCAATGTCAGCTACCTTCACCACACATTTTTCATCGGGTTTTTCTTTCCTCAGCCTAAATAATGTTCTCAAAGCAACTTGAATAACTTTTCTTTTCGCCGTTTCATCGCTCGCTATGATGTAGAGTGTATCTGAGTACTCTAAGTTCTTCCTTATATTCCTCTCCACTTGCTCTTTTTGGCTTCTATGCTCAATCTCAATCCTCAAAACTTCACCATTTTTCTCGGCAACCCAATCAGTGTAGCCTCTGCCTCTCTCGGTCAAATCGGTTTTTATTTCCTCCTCAGCCTTAACCTTGTATCCATTTGGTTCAAGCCACTCCTTTATGACTTCCAAGGCTACGGTTTTTGATGGCTTTCTTCCACCTCCAAGCTCGTTTATCGCCCTATCAGAAGGTATTCCAAACTTTTCAGCAAATGCAATTTCTCCCCACTTACTTAGCCAATAGCAAAAGCTCCTGCCAAGCTTTCTAAACTCTATTAATCCTTTACCTCCCTCTTTAGGTAGTTTGGCAAACTCATAAAACTTCTTCTTAAACTCTGAGTATTTTCTGGTTGAGCAACCCCATTCTTTGAGTTTCTTATTCGCCTCTTCGTATATGTCTGCTGAATTGTAGTTTCCAACACCTATAGCCCATAGAATCGCCTTCTCAAAAGGTGTTAATGTTGCAATAATTTCCTCTAAGGCTGTGAGCTTCTCTTCCTCACTAGACTTTTCCTTAACCTTCTTTTCAACTTCCTTGGGCTTTCTCTCTAAAAGATACCTTTTACTGAAGACAACTTCACTCAGAATTTTATCCTGAACCTCTTTCTCTACACCGAACTCCTCATAAGCTTGCCTAATTTCCCACAGTGTACAGTGGAATTACACCACCTTCAATTTTGTGTTTTGCCCAAAAACATCTGTTTGGCAACTGCTATAGCTCTTGAATGTACTTTTCCCAATCCTCTGAATATGTGAACCAATCGTAATCAGAGTACTCCCTCGAAAGTTTTACTGCTTTTACCTCAACACCACTCGTCTCAAAAGCTTCTTTAGCTAATATTTCAGCATCTCTTCTACAGACCTTGAAGTAACATTGGATTCCGCAGTTAGTTAAAATTGAATCTTGCAATTCCTTCGGCAACTGAGAAAGATTCTGATGGGCCATTATAAGTGATAAGCCATATTTTCTAGCCTCGCTCAGAGTTTCAATGAATGTTTTGGTTGCAAAGTTTTGAAACTCGTCAATGTAAAGGTAGAATGGGACTCTTTTCTCTTTTAGAACGTTTGACCTCGAGAACGCAGCCATCCTGATCTTCGTCATCAATAGCGCACCCAGCAAGTCGGCATTTTCTTTCAGCCTTCCCTTATCAAGCTTAATTAACAAAATCTTCTTATTATCCATTATCTCCCTGAAATTGAAAGAAGATTTTTGGAATGAGAATATCTCCCTGATCCTATCATCTGATAAAAAAGCATTGACTTTGTTCAGTGTAGATTCCATCCATTCCTCTCTCGTTTTTGGGGCTAAGGCATTAAACCTCTGGAAATACCTCTTTGCTATTGGATGCTCAACCCTCTCCAAGACGTTCTCCCTAAAGTCATCCTCTATTAGAAAACGTGGTAGGTCGCATAGCGTGAGTCCAGCCTCTATTAGGGCTATTTGCGAGTTCCTAAGCAAATCCTCCATCCTAGCACCCCAACCGTAAGTTTCGATGGCGCTCCCATAATCCCAAATCTTCTTGAAGGCTTCGACGAGCTCGGCTGCTATCTCGGCAGATAACATTTTCTTGATCTTCTCAAGAGGGTTGAAGGCGACGGTATACCTCTCATCTGTTGGGTCTATTACTACAACTCTCTCTTCCAACTCCTCTTTCGGCAGGGCTAATGTTAGATAAGCCTTAATATCATCAATCAAATCCCTGTGAGGGTCGATTACTCCGAAGCCATTTCCCTTTTCAATGTCTTGTCTAATCAAAAACTCAAGGAACTTTGACTTTCCAGTTCTAGAGGCACCGACAACGTAAAAGTGAACTTTCCTATCCTCCTCTTTAATCTTTGCCATCTGCCACTCTTGCTTTTGCTCAGACCAATACCAGCCAATGTTTACAACATTTCCCTCGTCAACTTCGACTGGAGCTTCTTCGACTTTCTCCTCTACTTCAACCTCCTCTTTTTCCTTCTTTTTCCGCCTAAGCAGCCTATCAAGAATTCCCATCAACTAACGCCCAAGAAACCTATAGATTTTCTGTCAACCTTAGAAAAGTCTTGCCCCAAGCTCTTCATTAAAGATTCAACGGCTTTTAAAAGGCAGTGATGGACGTTTGTCATATAAGCTCTTAAATCCTGCTCGTCGAACAAGTCAAGTTTTGGAACAAATCTTCCTCTGAGAAATAATAGGTTCAATAAAGCTTCGAAAAAGCCCATTTTATACGTTAAATACCACGAAACATCGAGGTTGTTTCCATAATCCCTAGCGCAAATGAAGGTCTTGTAATTCAAAAGCTTTGGATTCTCAAGTTTAGTAACGACCAAAAACCTTCTCCTCACGCCCAGGATGTCCTTTGTTATCGTAGGGACAATTTCCCTCCTTTCGACAGCAATCCTTGGAGCTTGGCTTTTCCTAATGAAGCCTTCGGTATCATCGAAGATCTCGTTTGCCTTTCCCTTGCCGTTCTCAACTAAAACGCTCCACCTATCTACTATCTCTTCCTTAGTCAGTATAAAGCCCGTATTTTTGTATCCAACGTAAAAGACGATTGCACCAACGATCATCAGGATAATGCCGGTAGGGTCGAAGCGCCTAACAAAACTAAACATGAAAAGGCTATACATAAGAAATGGAATACCGATAACGAATATGCCTATTCCAGCAAAAACCATAACCCAAGCCAAAAGCCTCGGAATGACAAACCTTCTCGGCGCAACAGCCTCTGACATCTCTTTCTCCTCTTCATAAAAATTTCCTAGAGAATTCTTATACAACTTTATTCTCACTATTCTCGCCATCGCCATTCTCCATCCTCAGGGCGCATGGCTTTGCATGCGAAATCCTTAAATTTGATTTCCACATAATTCCAAATGGAGGCAAATAAAATTGGGTAAGCAAATAAGTGTAACCATCTATATCGACGAGGATGTTGTTAAAGAGGCAAGGGAATTGGGCTTGAATATTTCAAGGACTTGTGAAAATGCTTTGAAAATGGCAATAAAACAATTAAGACCTCTTTACGGAAAAAAGGAGACAAAAAAACAGTGATGAATGGTGTGGCCGCCGGGATTTGAACCCGGGTCCTCAGCGTGACAGGCTCAAAGATGGCTTAGAATTCAAATTGGGACAATTTGAAGGGAGAATGGAGAATGAGGAGAATAACTTTGAGAGAATATCTGATTTCCAGGAAGTGCTGAGGAAATTCGCAGAATTTTGCTTGGTTAACCTTCAGCTTTCGAAACAGACGGTGGGGCAACACATCTACAATGTGCGGAAGTTTTTGGCTTGGATAGAGAAAAATGGCATTGACTTCCCGAGCGTTGGAGATATTAGGAGTTTCCTTTTAACTTTGAGGGATGGAAATCCGTATAGCTATGCCAACATGTTGAAGGCTTTGTAGAGGTTTTTCAGAGATTTCTTAGGAAGGCCAGACTTGGTCCAAGCTTCAAATTCCCAAATCCAAGCCCAACGATTAAAAAGGTCCCTTCAAAAGAAGAGCTTCAAAGATTTTACCAAGCCTTGAAGGATTTAAGAGAAAAGGCGATCTTTCTTTTATTAGCTTCCTCTGGATTAAGGAGAAGCGAAGCCCTAAAGTTGAAGCTAAGCGACATCGATTTTGAAAAGAGAACGATATTTCCCCGACATAATTCCAGAACAAAAAGAAGCTACATAACCTTCTACAACGAAGAGGCTGAAAAACCTTTAAAGGAATGACTAAAGATTAGGCTAAAAAAGAGCGATAAACTCTTCCCGATGAAGACGAACGAAAAGCACAGGATATTCCTCGATGCCAGAATGAAAACTGGTTTAAGCATTACGCCTCAAATATTGAGGGAATGGTTTGCCTGCGAAATGGGAAAACTAGGCGTCCCGGACAGATATGTTGATGCCTTCTGCGGAAGGGTTCCAAGAAGCGTACTTGCAAGACATTATACGGATTTCAGCCCAGAGAAACTGAAGGAAATCTATGATAAGGCTGGGCTTAAAGTTTTAAATTGAATTTTATTCAGGCTTTTATTCTTAAAATTGATAAACTATTAATTTTCACGATGATGTTTAGCGTATATGGTTGCTTCTTCTAAAATTTCCTGAGCTAGCTTCTGCACCTCTAATTCAGTTATCTTCATTTCCTTTACTAACTCCTTTAAACGCCCACCTATGCACTCGGCAAACTTCTCTGAAAGATTATTCCATCTCTCTATTTTCTCTTTGAGGGTAGCGTTTCATCCATCAACATCTCTAGAATCTTATCAATAACCTTTGAGCATTCCGCGGCATTATACCAACTCCATTAAAAGGTGTGAGAAATGCAGATTTAATCCTTGTTATCATCCAAAATTTTATAAACATCTTGAGTTAAAATAATAACATCCGATATATAGGAGGAAAATTTATTGAAGGGGTATCACTGGGTTCTAATAGTAATATTTATTGTTTTAGGGGTTTCAACATTAATCCCCGCCCCCGCAAGTAGATCCTGCCTGCTAGGCCACTACGCTCACTGTTCCTCCACGCCAATAAGCACGATAATATGCTGGATAATCGCTGGAATAGTCTACTGGCTTGTAAAGAAGAAAGAAAAGAAACAATAAAACCCAAAATCGCTTATGTTAAGGAGACAGTTAAAGAAGAATAATTTTTTAGTTAGCTATTTAATCATCTCTTTCTATGCTAAAAGATGCTGCTATAACATCACACTTTTACTTCCAGTTCAAACTTAATTCACTCGGTGAGATATTATTCATGGTTCCATGATTTGTATTCAGAGGATTAGGAGGCTATTATGTAAGTGTTTATCGATTATGTATGCGAAATATTGTGGAGCGCCATAGGCATGCATTACGTTTCCTTTCAGAAACTTGTTTATAGTTTCAATTATTATCTCTGATTTAAAAACTATTCCTAAGTCTGCTAGTTGATTTACTTTAATCCTCACTTTTTCATTCGTAAAAAACACTGCTTCGCCATGCTCTGTAAGGGTGTGTATTCGTTCGCTTGGAAAGATCAATTCTCCTCTATCGGGCATCCGAAAAACAGCTGAAAGAATTCCTAAAAGGAAGATTCTGTGACCACCAACCGTAGCTTCTGACTTTTTGTTCCAATAAATTCCTCTGTCATAAATAAAAACAGGGCTTCCACTAGAACCCGGAAAGATAGAAGCGTCGATTAAAAATTGCCTTTCACCATTAAAGTTTACAAATACTAGAGTTGCGGTAATACCTCTTCTTACAATAAGAAGAAGATTTTTCTCATCCCATAGTCCGATGGGATAACCTAATAAAGAGAATATCCTCTATCGCGTCAAATTCCTTTAGTTGTGCATTTTTGGGAATCAAATCGCTAGGTATTGATTTAAAAAATACTTGGATTTCTTGATTTGCAATATGGTTAAGAATAGGAACAAAAGGTGATACTGCTACATCAATGTTTTCACTTGGATGCTTAAACTAAATTTTCTCAAAATCCTTAATTTTTAACTGATAACCCTCTCCAAGAAGCGGTATGTTTCTTTTGCCTTTAATAAAAGTTAATACTCCTTCTTCGGCTCCGCTAATAATATGCTTTGCTGTTATGATGAACGGATAGCTTTTGCCCTCCATTCTGTAATCAAGAATAAAACCTGTCCCGATTTTTCGTTTATTTTCGACCACTATACTTTCTATCCTGACGCCGGTGAATAATAACTGTTCTGCGATTGAAGTGATTTCCAAACTTAAAACCCAGTTATATCATTACTTCCAGCTCAAATTTAAGCCATTTGCTGGGATATTGTCCATGATGCCAAAAAATATGGATGACATCCCATTAAAAATTAAGCCTTAACTGCCAGCTTTTTCTTGGTCATTTCGCTCCTTGGAGGAAGTCTTATTTTAACGAGTATTCTGGTGTTTTCACAACGAATCCTTTTGTTGAAACGGTAAAGCGCATTAATCCATTATAAAATGAAAATAAAAACTCGGCAAAAAAGAAATTGTCGAAGTTTTATCTTAACTTCAGAATTTCCAGTTAATCTGCTTATCAAAATAGATAATGATAAGCGCGGAAATAACTCCAATAACTATTCCTCCTAAAATATCGCTCAGATAATGCATGCCAACATACATCCTGGCAAAAGACAAAAGAAAGAGAAAGCTAATTGAAGAAAAAATAAACCAGCCTTTTCTTAAATGGAACAAATAACCAATAATCAAAACAGCGGCCGTTGAAACGGCCAAATGACCGGAGGGAAAAGAACAATTTTCCCAGATTTTGCCAATCACTCTAATTCCTGGAATAACCTTATATGGCCTTTCTCGACAAAAAAGAATCATCTTGAAAGGAATATTAACCAGCCAATCACTCAGCAAAAGCACTGATAAAATTAAAAAAATTTTCCTTTTTTTCTCTTTTTTCTCAAAAAGAAAAATTAACCCACAAATAAAAAACCAAATAAAACCTCCCTCGGTAATCCAGCTAATTCCTAAACTCAAATAATCCAAAAACTTGTTATGAAAATTCTGAAGTAACAATAGTAATTTAAGATCTAGTTGAGTGAAAATCATATTCCCTTTTAAGTTTCTTGGTCTAACCGATTATCCGCTTTGCAATACTACACTATCATTTTTAGATATGTTTTATACCCCTTAAAATTTTTGATTGCTTCAATCAAACTTGAAGGTAAAAAGTTAATCGCCAGAGAGAATGCATAACCGCAAGTACATCTTGGGCAGTTTAAATCAAACATTTGTTTTGTCCTTTGTTTATATTTTGGCGATCTAATAATATCTTTTAAATTTTCTTTTCTTAAGTTTCCCATCGGAGGAAGAGCCCAACAACCTGAATAGACATTTAAACTTGAATCTATCAAAACTCTCAGATACCCCATAGTGCAATGGAAATTGGGCTTTTTATTTTTAAGATACTCTCTGGCAAATTCCAAACTCTTAAAATTCATGTTAATTATTTCGGGGTCCTTCTTTTTTATTTCGTATAAATAATCGATCGTTTTATCCACTAAATTCTCATCGTTGACCAATAGTTGGGAAGTATCAATACCTTTAAAGAAATAAAGGCTTGTATCTAATAAATTATACGACCAAGTTACATTTAATTTTTTACAAACCTCAATCAATTTTGGAATTTCGTGAAGGTTAAGTTTGACAAGGGTGGTGCCTATATTAATGGGAGGCGATTTCCCCGAACTCAATTTTCTTAATCGTTTAATTCCTCTTATGACCTTCTCGTAATGACCGGGGACTCCTCTTATTTTTTCATCAGTTTTTCCTATGCCATCAAGGGAAACGCTGATATAATCTACTCCCTGTTCCAAAAGAATCTTTGCTTTTTCTTCTAACAATATACCATTTGTGATTATATAAACTTTTGCTCTTAATATTTTTTTGGCTTTTTTAATCAATTCACCAATGTCATCCCTTAACAAACATTCTCCACCAGTGAAACCGATATATTTTATTCCTATCTCTCTTAACTGATAAAAAACATTTTCTATTTCTTGAGTAGTCAATTCATTCTTGGGAACATTTTTCCAGACATTACAGGTAATGCACCGGCTGTTGCACCTCTCAGTTACCTTAAAGCTGGCCTCAATCGGCCTTGGTTGAATAAAATTTAAAAAAAAGCGAGAATATTTGCTTAAATATAATAAATTTATGTCTATCAATTTCCTGAAAAGATGGTACATTTATTTTGGTTGTTTTTACGCACTGGATGTATAAAACTTTAGACTTAATTTATTTTAAAAGGTAATATCTATTACATCGCAAAATCCTTTTGTTGAAACAGTAAATCTCATTAGTGAATTATAATAAGACGTTCTTTTTATTTCAACAATTCCAAAACTTTTTTGAATTCTTTTTCTTTTGTATCTTTTAACAATTCAAAAATTAGCATTTCTGTTGAAGAAATTGTCACTCCCTCCTCTCTCATTCTTTCAATAGCAATTTGCCAGTCTTTTTTCGAACGGGAAGAAGTGGCATCGGCTACAACAAAAACTTTAAAACGACCGATTGCTTCGAGTGCTGTTTGAAGAACACAAATGTGAGTTTCTATTCCAACAATGATTAAACTTGAGACCTTAAGCTTTTTTAATTTTTCTTTGAAATTTTTGCTGCCAAAACAACTAAAGGTTGTTTTTTGAATTGGCTCTATATTTGGTAAAATTTTTCTAATTTCATTGACTGTCTTCCCCAGGCCCTTTGGGTATTGTTCAGTCAAAACAATCGGAAGGTTAATGATTTTTGCAAATTTAACCAGTTTTAAAATGTTTTTTAAAATCTTGCCCTTTTCTTTGATTTTTGGCAGCAATTTTTCCTGAACATCGACAATGACTAAAACCGCACCTTTTTTCTCAAGCAATTTAAAATTCTCTTTTTTCATAATTTTAAAAAATGATCATTGGTCAGATAATGAAAAAGAAAAAATCGCAAAGAGAAACTAGGTGGCAAACAAAAAATCAAATAAACCCTATTTTATAGTCCGCCGTAGAGTTTTTGAAGTCCTAAAATATCTGGTGTTTCAAGAGTTCTTTTCTTTGTCTCTCCATAATCAGAATATCCATACATTGTCACCTCAGAGCAAAGAGTTTGATAAACATCGCCAAGACCCAAACCATGTCCTGTTTCGTGAGTGGCAATGTTTTGCCAATCCATTACTTCAGGGTTGATTGTCGCATCTCCCCATAAATAATCAGTGTCAAACAGCACGTCGTATTCAACAATTTGTTTTGAACGAATAGTGTACCAAATGTTTGTCACTGCTATTACACCCTCTTCTGGATAATTGCCAATGCTGTACTCGTTTTTTCCATCTGGTGAATCTTCATCAAAATCGGCTAAAGAATCTGTAGCAAAATTTCCAAATAAATTAGCAGAGGTCCACCTATCCCATTCAGCAGTCGCCAAGGAAATGGCACTTTCTGGAATTCCAGTTTGAATCACATAATCTATCGGCAGATTTCTCCATTTTACCCCCAACAACTTATAACAGGTTTGAGCTTTTGCTCCTTTACCTTCCACTCTTACTTTTCCTCCTTTGTAGTGAATGAAAGTTATCTTATCTACTGGCTCATTAATTTTTTTTCCTTTGGACTTGGCAGCGATTGGATTTGAAATTGCCAAAATCAAAACTCCAATTAAAATTGACAATAAAACTTTTCTCATTGGTTTAAAATTGATTTTTCGACCTTTTCTTTTTTTAGTTTATTTAAAATTCTTTGTCAATCTTAATAATTCTTTTGCATTTTGAACTGCAAAGCCATGGGCGTCGTTGTTAAAATAGACAAAAACATCTAATCTTTGTTTTTGCCATTCTTTAATTTTTTCTGCCAAATTCTCTAATTCCTTTTTTGTATACTTTGAACCAAACAAAATTTTTGAACCGTGCATTCTAACATAAACAAAATCTGCAGTAACCTGGAAAACCTTTGGCCAATGGGGAGAATCGACAACAACCCAAGCGCAATTGTATTTTTTCAACAAATCATAAATTTCTTGGCAACACCAAGTTTCATTCCTGAATTCAAAAGCAAACTTTAAGTTTGAGGTTTTAGGTTCTAGGTTTTTAGTTATTAGTTTTAAAAATTCTTCCAACCTTTTTGCATCCTTTTTCCAAGAAGGTGGCAACTGAAACAAGAGAGGGCCTAGTTTTTCTTTTAAAATTAAAGCCCGCTTTAAAAATATCTCCCAAGATTCTCGGCAATCTTTCAATTTTTTAATATGAGTGATGAATCTTGAAACCTTGACTGCGAAAATAAAATTCTTGGAAGTTCTTTTGTACCAACTTTCAAAAGTTTTTTTACCAGGAAGCCTATAAAAAGTATTGTTTAGTTCAACTGTATCAAAATGCTGGCAATAGTATTCCAATTTTTTTGCTTTGGGCCAGCCTAGAGGATAAAAAACTCCTTCCCAATGGGGATAAATATACCCCGATGTCCCAATAAAAACTTCACTCATAATTGTGCCACATTATTTTGCCATGGCAATATAATGTGGAACATTTTTGAGGAGCTTTTGAAAACTTTGGGCATCTTTTCCCATATTTAAATTGTTAAACAAAACGTAGTTTTCTTTTTTGTCACAAAACTTCAAAAGTTCTTTGAAATCTTCAATAGTATAATTGTACTTTAAATTGTATCCTGGTTTTCCGTGCAACCTAAAGTAATTTATTTTTCCAAAAACTGGTTTTTGTTTGAAAGGGTCAACACAATGGACCAAATTCAATTTTTTGCACAGATTTTTAATCAAATCTTCTGACCATTCTCCTCTTGGTTCCCAAGCAAAAATAAAATTTTTCTCTTTTATTTTTTTGAAAAAGTTTTCAAAATTTTTTATGTTCTCTTTTTCTGGCTTAAAGGAAGAAGGGCATTGAAAAACAATAACTTTTGCTTTTAATTCTTTTGCCACATTCTTTGTCATCTCCCAAGCCAAAAATACTTCTTTTGTGTTTTTAAAAAATCCATAATTTTTTTGATTACCAAATTTTCTTTTCAATTTTTTGTAAGTAGGACTTGAAGCATCGTGAGTTATTACTTGAAATGCTTTCAGAGAAAACTCAAAATCTTTTGGAGCCTCCTCTCTCCATTTTTTCACAGTTTCCATTTTTGCCGGAATTTCGTAAAAAGTAGATTGCAACTCAACTAAAGAAAATTTTTTAAAGTACTCTTTTTTGTTTTCAGGAAATCCGCAACATCCAACTTTAATTTTTTTCATACTCTTTTAAGGCATCGAGAAATTTTAAAATCAATGGATCAGAGACGCTTTCAAAGGCCCATTCCCAAAGGGGAGAGGTGGAAAAATTTTTAATTTTCTTTTTGTACAAAACTCCCTGGAACAAAACTGCGACAGTGTTCAATTGAGAAAGAAAAATCCCTTCTGAACTTTCTTTTTTTCTGTAATCTTCCCAAAGGTTGATTATTTCTTTTTTGGTTTCGTTATCTAAGTTTTTTGTTATTTTTTCAAGAGTTTTCTTTTCTTTTTTATAATCTGCCCAAAAATTCTTTTTTTTCTCTTTTTCTGAAAGCCTGATCATTTTTGCTAGGATTTTTTCTTTTTCTTTATCTTTTGTCTTTAAAATTCTATCGTAGGGGGTTGTATCCCCAGTTTCTATTGCTGTGATTTCGTGGCAAAGAGCCATTTTTAAAAGTTTTTCCATACTCAAGTGCGGTTTTTCTTTCCCAAAAACCCAAGCCATTATTGCAACAGTAAAAATGTGGCCGGCAACCGTTTCTGGATTTTTGATTTTCCTTAAAATCCAATACAACCTCGGTATTCTTTTTATTTTTCCGATCTTTAAAAAGAAATCTAAAAAATTTTCTACTTTTCTATTCCTCTGAGCATTTTTCGATTTTCCGTAGAATTTTTTCTCTACAACTTTGATAAATTCCAAAAGTAAAGGATCCTCAACTATCTCTTCAATCTCTTCCCACCAAGCATTAAGAAGTTTTGCGTGGGGACCAAAATACTCTATTGCCTGAAGGAATGTTTCTATTTTGTCTACTTGCCTAAAAAATCTTCCCTCTTTTGAAAGTCCTTCTACATAATCAACAAAACAAGAAAGAATTTCCTTTTTCCACTCATTTTTCAATCCCTTTATTACTTTCAGAAGTGCTTGCTTTTCTTTTTTTAATTTCATTTTTGACCTCTTTATTTTTTCTTTTTGGGAAAGTCTAACCCATTTGGCAAAAATTTCTTCTTTTTTTTGTTTACTTTTTAGAACTTGTAAATAATAAAAAAATGGGGGAATATCCCCTGCATAAACTTCGCAAATGTCATGAAATAAAGCTTCTTTGATCATTTTTTGAACTTCCAATTTCTTTTCTTCTCCAAATAGCCAAACCATTACTGCTAAACGGAAGGTGTGTTCGGCGATCGTTTCAGGATTTTTGACTCCTCTCAACACCCACCCAGTTCTTGGTATTTCTTTCAACTTGTTAACTCTAATGAGGAAATTGAGAATTTTTTTCATTTCTCAAGATAAATGATATTTAATTTTTTTTATCTTATACACCACCCTAATTGGGGAAAGTATTTCAACAATGTCTCCAACTTTTTTCCCCAAAAGGGCTTTTCCTACTGGAGATTCGTTTGAAATTTTTCCTTCCATTGGATTTGCCTCTAACGTGCCCACTATAGTGAATTCATTGATTGCCCCGCTTTCATCTTCTAAAGTGACGGTTGCCCCCAAGGCAACGTGGTTTTGGAGTTCTTTTGGAGGAGGTTTGATCAACTGAAAATTTTTCAAAATAAATTCTAATTCGGCAAGTCTAGTTTCTAAAAAATTCATGTCTTCTTTAAAAGCTAAATATTCAGGATTAATATCTTCAGAATGAAAAATCTGGGGCAAATTTCCTTTCAATTGCTTCAATTTTAAAGCTTTCAAGTTTTGGTACTCTCTTTTTAATTTTTCTAATCCTTCTTTTGTCAGGTAGAATTTTTTTCTCATATAATTTTGAAGGCCCCCTTTGCAGGGGGTTAGAGAAGTTTTAAATAATTTCTTGCTCCCTCTCTTACCCCCTGCTAGAGAAAATTAATAAAAATACAAAATGCCGCCAAACAGTTTTTGTAGGTTCTCGTGTAAATTTTCATTATCTTCCTCATGGTTTTCCCTTGTTTATTTTAATCCAAAAAAGATTGTTGTCAAGTCTTCAATTGACAATTTAGAAAAAAATTAAGAAAATGAAAATTGAGCCCGGGTGGCGGAATCTGGAAGTCGCGGTAGACTCAAAATCTACTGGGGGTAAAACCCCGTGAGGGTTCGAGTCCCTCCCCGGGCACCAATTTAATTTTCTTTTCACCAATTAAATTTTTTCATATGCCAGAGAAAATCTCTCCAGTAACAATTGAGGGTTCAGAGGAACCGGTTGAAAAAGGGAGGGAAAGATTGATGCAGTTCTTAAACGATTATGCAGGACAATTACAGAGGTGGGGGTGTCGAGTAGACAATGGGTGTCGACTTGTTCCTGAACTAACACCCGAAGACCGAAAACGGCTCGAAAATGTAAAGCGTAAAATAAACTTTCCGAGAAATGAAATAAAACAATTGTTGGCATATAGAAAAGATCCAGAAAGGATACTTTTAAGCATTAAAGAAAAATCGGAAGAATGGGGAGAGTGGTTAGAAAGGTTAAAAGTAGCTGTTTTTGCCAAGTTTTTAGGTAAAGATTGGATTGTGGTTAGAACTTCAGAATATGATGATTTCTTCAATAAGGTAGACAACATTATATTAAATCCGCAAGGAGAGATAGTTTGTGCTATAGATGAGGTTTCAGAAGTTGGGGGAATTAGTTATAGAAAGAAAACAAGAGTGGTTTCAGAGATAAATACAAAAGGCGGAGCAAAACTAAAATATGGCATTTCTTTGGAAGTTTCTGAAAAAGGACGGAGAATAGAAATAAAAGAATGTTCAAACATTCCAATTTTTTTCCTCCCCCTTCCCATGGAGGAAGTTGAAAACACAATAAGGGTTTTCTCTATTGATTGGGATAGTTTTTCAAAACAAGAAGTAATCGTTCTTTTACGGTGGTATATATTCCTCCTCCAACAAACAGAGTGTTTTTTACACCAAAGTTTGGATGAAAAGATAAAAGATCGCCTGCTCATTTTTCGCAAACTGCTCTTAGATGCTTCAAACAAAGAATTGAGGTTAACTACCAAAGGCAAAATCGACTTTAAAAAAAATGTGAAAGGGAGGTTATCTCTGAGTCCTCATCACTTTGTTTCCCTTGCTTCATTACTTTCTTTCTTTTTTGAAAGAGAAGAAATAACAGAAAAATTAGCCGCAATGCTCAGGGATCCAAAATTAAAAGAAGAATTGAAGGAAGCATTACAAATTTTTCCCTATTCTTTTCAAGAACTTGCAGAATACATAACTGACCCAGAATGTAAGAAGAAATTGAGAGCACTAATAAAGTCATCGCCCTAAATTCTCACAAACTGAAAATCATGGCAGAGATAAGTTTGATAATATAGGCTATTTTTGGTTTATAAAGCTTCAAGGGCTAGTTTTATTGCTCCAAACACAGGTGGTTTTTGAGAAAGAAAAATTTTTGTTTTTGGTGCAATTTTTTTAATTTCTTTTGTGATTTTTTCGCTTAAAATTTTTGATTTAAACATGCCACCGACTAAAACCAGAGGGAATTGTTGGTTTTTTAATTTTAATGTTCTAATAACTTGTAAAGTCATTTTTGTCAATTCTTTAGCCGCTTTTGTTAAAATTTTTTTTGAAAAACTGTCTCCTTTTTTTGCTAATCGATCGACAATTTTTGCAATCGAAGCTACCTTTTCAACAAAATTTGGATCGTAAAATTTGTAAAGGTCGCTTTCTTTTTTGATTTTAAATTTTTCAAAAAGATATTTTTCAATTGCCAATTTTTTTACTCTTTTATCCATAGATTTTGCCACCTCCTCCAAAACTCTCTTTCCAACCCAAAAGGCAGAGCCTTGATCTCCAATCAACCAATCCCAGCCTCCACAAATTGCTTTTTTTCCTCCCTTCCAACCCATCGCAATCGCTCCTGTTCCAGCAATAACGACAATACCATTTTTTTCATTCGTTGCCGCTCTGAAGGCTATTATTTGATCTCCCTCAACTACAATTTTGAAGGGAAAAAATTTTTGAAGTTCCTTTTCAATTTTTCTTCTTTTTCCCTCGTCCCTTTCTAATCCTCCGGCCAAACCCAAGTAAGCCAACTTAATTTTCTTTGATTTACCTTTTGAAAGTTTCTTTAGTAGTCTTTTCAAATTAAAAATTGATCTTTTAAAGCCAATTTTGTTTGGATTTGTAGAAGAAATTTCAATTTTTCTTTGAATTTTTCCTTTATTTGTTGCCAAAACCCCTACTGTTTTTGTTCCTCCTCCATCAACTCCAATAACAAAAAATTCATTTTTTTTCTTTTTTGACATTTTGGAATTGAGTGAAATATTTTGTGTTATCTTTTACGTTTTCAAAAATGATAGAGTTTGGTCCAATGACGCAATCAGATCCAATAAATTTTCCTGGCATAATGTTAACCTTTGTTCCAATTAAAGTTTTTTGGCCGACTGCCGTTCCAAAAGATTTCAAACCTGTTTTAATTTTTTCTCCTTTGACCTCGCAAACTATTTCTTGCCTGTCTAGCCTCACATTAGAAGTTATCGTGCCTGCCCCAATTTTTGTTTCTCTGCCGATTATCGAATCTCCAAAATAGCCAGAATGGGTTGTTGAACCTTCTTGAAAAATTGACCTGGCTATTTCACAGAAGGCTCCGATTAAAACCGTGTTTTCTAAGTTAACGTATTCTCTGACTAATGAGTTGTTTCCAATAGTGCAATTTTCTCCAATAAAACAAGGCCCTTTAATTGTTACTCCTTCAAAAATTTTTGTACCTTTTCCAATGTAAACTTTTCCATCAATGATAACTCTTTTTGAAATTTCAACCCCATTTTCAATTTTTTCTTTCAAAAAATTATCAAACAAATAATTTCTCAAATTGAAAAGGTGCCATGGATATTTTAAAAAAGCTGGTGTTTTCTCTTCTGGTTGTTCAATCAAGGCCAATTTTACTTCTCTCTTTTTCATGTATTCAGAAAGAGCGTCTTCAAAATCAAAAGGGTGTTTTTCCACTTTTTGATAAAATTCAAAATATTTTGGCTCTAAAAAGTAAACCCCAACAACTTTAATATCTGAAGGTTCTTTTCCTTTTTTTGGCTTTTCAACAATTTTTAAAATTCTATCTCCTTTTAGTTTCATCATTCCAAAGAGCCAAGGAGTTTTTGTTTTTTGCCCTGCTAAAGTAGGCTTTTTTTCTTTTTTGATGATTTTTAGCATTGGCTTTAAAATTAAATCTGAGCACAAAACGTCGGCGTTTAAAACAAAAAAATTGCCCCGCAAAAGGTTTTTGGCCTGCCAAAGAGCATTTCCTGTGCCTATTGGCTTTGGCTGAATGACAAATTTGATTTTTAAATTTTGAAATTTGAACTTTCTCAATTCCTCTTCAATATCTCTTTTTGGGGATTGAACGATGATTATTTCTTTTAAACCCTGTTTTTCAATTCCTTTTAAGCACCACCAAATTATCGGTTTTCCCATCAAATAAAAAAGGGATTTGTGTTTGTAGTTTAGTGGCCAAAATCTCGATGACTCTCCAGCTCCTAAAATGACTGTTTGATACATTGTTTTAGAATTTTTGAAAATTTTTCTCTCAAGTTTTCAAATTTTTTTTCATTTTTTGCCTCAACGTAAAGTCGAATTTTTGGAGAAGTGTTTGAGGCCCGAATTAAAACCCAACCAAAGTCAAGGCTAATTTTAACTCCATCTAAAGTATTAACCTCTTTGTATTTTCTTTTAAAATCGAAACTCAATTTTTCGACTACTTTAAATTTTTTTTCATCTGGGCATTCAAAAGTAATTTCTTTGAAAGGATAATTTTTAATTTCATCAACAAGTTTTGAAAGTTTTTTTCTACTTTTGATTAAAATCTCAGCAACTTTCAAAGGGATTAAGATTGCATCATCAAAAACAAAATAGTCTGGCATGACAATGTGACTTGATTCTTCAATTCCGATTAAGGCCCCTTCTTTATTTGCTCTAGAAACTACAAAAGTGTGGCCTACTGGAACCTCAATTATCTTTGCGCCCAACGGCCTTAGTTCTTCTTCAATGGCCATCGAACAGGCGACTGTTTTAACTATCTTTTTTCTTTGCTTTTCTTTTAACATCTCTTTTGCCAACAAAATTCCAACTTGCTCCCCTCTTAAATACCTCCCTTTATCATCGATTATCACTCCTCTATCTCCGTCTCCATCAAAGGCCACTCCAAAATCTGCTTTTTCTTTTAAAACCATTTTTCTTAATTTTTCGGTTGCCTCAAAAGTCGGCTCTGATGGGCGGTTGGGAAAATTGGGATCAGGATCGCAAAAAAGCTCTACGACATTGAAACCAAATTTTTTAAAAATTTGAGGAGCGACCAAAGAAGTAGAACCATTGCCACAATCTAAGACAATTTTTAAACCACAATTTTTGAGTAAAGGAAATTTTTCAATTAGAGTTTTGATATAATCTTTTTTTAGGTTTACTTTTTCAAATTTTGGCTTTTTAAAATTAATTTTTTTCTTTTCGATTTTTAAAACCTCATTCCTGATTTTTTCAATTTCTTTAGAAGAAATTGGCAGTCCGTTCCCAAAATTGATTTTTAAACCATTCCATTCTGGTGGTAAATGAGAAGCGCTAACATAAAGAGTTTTGTCAACTTTCAAGCTTGAACCTGAAAAAAAACAAAGCCCAAAAGAGGATTTGCCACAGAAAAAAACTTTCCTTGCGCCAGCAGAGTTCAAACCTGAAATTAAGGCCATTGCTAATCTTTTACCAGATTTTCTAATGTCTTGGCCGACTAAAAATTTCTCTTTTTTCTTTCCCAAAACAAAACCAATTTTTTGGAAAACATCCTCCGTTAAATCCTCCCCATAAATTCCTCTAACATCGTATGCCCTAAATATAAGAGGATTTATTTCCATATTGCTAAATCACTAATTTTTTGCCGAGGGTGGGATTTGAACCCACACGGGATTTCTCCCACAGGGTCCTAAGCCCTGCGCGTCTCCCAATTCCGCCACCTCGGCCCATTTTTATTTTATCAGAGTTTGAAAAAAGTTAAAATTTGAATTAAAAAGAAATATGCCAGCAAAATTCTTAGTCAAAGGAGGAACTCCTCTTTTTGGAGAGGTTGAAATTTCTGGATATAAAAATTCAGCCGGAGCAATTTTGGCAGCTTGTCTTTTGACAGAGGAAGAATCAGTGATTGATAATCTACCCCTTTGCAGTGATGTTTTAAATCAAATTGAGATATTAAAATCGATCGGAGCAAAAATTGAATGGGTTGGAAAGAAAAAAATAAAGATTGAAACAAAGGATATTGATCCGGAGAAAATTCCGGTTGACCTTTTTGAAAAAATGAGAATCTCTGTTTTACTCATTGGACCTCTTTTGACAAGGTTTAAAAAAATAAAAGTTCCTCATCCAGGGGGTGACAAAATTGGTCTGAGGCCTATCACTACCCATTTGGAGGCTTTTGAGGATTTTGGAATAAAAATTTTTGAAAAAGGAGGCTTTTATTTTTTTGAGGCACCAAAAAAGATTGAAGGCAAAAAAATTGTTTTGAAAGAATTTTCGGTAACTGCGACTGAAAATACGATGATGTTAGCTAGTTTAGCAAAAGGAAAAACAAAAATTGAATTGGCAGCTGCTGAACCTCAAGTTCAAGATCTTGGGAAATTTTTAGAGAAAATGGGGGTGAAAATTTCTGGAATTGGAACTCACACAATAGAAATTGAGGGAAGGGAAAAATTAAAAGGGATTGAATTTAAAATCTGCCCAGACCTCAACGAGGCTGCTACTTTTTTCATTGCTTTTGCCATCACTGGAGGAGAAGGAAAAATAAAGAAAGTTAATCCGGAACATTTAACTGCCTTTTTGAAAAAAATGGAGGAAATTGGGGTAAACTTTAAAGTTAAAAAAGATGAAATTTTGGTTAAAAAATCGAAAAATTTGAGAGGAACCAAGGTTCAAGTTCTGCCCTATCCTGGCTTTCCAACCGATTTGCAACCTCAAACCGCAACTTTACTCACTCAAGCTGAAGGGAAATCTTTGATCCATGAGCCCCTTTACGAAAACAGGTTTCAACATTTGCACGAATTAAGAAAAATGGGTGCTGACATTGAAATTACCGATCCCCACAGGGCTTTAATTTTTGGAAAGAAAAAGTTGATTGGGACAAAATTAAATTCGACAGATATTAGGTCGGGAGCGGCCCTGGTTTTGGCAGCCCTTTGCGCAAAGGGACAATCTATTGTTGAAGGAGTAGAGCAAATCGACCGAGGTTATGAAAATTTTGATCAAAAATTGAGAAAATTGGGGGCAAAAATTGAGAGAATTTAAAATTCTTTTGATAGTTCAAAAACTTTAAGGTTTGTTTCCAAATATTTCTCGGAGATTATTTTTTTGATGGCCATCAAAAGGGATTGGGGTTTTAGCGGAATTATTTTTTTGTGGATAGAAAAACTGAGTAAAAAAACTCCAGCCAAAATTTCATTTCCCAATTTTTCTTTACAAATTTCCGATGCTTTGACAATTTCAAAATTTTTTGTGAATTTTCTAATTTGATTTAAAATTTCTTCTCTTTTTAAAGGTTCTTTCCCTGGAATTGGCAAAATTAAATCGTTTAATAAAATTTTGGTCTCTGAAGAGCAATAATAAAGCGCTCTCAATGCCTCTTGGAGTTCTAAAGCCAAAATTAAATCAGCCTGACCTTGAGAAACCAAAGGTGAAAAAACATTGCCAAATCTAATGTGAACCTCGACAGATCCTCCTCTCTGGGATAACCCATGCAATTCTGAGGTTTTGACATTCTTTTTCTCGGCCAAAGCTGCCGCTGCCAAAAGTTGCAAAAGAGTCAGTTGCCCCTGGCCTCCAACACCAACAATGACAATGTTGAAATTTTCTTTTTTCATTGTTTTTTCTTTTTTTCTAAAAGTTTACAAGTGTGTCTGGCAATGATTACTGAAACTTCATTTTTTTGCAAAAATTCCTTTATTGTCTCTTCAAATTCTTTTTGATTTTCGACCTGATCTATTACTTTCAAGTTTTTAACCCCGCAGGCAGAAACTATTTCTTCGATTTTTATTCCAACATTTCCCGGATGGGGCTGGTGACCGGTCATTGCTGTTGTTTGGTTTTCTAAAATGATAATCAAAGGATTTGATTTGTTAAAAACTGTGTTTATTAGAGCAGGAATCGAAGCGTGGAAAAAAGAAGAATCTCCAATAAAGCAAATTACTTTTTGGTTTGTCGCCTTTGAGATTCCATGAGCAACACCTGCAGAAGATCCCATGCAATAAAGATAATCTTGCAGGGAAATTGCCTCGTGAGAAAAGAGCATGTAGCAACCAATTTCTCCACCAAAAATTATGCTTTTTTTGTCAACAGATTTTTTAATCGCATTAACCACCCACCAATAAGGGCACCCCGGACACAAAATCGGAGGCCTTGGCGGAACTTGAATTTTTTCGAATTTTTTGAGGTGTTTTGAATAATCAAAAGAAGGTTTTTTTCCAATAACTTTTGAAATTGCAATTTCTACATACTCTGGTTTTAGTTCTCCAACTTGAGGTAAAATTGCCTTTCTTTCTTTCCAAATTCTCCCTCCTTCAATCGGCCCTTCTTTTTTTCCACAAATTTTTAATTTTGGATTTTCTTTTCTTGCCAAAATTTCAATTTCTTCTTCTAAATAAGGTTCCAATTCTTCGACTATCAAAACAGATTTTAAATTTTTGATAAATTTTGAAATTTTTTCTTTTGGCAAAGGGTAAATCATTCCCAATTTTAAAATCGGCAATTTCAAATTGAGTCTAGAGAGAGCTTCCTGAACATAAAGAAAAGAAACTCCCGAAGTAATTATGCCAAATTTTGCAGGGGTCTGACCCCTGTAAATTTTGCAAATTTTTTGGCCCTCTCTTTTTCCAATTTTTTCTACTTTCTCTAACAACTCTTTTTTCATTTCCAAAATTCTTGGTGGCATTGTCGAAAATTGACTTGGGTCTTTTTCAAATTTTACTTTTTGCTCTAAAGTTTTTGCCTCTAATTTTCCCAGTTTAACAATTCCAGATTGATGGGAGGCTCTGGTTGTGCTCCTAATCATTACTGGGATTTTGTATTTTTCAGAAATTAAAAAAGCAATTTTTGCAAAATCCTTGAATTCTTGGGGGGTTGAAGGTTCCAAAACAGGAATGTGGGCCATTTTAGCAAAGTATCTTGTGTTTTGTTCAGATTGAGCAGAACTCCAACAGGAAGGATCGTCGGCGACAAAAATTACCATTGCCCCTTTCAAAGGAGTGTGCATTAAAGTCAAAATAAAGTCTGAGGCAACGTTTAATCCAAAATGCTTAAAAGCAACTAAAGATTTTGCGCCACAAAGGGCAGCTCCGGCAGCAGCTTCTGTTGCAACTTTTTCGTTTGTCGAAAATTCGAAATGAAAATTTGGATTTATTTTTTTGACTTCCTCTTTAATTTTCCAAAAAGTGTTTCCAATTTCAGAAGCTGGAGTGCCAGGATAAGTAGAGACAAAATCAACCCCAGCTTCAAGGGCTCCTCGACAGAGTGCTTCGTTTGCCAAAAAAATTACTTTTTCTCCAATTTTTTGAGATAAAATCTTTTCCATTTCTCAAATTTTATTCTACAGTAACGCTTTTTGCAAGGGACCTTGGATAGTCTGGATTTTTCCCCAAAAGTACTGCCACATAATAGGCAAAAAGATGGAGAGGAATGACAGAAAGAAAGGGAGTGAGCATTTCTAAAGTTTTTGGAATAAACACTACATCGTCAGCTATTTTTTTTATTTCTTCGTTTCCTTCAGTAGCAATGGCAACTATCTTTCCTTTTCTTGCTTTAATTTCTTGAATGTTAGAGAGCATTTTTTCGTAGACTGAATCTGAAGGGCAAATAGCGATGGTTGGAGTATTTTCATCGATTAAGGCTAGAGGCCCGTGTTTTAGTTCTCCTCCAGCTATTCCTTCTGCGTGCAAATAAGAGATCTCTTTTAACTTTAGAGCCCCTTCTAGAGCCACTGGGAAATTGTATTTTCTGCCAACGAAAAAAAAGTTTTTAAAACTTTTGTATTTTTTTGCCAAATTTTCAATTTCTGGAGCCAAATTTAAAACTTTTTTTGCCAAAGCTGGAAGTTTTTTTAATTCCTCAACTATTCTCTTTCCCATAACATAGCTCATTTTTCTTTGTCTTCCCAAAAAAACAGTAATTAGCGCTAAAACAGAAAGTTGCCCCAAGAATGCTTTTGTCGAAGCTACCGAAATTTCAGGACCCGATCTTGTGTAAACTCCAGCATCAGTTTCTCTTGCCTGGGAAGAACCAACGACGTTTGTAATCCCAAGGCACAAAATTCCCTTTCTTTTCATTTCCCTCAGACAGGCTAGGGTGTCGGCAGTCTCTCCGGATTGAGAAATGAAAATTGCGCAATCTTTTTCATTGATGGAAACTTGTCTGTAGCGAAACTCAGAGGCAATTTCTGCTTCTGTCGGTATTTGGGCATACTCTTCAAGCATCAATTTTCCAATTTTTGCTGCATGGAAAGAAGTTCCGCAGGCAATCAAAAAAATCCTCTCAATTTTTTTTAATTTCTCTGAAACCTGCTCTAGTCCCCCTAATTTTACCGTTCCCTCTTTTTCAACCAACCTTCCCAAGATTGCATTTTCTATTGCCTCAGGTTCTTCCATTATTTCCTTGAGCATGAAATGGGGATAGCCTCCTTTTTGAGCCTCTTCCAAACTCCATTCAATCTCCCATATTTTCTTTGTTTGGAGGCTATTTCCCTTAATTATTGAAAAACCATCTTTTTTTATTACCCCAATTTCAAAATCATCCAGAGAAACTACTTTTTTTGTGAAAGCCAAAATGGCAGTTGGGTCAGAAGCCAAAATGTATTCTCCATTTCCAATTCCGATCAAAAGAGGAGAAGATAATCTGGCACAAACAATTTTTTCTGGATCTTTTTTCGAAATTACTGCAATTCCATAAGTTCCTCTAACTTCAGAGAGTGCTTTTTGAACGGCCTCTTCCAAATTTTTTTTGAAATATTTTTCAATTAAATGGCACAAAACTTCAGTGTCGGTTTCGCTTGAGAATTTGTGCCCTTCTTTGATCAATCTTTCTTTCAATTCTCTATAGTTTTCAATTATTCCGTTGTGAACCAAAAAAATTTCTTTTTTGCAATCAAAATGAGGGTGGGCGTTAGCTTCTGTGACCTCTCCGTGGGTTGCCCATCTTGTGTGAGCAATGCCTACTTTCCCATCAGGATAAGAAAATTCTGGTTCAAAATCTGAAATTTTTCCCGGCTTTTTAAACAAAAAAACATCTTTCCCCAAAACTGCAAAACCAAAAGAGTCATAACCTCGGTATTCTAGTCTTTTCAAACCTGTGAGTAAAATTGGAAAAGCAGATTTTTCTCCAATGTATCCAACGATGCCACACATTTTTAAATCACAAAGTTTATCAATTTTTTTGGTACAAAAACAACTTTTTTAATTTCTTTTCCTCCGATCCACTTTTTTACTTTTTCTCGAGAAAGAGCTAAATTTTTGGCCTCTTTTTCTGAAATTGAAGCCTCAACCTCGATTTTGTCTCTTACTTTTCCATTAATTTGGACGATCAAAGTGATTTTTTCTTCTTTTGCCAATTTTGGATTGTACTTTGGCCAAGAACTCAAAAAAATCGATTTCTTTTTTCCTAATCTTTGCCAAATTTCTTCTGAAATGTGCGGGGCAAATGGGGCCAAAAGCTTAATGAAATTTTCAAAAATTTCTTTTTCGATTTTTTCTTCTTTTTCCATTTCGTTTGCAAAAATCATTAACTGAGAGACTGCCGTATTAAATTTGAAGTTTTCAATATCTTCTGTTACCTTTTTTATCGTTTGGTGCAAAATTTTAATCAGTTTTTTGTTTTTTGATTTTAAATTTTTAACCTTTAAAGTTAGTTTCCATACTCTCTCCAAAAACCTCCTTGCCCCAACGATTCCTTTTTCTTGCCAAGCAATCATTTGATCAAAAGGACCCATGAACATTTCATAAACTCTTAAAGAATCCGCTCCGTATTTTTTACAAACATCATCAGGGTTAATAACGTTTCCGTATCTTTTTGACATTTTCCTTCCATCAGGTCCCAAAATGATTCCTACTGATCTCAATCTCAAAAATGGCTCTCTTGTCGAAACTTTTTTGATGTCGTACAAAAATTTGTGCCAAAACCTGGCATAGATTAAATGTCTTGTTGCGTGTTCTGCACCGCCAACATAAAGGTCAACAGGCATCCAATACCTTTCTTTTTTTGGAGAACAAAATTCTTTTTGGTTTTTTGGATCAATGTATCTTAAATAATACCAGCAAGAACCCGCCCACTGGGGCATTGTGTTTATTTCCCTTTTTGCAGGAGAGCCACATTTTGGACACTTTGTCTTTACCCACTTTTCAATTTTTGCCAAAGGAGACTCTCCTGTGCCTGTGGGTTCATAATATTTAACTTTTGGAAGTAAAACTGGCAAATTCTCCTCTGTTACACAAATCCATCCTGGATTTAATAGTTCTCCTTTGTTGAATTCTCCTTTTTTGTATTTTTTTTCTAAAATTTTTCTTTTGCACTCTTCACAAAAAACCAAAGGAAAAGGTTCTCCCCAGTATCTTTGTCTAGCAAAAACCCAATCTCTGATTTTGTAATAGATAGCCTTTTTTCCAATTTTTCTCTCTTTTAGCCATTGAGCCATTTTTTCTTTTGCCTCAGAAGATTTCAATCCTGAAAATTGGCCAGAATTTACTAAAATTCCTTCTCCCTCAAAGCATTCTCCTTCTTTTTGTCCCCCTTCAATTACTTTTCTGATTGGCAAATCAAACTTTTTTGCAAAGTCAAAATCTCTTTTGTCATGAGCTGGAACAGCCATTATCGCTCCAGTGGCGTAATCTGCCAAAACGTACTCTGAAACAAAAATTGGAATTTTTTCTTCGTTGAAAGGATTTTCAGCCAAAATTCCTTCTAACCTTATTCCAGTTTTTTCCTTTTCTCTCTCTTCTGCCAATTTTGCTTCAACTTCTCTTTTGTATTTTTCAACCTCTTTCCAATTTTTAATTTTTTCTTTTAATTCATCTAAAAGTTTATTTTCTGGAGCTAAAACGCAATAGGTCATTCCAAAGACAGTATCGATTCTAGTGGTAAAAATCTTCAACCTTTTCCCAGTATCCACACCTTCTGCAAAAATTTTCATTTCAAACTCAACCCCTTCTGATTTCCCAATCCAATCTTTTTGCATTTTTATTATGTGCTCTGGCCAGCCTTTTTCTAAGTATTTAAGATCTCTCAAAAGTCTCTCAGCATATTTTGTGATTTTAATTATCCATTGTCTTAGTGATTTTTTCTCCACTTTAGACCCGCATCTTTCGCATTTTCCTTGTTCTAAATCTTCGTTTGCCAAACCTGTTTTGCAAGAAGGACACCAGTTTATCGGCTCAAAAGATTCATAAACTAATCCTTTTTTGAAAAGTTGCAAAAATATCCATTGTGTCCATTTGTAGTAATTTGGATCTGTGGTGTTAATTTCTCTTGACCAATCGTA
This sequence comes from uncultured Candidatus Saccharibacteria bacterium, assembly GCA_964593405.1. GTDB lineage: Bacteria > Patescibacteriota > Minisyncoccia > Minisyncoccales > GBS-2 > CAZQIO01. Next base: position 11,992 of record CAZQIO010000001.1, on the reverse strand, counting down.
ACTAAAGCCCACTTTTTCAAGTTGCTTTTTGAAATTTTTAATATTTTGCCTTACTGCAATTTCAGGATGGATTTTGTGGGCTATGGCATAGTTTTCAGCAGGAAGGCCAAAAGCATCCCAACCCATTGGATGTAAACAATTAAAACCTTGCATCATTTTCATTCTGACTATAACATCCGTTGCAATGTATCCTCTTAAATGGCCAACGTGAAGGCCAGCTCCGGAAGGATAGGGAAACATATCAAGGCAGTAAAATTTTTTCTTTTTTGAAAAATCTTTTGCTTTATAAATTTCTTTCTCTTTCCAGATTTTTTGCCACTTTTTCTCAATTTTTAAATGGCTGTAGCTCATAGAATTAATTTAAAATTTTAAATTGAAAAATTCAATCGCGTTTTTAGTCGTAATTTCCAAAACTTTTTCAGGAGGAATTTTTTTAATTTCTGAAATTACTTTTGCTGAATAAAAAATCTTCCAGGGTCTGTTAGTTAGTGATTTTGGATTTTCAGGGTCAAGCCAAGGAGAGTCTGTTTCCAAAAGCATTCTTTCTATTGGAGTTTTTTCAGCCAATCTTGGATGTTTTTTTGTGTAGCAAACGTTGGTGGCAAAAGAAATAAAATAACCCATTCTCAAAGCTTCTTTTAAAATCCCTTCAGATCCAGAAAAACAATGAAGGCAAACTCTTTGAGCTTTTAACTCTTTTAGAATTTCCAAAACTTCCTTGAAAGCATCCCTAGCATGAATTACCAATGGTAAATTCAACTCTTTTGCTAAATTAATAAACCTCACAAAAACTTTTCTCATTCTCATTTTGTCAATTTCTTCACATTCTTTTGAAAAATCCATCCCAACTTCGCCAATGGCACAGATTTTTTCTTTTGAATTTTTGATAAATTCAATGTATTTTTCGATCTCATCATCTTGATAATTTAAAAGGTACTCTGGATGAAAACCTAAAGTGACAAAAAGAAAATTTGGATATTTTTTCTCCAAATCAAAAACAGCCCTGGCATTCTTTGGGTCGGCAACACTAGTTAAAATTGCCTTCATTTTTCCTTTTGACGTCTCAATGACCTCAATTGGGTTTTCAATAAATTCGAGATGACAATGAATATCAATCATTAATTTAAAATTTTAATTAAAAAATAAACTCAAAACAATGTGCCTTGTTGCAAAGCTTTCGTTTTCTCTTTGTTTGAGAAAATTTTAATCTTTCCGTAAACTCCATCGAAACCTGGTTCAATGAAAATTTTTCCCTCTCTAACTCTCAAGATTCCCTCAGCAATTTCTGGCAAAGAAGCTCTCTCTAAATCTTCTCTTTTTGTCTTGAGTAAAACATTAAACTCGTTTCCAAAATTTAAAATCAAATTTTGGTAGTGTTTTTTAACTTCTGAAGTTCCGGGATTTTGAGAAATTGCATCGGCAATGATTTCTTCTAGGGGAACTAAACTTTTGAAAGGAATGGCATTTTCTGGAACAAATCCTTCTGGTCTGTCTGCCAATTGTTCAACTCTGTTTAAAACACCGATCGTTAAGGGTTTTCCACAAACAGGGCAAATTCCATTGTATTTTTTTGTTTCTTTTGGATGCAAAGAGATGCCACAATTTCTGTGGCCGTCATAATGGTATTTCCCTTCCTCTGGAAAGAATTCTATCGTATACAAAAATTTTTCTTTGTCTTTTTTCTTTATTGCATCAACGATTGAAAAATAATCCAATTGAGTATTGAAAGCGTTCGCTTCTCTACCAATATGTTCTGGAGAGTGGGCATCAGAACAAGAAATTAAAGTGACTTTATCTAAAGCTGAAAGTCGCCAATTCATTTCAGGATTGCTAGAAAGGCCAGTTTCTATTGAATAGATGTATTCTGTCCAATCTTCAAAACATTCTTCTAATGAATTAAATCCAGAACGGGAACCAAAAACCGAAAACCAAGGAGTCCAGGCATGGGCAGGAACGATTAAACAATCCTGAGAAATAGTTAAGACAAGCTTTACCAATTCTTTCGCATCCAAATTCAAAGTTGGCCTGCCATCTGCTGATAAATCTCCGTATTTTGAAATTGCATTGTTTATTTTTTCACAAATTTCGAAAGAGGGAGAAAAAATTATCAAGTGAACTTTTTTGACTTGGTTTTTTCTTTGAAAAACGCAAGAGACTTCTGTTGTCAACAAAAAGCGAGTTTGGGAGTTTGAATTTTTCAATTTAAAAAGCCCAGGCTCTGCTGGTTCTAATTTATTTTTCAATTCTTGAAACCAAAAAGGGTGTGTAAAATCGCCGGTTCCCAAAACCAAAATTCCTTTTATCTTTGCCCATTTATCCAAATTTTCCAAATCCATCCTTTGAGAAGTCGCTCTTGAATACTTTGAGTGCAAATGAAAATCCGCAACAAATTCCATAAAATCTACGAATGACGAATTTTTTACGAATATGCGAATTATTTTTTGAAGATTTTTTCTTCTAGCCTGCCAAAACCAGCCAAAATTATCAGCACAAAAATGGTTGCCAAAAATGCCAAAAAATAAAATCCTGCTCCAACTGCTAATCCTATTGCAGCAACTGCCCAAAGACCGGCAGCGGTTGTCAAACCGACGATTTGATTTTCTCCTCTAGAAATTGCACCCCCACCAATGAAACCCATACCAACAGCAATTGCCATTAAAATCACAGAAGGATCGATAATTTTGAGTTTGGCCAAAGAAAAAGCAATTACTGAAAAAAGACAAGAACCCAAACAAACTAAAGAGTAGGTTTGGAGGCCAGCACCTTTTCTTTTAAGTTCTCTCTCTAAACCTACTAAAGCTCCCAAAAAAAGAGATAAAAAAAGTTTCAAGATAACTTCTTTTGTCACAATTTGTAAACTTTGTATCCTTCCCTAACTTTTTGCAAAACCTTAAGTCCGACCGAATCTCCAGCCTTTGCTTCATTTACTTTTTGATGTTCGATTTCCATCGATTCTACTGTTTGAGAAAAATCTGTTTCTCCCCCAACAATTCTTATTTTATCTCCAACTCTTAATGTGTCTTGAAGTTCAATGACCGCAACCCCAATTTTCCCAAAATAATGGGTTACTCTACCGATTAATTTTCCCTCTGTAATTTCTTCCATTTTTTATTTTATTTTTTTCGACCTTTTTTGTTTTTTGCTTTTTCTTTTTTAATTGCCTCGATCAATTTTCTAACCAATTTTTTTGGGTCTCTTTCATAAATTATCTTTTTTACCCCTCTGTAAGGACCGGTTGCAATCTTTCTTATTTTATCTGCCGTTCCCCCGCTTCCCTCCAAAACTCCAATTGGCTTTTGGAGTTCGAAAGCAGTGGCAAATTCGTGCAAAGTTCCCATTCTCCCGCAAATTATTATTACTCCATCTGCCGATTTTGTCATGATCACATTCCTTCCTGTGTAATCTGCGCCAGTATAAACTATTACATCAAAAACATCTGTTGGAAGTTTGTAAACTTTAACATGGGCTTCTTCGGTTGCTGCTGGAGAAAAGCCAATGACAAAACCTCCAGCGTTTTTGCAAGCCTTTGCCACCAAATAAGGAACTCCAGTAGTGGCTCCAGTAACTAAGTTGCAATTTTGCTTTGCAATTTCTTTTCCTACTTCTTCACAAAGCTCAACTATTTCTTTGCAACAATGCTCAATCTTTGCTGCTCCAGAAACTGCAATCTCAAATTTTTCTTTGTTTCTCATAATTTCATTTTACCAATAAAAAATGAGGGGGAGCAACCTAGCGAATTCGGCAAACTTGGAATTCCATTTCTGGGGCTTCAGAAATGCCTAGGCTCGTTTGCCTCCTTCGCTAGAATTGCTTTACCCTAGGCCACTTTGGGCCGCACCCCCTCAAACCCTTTTTTATCAAAAAAAGTTTTTGTGTCAAGTGCCCTCGGCTGGAATCGAACCAGCATCTGGGGCTCCGGAGGCCCCTGTTTTTTCCATTAAACTACGAGGGCTTTTTGCAAACAACAAAAAAATTTTTTCTGTTTCCCTTTTTGTTTTTTACCAAACCAGATTTTAAAATTTCAAAGCCAGCTTTTTTTACTAAATTTTCCAACTCCCTTTTTGAAAAGCAATGATAGTACCTTTGAATTTTTTTGCCCCAGGGTTCAAAAATATCTTTGAAATCCAATTTTGACTTTCCCAAAATCTTCAAAATTGTATACTTTAACAAAAGCAGCATCTCTTTTGGTCGATAAATTTTCCAAACTGTCAAAATTAAAATTCCTTCAGGTTTTAAAACTCTTTTGCACTCTTTTAAAAACTGAATTCTAAAATCAAAAGAGGGAATTTGATGCAATACCGCAATTGAATATATTTTATCAAAAAAATGGTTTTCAAAAGGCAGAGAAAGGGCGTTGGCAACTAAAAATTTGGCTTCGGGAAAAGTTTTTTTGGCAATTGCCACTAACTTTTCAGAAAAATCAACCCCAAAATAATCAACTTCTTTTTCTTTAAAAAGGGGGTACCATCTTCCGTTTCCGCAACCCAAATCCAAAACCCTATCTCCTTTTTTTAAAAAATCAAACAAAAATTTCATTTCCTCCCAAATTTCTCTTCTGGTAGCTGAAAATTCTTCAGAAATTGTGTCATAATCTAATTGAGTCTTTCGCAATAAATATTCAGCAAAACTTTTTTCCATGTTAGAGAAAGTAGTTCAAAAATTGATCAAAGAGAAAATTAAAAATGAAAGGGATTTGGCAAATTTTAAGAGGAAAATAGCCAAAGAATTTAAAATTCCTTTGCCAAGCAATTTTGAACTATTTAAAGCTTACCAAATATTACTTCGCGAAAAAAGGATAAAAAGATCGAAAATCTTAGAGAAAATTTTGAAAACGAGAAAAGTAAGATCTCTCTCTGGAATTGTTAACGTCTCTGTTTTGACAAAACCTTATTTTTGCCCTGGAAAATGTATTTTTTGCCCGACAGAGAAGGGATTGCCAAAAAGTTATTTGTCGGGGGAACCTGCCGTAGAAAGGGCAAAGAGATTGAATTTTGACCCTTATTTTCAAATGAAAAAAAGAATCGAAATGCTAAAGATCGAAGGGCACCCAACTGACAAAATTGAATTGAGAATTGTTGGAGGAACTTTTAGTGCTTACCCAAAAAATTACAGAATTTGGTTTGTCAAAGAATGTTTCAGAGCAGCAAACGAAAATAAATTCTACCACAAAATATTGCCATGGCAAAATAATGTGGTACATTTGTTCGAGGAGTTAAAAAAAGAACAAAGGAAAAATGAGAAAGCAAAAAACAGAATTGTCGGAATTTCGATTGAAACAAGGCCAGACTTTATAAACGAAAAAGAAATCAAATTTTTGAGAGAACTTGGAGTGACGATGGTTGAGTTGGGGGTTCAAACAATTTTTGATGATGTTTTAGAAAAAAACAAAACTGGTTTGAACCAAAATACGATTGCAAAAGCGACAAAACTTTTAAAAGACTATGGATTTAAAGTTTTGTACCATTTAATGCCAAATTTGTTAGGTTCCGATCTAAAAAAAGATTTTGATTGTTTTAAAATCTTGTTTTCGGATGAAAATTTCAAACCAGATTGGATAAAAATTTACCCAACAGTTGTAACAAAAGGAGGCTTAATTTATGAACTTTGGAAAAAGAAAAAATACAAACCTTACTCAGATAAAGAATTAATTGAGCTTTTGGTCCAAATCAAATCTATTCTTCCATACTGGGTCAGAGTAGCCAGAATTCAAAGGGACATTCCGGCAACAAAAATCGTGGCAGGTTGCAAAATTTCAAATTTGAGAGAAATAGTCCAAAGAGAATTAAAAAATAAAAAACTAAAGTGTAAATGCATTCGATGCAGAGAAGTGAGAGAGAATTACAACCCAAAAGAGAAAATTTATTTGTTCAGAGAAGATTACGAAGCCTCTGGTGGAAAAGAAATATTTTTGAGTTTTGAAAACAAAAATAGAACAAAACTTTTTAGTTTTCTGAGATTGAGAATTCCAAATAGTGAATTTTTACCAGTTTTTAAGGTTTTAAAAGATGCGGCAATTATTAGGGAAATTCAAACTTTTGGCCAAATGGTCCCTTTGGGAGAAAAAATTTTAGCTCCTCAGCACAGAGGGTTAGGAAAGAAATTAATTAAAAAAGCTGAAAAAATTGCAAAAAAAGAATTTGGTGTGGAAAAAATTTGTTCAATTTCTGGAGTGGGAGTAAGGGATTATTGGAGAAAAATTGGCTACAAATTAAAAGAAACCTACATGGTAAAAACTTTGAGATGATTTTTTAATCTTTTGAAATCTTTCTCTAAAATCTTTTTGAAAATTGGAAACCTCAGGCCAGCAGCAGGATGATAAGTCGGAAAATAAAATTTTCCATCTTTTTCAATCAATTTTCCTCTAAAATCTTTCAATTTCTTATCCGGAAAAAACACTGAGAAAGCAACTTCGCCAAGCAAAATAAAACATTTTGGATTCACAATTTCAATTTGTCTTTTCAAATAAGGTAAGCAAGCTTCGATTTCTTCTTTTTTAGGTTTTCTGTTTGGGGGAGGTTGGGGAAGGCATTTCAAAGGAGAAGTTATAAAAACTTTTTCCCTTTCTATTTTTGCCAAATTCAACAAATGGTCCAAAAATTTCCCTGCCCTTCCGCAAAAAGGCCTCCCTGTTTTGTCTTCTTCAATCCCGGGAGCTTGACCACAAATAAAAATTTTTGCATCAATTGGCCCCTCTCCAGGAACAGCAGTTTTCCTCAATCTCCACAAAGGACATTTTTTGCAATTTCTAATTTCTTGATTTAATTTTTCCATCTCGATTTTTTTCTTCCTTTTCTTTTTGTTTTGTTTTATTATAAAAATAAACGGTAAAAAGGTCGATAACAAAAATGTTTTTATAATTAATTTGAAATTATGTTGCTGGAATCGGTATTTTTTTCGGTACTTTTCTGGTCAATAATCTTGATAATTTTTTTCTTGGCTTCGGGTTTTAAAATAATCAACCAATATGAGAGAGGAGTAGTTTTGACATTGGGAAAGTATACTGGAACCTACAATCCCGGTCTTCGCTGGATTTTTCCTGGAATCCAACAAATGATAAAAGTTGACATGCGAGTGACAACGATCGATGTTCCAAGGCAAGAGGCAATAACAAAAGATAACGTTCCTGTGGGAGTAAATGCGGTTGTCTTTTTTAAGGTTGAAAAAGCAGAAAATGCTGTCTTGGAGGTTGAAAATTATTCTTATGCCATTTCTCAATATGCCTTAGCCACCTTAAGAGACGTCATTGGTGGGGTAGAACTAGATACCCTGCTGGCAGAAAGGGAAAAGATAGCTTCGGAAATAAAGAAAATTGTCGATACTGAAACTGCAGCCTGGGGAATTGATATTACGGCAATTAAAATCCAAGATATTGAATTGCCAGCGGCAATGAAGAGGGCAATGGCTGCTCAGGCAGAATCAGAGAGGGAAAAAAGAGCAATAATTATTAAATCAGAGGGAGAAGTAAAAGCAGCTGAAAACCTGAAAAAGGCAGCTGAAATTTTGAGTTCTGTTTCTGGTGGCTTGTCTTTGAGGACTTTAGAAACGATAGAAAAAATTCAGCCCGATCCATCAAAAACTGTAATCTTTGCTTTACCAGTAGAAATTTTGGAGGGCCTAAAATCCTTAATAGAAGAGAGAAAAAAGAGAGAATAGAGAATTTTGAATATGGCAGAGTCAGCTATTTTTTAGTTGAAAATGTGTTCGAAATGCGGGGAAAGAGAGTGGTTGTGGCAGGTATTGTGGAAAGTGGAGAAATTTCAACAGGAATGTGGGGACAAGTAGGTGGAGTGAGGGTTTAGAGTTTTGAACATTGAGAGTTTTAGAAAGACATTAGATGTTGCAAGAACTGGACAAGTTGTTAGGTTTGTCGTTGGAAGGAATTAAAAAAGATTTGCTTAAAAGAGGGCAAAAAATTATTTTTGGTAAGTAGAAAAGTTAAAAACCGAGTAATCGGTAAATAGGAGGAAGGATTTTTAAAATAAAGTAGAGGCTCATTGCTGTTGCAAAAAAAATCATCAAAATAGGTTCTAAAAGAGCGTAAAGTTTTCTTTTTCTTTTTATCTTTTCTAATTTTTCCGTTGCTGTTTTGTTGTTGGGGTCTATTGCTAAAATTTTTTGAATTTCCTTTTCTTTACTATCTAACTCCTTTCGTTGTTGCCAAAAAAAACACAGCCAGCAAAAACAAAAAAACTACAGAAACTAAAGGAAAATAAAGATTTATAGGAGAATAAAAATTTGTATTGAGAGTTTCCATAATAAAAGCTTTTATTTGATTTCTTTTAAAAATTCATTGACCAATTTTGCCGTCTCTTTTGTGCTTTGATAAAAAGCTTTCCAAACTACGACGATATCGGCCCCGTTAAGTATTGCTCTTTGAACTTCTTCAATAGTGTCCCCTCCTGCTACTGAAACCAAAACATCAAAATTGTTTTTGATCTGATTTATTTGATAAAAAGGAATTTGCTTTTCTTTTGAAAATTCAGTTTCATCCACTCCTCGATGAATTATCACTACCTTTGGAAGTTTTTTTAGCTTTTTTAAAACATTTACCGGATCTTTTACGTTCATCATATCAATCATTGAATCTAAACCAAAATCTTCACAATCTCTGATAAATCTATCGATCGTCTCTATTGGAGCTACTCCAAGACAGGTTAAAGCTCGAGCCCCAGCCTCAGCCACCATCTTTACGTCCCTTGAGGCTAAATCAGAACATTTTGTGTCGGCAACAATGTAGGTTCCGTTGGGCAGGTTGTTTTTTATCTCTAAAATTGCCTTCTGGCCATAAATTTTTATCATTGGAGTTCCAACCTCAATCAAAATTCTTTCAGAAAAAGGAATTTGGGCAATAATTTTCTTTGCCTCTTCAATGGTGCTGTTTAAAGCAATCTGAAGATATCTTTGTTTTTTGGTTAGAATCATTTTATTTCTTTTAGAAATTCGTTGGCCAATTTTGTAATGTTTTCTTGATTCTCGTTAAACAGTCGCCAAACTACCACAATGTCAGCACCGTTGAAAGTTCCGTGAACAACTTCTTCAATCGTTTCTCCTCCGGCAACTGCAATTAAAACGTCATCGTAAACGCTTTTTATCCTCTCTATTTCATGATAAGGAATTTCTCTCTCTTTGTTTTCTTCTCCTTCGTCAACTCCACGATGAAGCATAATGATTTTTGGTGGCCTTTTTAGTTTTTGCAAAACCTCAAAAGGATAATCAACGTTTAACATATCAAGAATTGAATCAAGCCCGAATTCTTCGCATTTTTCAACAAACAAATTGATTGTCTCTGTTGGAGCGAGCCCCAAACAAGTAACTGCGGAAGCCCCAGCTAATTTTGCAGTTTCAACTTCAGCAAAGGCTCTATCCATGCATTTTAAATCTGCAACGATGTAGGGGGCAAAGGTAGTTTCTGTTTCTTTTTGTGCTAGCTCTCTTTGGTCTTCCGTCAATGTTTTAGAAAGTGATTTGATAAGAAAATGAGTAAGCAATTTTGATTTAGTTGAAGGAATCTCAATTAAATGAGTGAAGATTTTCTCTGTCCACCATTGCCTTATTTTCCTGATTGCTTCAACGCCGTATCTTTTAATTAAAGGATATCCAACCTCAATTAAGATTTGGTCTGACAAAGGCAAAGAATAAATCATTGATTTTATTTCCTCTAAATTGCGATTAAAAGCAATCTGCAAATATTTCCTTTTTCTATCTAGCATATTTTTAGTCTATCAAATAAACGAGGTAATTAAAAAGCCAATTATGGAAAAGAAAGCGATTGGGGGTAAGGCTGGAATTGGTTTTCTCTCTTTTTGAAAAAAGAAAATTAAAAAACTAAAAAATAAACCTATTAAAGAGAAAATGGAAACTATTGTTGCTTTCAAAATTCCAAAGGGGATCAAAGAAACGGAAAGCAAAAGAGGAAAAGCAACGTCTCCCCCTCCCAAAATTAAAAATTTCCCTCCAGGTTCTATTTTTTCAACACTTTCTCCAAAAGATAAAAAATCTGGTGGAATGACAAAACCAAAAATTATTTTTTGCTCTATCATTCCTTTTGCAATTTCTACCATGTGTCTTGTTTTATAAACTGCCAAAAAATCGTAAATTGAAAGCAAAATCAAAATTAAAATTAAATTTTCTGGTTTGAAGGAAAGCCCTAAAATAGAGCAAATTCCAGAAATGCCAAAAATCATTAAAAGATTTTGATTTAAAACGTTTGGCTTTTTTAGCCACCAAAAAACAAAAAAGAGCATTAAAATCAAAGCTATTGGTTCGCCAAAGAAAATTTCAAAAAAGATTGTTCCTGAAAAAAGAGAAGTCAACACAAAGAGGGTTTTGTAAATTTTCCCTTTGATTAAACTTGATTTTAAAAATTTTGTTAAAAAGAAAACAAAAAGAGTTGCAATGGCAAAACTCAAAAGGAAATTAAAAAGAGAAATTTGAGGAATTTCGATTTTTTCAAGAGAAAAAATTTTTTTTGATTTTGTAGCTCCCAAAATTCCCAAAAAGAAAGTTAGAGAAAACAAAATGCTCTCTGAAAGAAAGAATTTAAAAAGTTGTTTTTTGTTGTTCATCCAATTTTAAAATATTCTCAATCGGATAGTGAGGCGCAATTTTTAAAATTTTCTCAATAATTTTTTCCTTTTCCTCCTTTGTCTTTGCCTTCAAATACTTTTCTTTTAACTTTTTTATCTTTTTTCTCCTCTTTTGTTTTTTTCTGATCAAAAATTTTCTTCTTTTTGGGGATTCTTTCCCCATAACCTTTGCTTTGCTAAATTTTTCTCTTTTTGAGATATTTTGGCCATTTCAATTCCCCTTTCAATAACTTTTAGTAACTTATCATAAGTTTTCTTGTCAATAGGGTAAGGGGTTCCATCTTTTCCCCCAACAGAAAAAGAATATCTTGCCGGATCTTCATAAGATGGTTTTGCTCCATAGATTATTTCTGAAACCAAACTCAAAGCTCTAATCGTTTTTGGTCCTACTCCTTCTACCATTAAAAGTTGTTCAAAATTTTTTGGTCTGAGAAAGTGGGCTCTCTCAACTATCTTTTTTAATCTTTTAATGTCAAATTTTTCTTTTAATACTGGATGCCAATGAAATTCAACATCTTTCAATTCCATTTCGCAAAATCCAGGTAACCTTCTCTGTCTAATTAATTCATTTGATTTTTCTGAAATTAACTTAATTTCTTTTAAAAAAGTTTTTGGTTCTTCTCTGACTAATTCAGTAGAAATTTCTTTGTTTTTTTTACTTTCTTTGGCAACTAAATTTAAAGGTTTGAATTTAACATCTGAAACAATTCCAAAATGAGGTTCTTCAGTAAAATCACTAATTTTCAAAGAAAGCCAATGGTACCTTCTTGCTTTCTGCAAACTTGTATTCATCCCTTGCTGAACTACGGTAAATTTTCCATCCTTTGTGAAAATAAAATTGTGATGATAAATTTGAAAGCCATCCTGAATTAAACAAGAATCAACTTTTGCCGTAATTTTTGAGGCGTAAATTAATTTTTCAAAAAAATCGAGGCCACGAGTTAGTCCTATCATTTTAATTTCATCTGGAGTTTTCCGTGATGTTTTTCCTTTTCCACCACAAATGAAAATTCCCAATTCATCTTCCAACCCCCGCAATCCTTCCTTCAACGCCCCTAAAGTTGTTGTAGTCAATCCTGAGGAATTATAATCAAACCCAATCACACATCCTAAACTTTGAAACCAAATTGGATCCGCTAATCTTTTCAACAATTCTTCCGGCCCAAATTCCTCAACAATTGCCAAAGCAATGGCTCGAGAAAGCCTTTTCATTCGCTCAAAAAGCCATCTTGGACATTTTCCATAATCTAAAGGAATTGTGGCAATTCCTGTTTTCATTTTTGATCTCATTTTAACACAAAAAATAAAAACTTGACAGAAAAGAAGATTAAAGTAAGATTTTGTTAAAAGAAAAATGCCAAAAATTTTCGACAAAAGATATTATTCTTCTGGCTGGTATTCAAATT